>CAXSGV010000092.1:0-17259 GCA_964236615.1 uncultured Polyangiaceae bacterium
CTTACGATCTGTTGCCCATCGCAGGCGGCCGGGCGCGTGTCGAGATCAAGGACGTCGTCCTTCCTGCCGGGCTCGTCGCCGCGCCCGACGCGAAGAGCAAGCTGCCCACGAGCGAGCTCACCTTCACCGCGCAGGTCACGCTCGACGCCATCGCGGCGGCAGGCGATCTGCTTACGATCCGCGTCTCGCCGCTGTCGGCCAAGTCGCCGGGCACCGGGTCGTTCGGCTACAGCAAGCGCGTCGAAATCGCGGGCTGAGCGAGCGCAGGCGCGGATAGCGCGGCGCGCATAGCGCGGCGCGCACAAAAAAAAGGGTGCCCCTTTCGGGACACCCTTTTTCACCTGTGACGGTGTCGACTCAGCGCTTGTTGCTGCGCTTGCGACGACGCGCGACGAGGATTCCGACGCCGGCCCACATGAGGACGGAGAGGGCGCTCGATGCGGGAGTTGCCGTCATCGAGCAGTCGCAACCGCCGCCGCCGAGGACGCCGGTGACAGAGTCGCTCGCATCGTCGGTGCTGCTGTCGACACGGGGCTTACCCGAGTCGACGGGCGGACCGGAGTCGTTGCCGGGGCCAGTGTCGGCCTGGGCTGCGTCCGGAAGGCTACCGTCCTTGCCTGCTTCGGCCGCGTCCGGTCCGGCGTCGCCAACCAAGATGCGAACCACCTGCACGAGGATCGCCGACGTGCTCGGAGCGAAGTTGCCCGCGCCGCCGTAGACCGCCGTGATGTTGTGGCTGCCGACAGCGAGCGCCGCGGTCGTGAACGTGGCCGCACCACCCACGCCGACAGTGCCGGTGCCGAGGGTGCTCGCGCCGTCCTTGAACGTGACGGTGCCCGTGATGGTGCCCGCGACCGTCGAGGTCACGGTCGCCGTGAAAGTCACCGCCTGCGCGGGCGCGGACGGGTTCACCGAGGAGGTGAGCGTCGTCGACGTCGCGGCCGCGTTGACCTGGTACGTGATGGTCGCAGCGACTGCCTGGTGGTTCGCGTCACCCGAGTAGTCGGCGCGAATGGTGTGCTGGCCCTGTGCGAGCGTCGCGAGCGTGATGGCCGCGGTGCCGCCGGCGCTCACGGACTGGGTTGCGCAAATCTGCGGGCTCGTCGGATCCGGGCCGTCGCGGAAGATGACGGTGCCGGTCGGCGTCCCGCCCGTGGTGGAGGTCAACGTGACGGTGAAGGTCACGGACTGGCCGAACGTCGAGGGCGATGCGGGGCTCGCGACGAGCGTGATCCCCGTCGCGGTCGCGGAGACAGTCTGCGCCGGTGCGAGGGTGCCGACCGACGCGACGAAGCTCGTGTCGCCGGAGTAGCTGACCGTGATCACGTGCGTGCCGAGTGGAAGCGCGTTCGTCGTCGCGGTGGCCTGACCGTTCGCGTTGAGCGCGATGCCCGTGGCGAAAGCGACGCCGTCCGACGAGAAGGTCGCGGTGCCGGACGGAATGCCGGCGCCCGGCGCGAGCGCCGTGACGGAGGCCGTGAACGTGACCGAGCCGCCGATCGCCAACGGGTTCGAGGAAGACGAAACCTGCGTGACGGAGCCAGACTTGGCGACGACCTGCACGACGGCCGGCGTCGACGTCGACGTGACGTAAACGAGGCTGCCCGTGGCGTTCCCCGCAGGAACGGCGGGCGCTTGCGTGTACGTCGCCGTCAGGTTGTGCGACGCCACACCAAAGTTTGACACGATGAGCGTGGCGACTCCCGAAGCGTTGACCGCCGCGCTGCCGAGCGACGTCAAGCCGTCGAAGAACTCGACGTTGCCAGGTGCCGACAAGCCAGGGTTGGCGGACGTGAGCAGCACGTTCGCGGTGAGCGTGACGGGCTGACCGAAGACCGACGGGTTCGGCGCGGAGGTGAGCGTCGTCGTCGTCGTGATGTCGTCGTAGTACGTGAAGCCCGGGTTGACCGTGTCGGTCGCCCCGCCGGGGTTCTGTTGAACGGTGACTGCCACTGCGCCTGCCGCGTGCGCGGGAGCCGTCACGGTGAGCGACGTGTCACTGAAGCCAGCGCTGACGACGGCCGGCGTTCCACCGAAGGTAACGGTCGGCGCTGCGCCACCAGGAAGCGCAAAGCCCGAGCCCGTGATCGTGACGGGCGTGCCGCCGCTCGAATGGCCGAAGGCAGGGTTGATCGTCGAGATGGCGATCTGACCGCAACCCGAAACCGTCAGAGTGTAGTTGCCGCCCTGGCCGTCGTTGCTCTCGCTGACGACGACCTCGAAGTCGGTGAGCGCCGGGACAGTGAACGAGTACGTTGCCGTCGTCGTCGCCGGGCCGGGACCGCAGTCGCCGAGGTAGTTCGTCGTGATCGCGGTCCGAATGAAGCCGCCGCCCGTGCTCGCGCTACCACTGTAGGCCGCGGACTGAAGCTCGCCCGAGGCACCCGCGCCGGTCGCTTGCAGGGTGACGGTGATGCACTGGGCCGCCGCCGAGCGATTGGTGAACGTGTACTTGTCGAAGCCGAAGTTCGCTGCCGCGTCTTGCGTCGACGGCGCGACGTGCGGTGCCGCGCATGTCGAGGCGGGGTTACCTGCGCGCGTGAAGCGGCCGGTCTGCACGCCGTCGTTCGGGGTCGTCGAGATGTTCAACGTCCCCGGGATGACTTTGCCACCCGGCGGGCATGTGAGCCCGGGCGGGGTCGCGGCCATCGCCTGCGTGGCGCCGAGTATGAGACTCAAAGAAAAAAGCAAACCTACAAGCCATCTAGCCATCGCTGTCCTCCGAACTTCGACTGAACGAACCTCGGTCATAACACTCTGCCCGCGGAAACGCCTCGACCGCGCGAGCTGAGCTGCAGCACAAATTAAAAAAAAGGGTGCCCCTCGCGGGACACCCTTTTTCACCTAGTGACGGTGTCGACTAGCGCGAGCTGCGCTTGCGACGACGTGCCACGAGGATTCCGACGCCGGCCCACATGAGGAGGGAGAGAGCGCCCGACGAGGGCGTACCCGCCGTCGTGCAGCCGCAACCGTCGTCGCCGCCGCCGCCGGCGATGACGCCGTCGCCTGCGTCCGAGCCTGCATCCGTCTTGGGCGTACCCGAGTCGATTGCCGGGCCCGAGTCCGTCGTACCCGTGTCGGGCTTGGACGAATCCGGAACGCTGCTGTCCTTACCAGCCTCCGCGGCATCCTTGCCCGCGTCGACCACCGGCACGGCAACCACCTGCACGAGGATCGCGGACGTGCTCGGGCCGTAGTTGCCCGCGCCGCCGTAAACCGCCGTGATGTTGTGGCTACCAACCGTGAGAGCGGTCGTCGTCAACGTTGCGACACCACCGGCACCAACGGCGCTGGGGGTACCGAGCGTGTTCGCGCCGTCCTTGAAGGTCACGGTGCCGCCAACGGTGCCCGCAACCGCCGAGGTCACGGTCGCCGTGAAGGTGACCGACTGCGCGGGCGTCGACGGGTTCACCGAGGAGGTGAGCGTCGTCGTCGTCCCAGCAGCGTTGACCACGTACGGCGAGAGCGTTCCCGCGACCGCGTTGTGGTTCGCGTCACCCGAGTAGTCCGCACGAATCGTGTGCGAGCCTTGGGCGAGCGTCGAGATCGTGATCGCGGCAACACCCGCGTTGCTCACGGTCTGCGTCGTGCCGATCTGGGGGCTCGTTGCGTCCGGGCCGTCGCGGAAGGTGACGGTACCCGTCGGGGTGCCGCCGGTCGTCGCAGTCAACGTGACCGTGAAGGTCACAGCCTGGCCGAACGTCGAGGGGGAAACCGGGTTTGCCACGATGCTGATGCCCGTGGCCGTCGCAGTGACCGACTGCGCGGGCGCGAGCGTGCCGGCCGAGGCGGTGAAGTTGGTGTCACCGGAGTAGCTGACGGTGATCGCGTGCGCGCCGAGCGCGAGCGCGTTCGTCGATGCCGTCGCGCGGCCAGCCGCGTCGAGCGTGACGCCCGTCGCGAACGGAGTGCCGTCGGCGGAGAACGTGACGGTGCCGCCGGGAATGCCTGCGCCGGGCGCCGTAGCGATGACGGATGCCGTGAAGGTGACGTTGCTGCCAATCGCCGACGGATTCGAGGACGAGGAGACAGTGGTCGTCGATGCCGCCTGGATGACGGTCTGAACGACCGCGGGCGTCGAGGTCGACGAGAGGTAGACGAGGTCGCCGGAGCCAGCCGCAGGGACGGGGGACTGCTTGTACGTCGCCGTGAGGTTGTGCGTACCGACGCCCAGGTTGGCTACGTTAATCGTCGCCACGTTTGATGCGTTGACGACGCCGCTGCCAAGTGAGCTCGCACCGTCGAAGAACTCGACATTGCCAGGTGCAGGAAGTGACGGGTTCGGCGACGTGAGTGCGACAGTCGCCGTAAGGGTGACGCCCTGGCCGAACACTGACGGGTTAGGCGCGGCGCTGAGCGTCGTCGTCGTAGAGATGTCGTCGTAGTAGGTGAATGGGCTGGTCGCCGTCGCGGTCGCCCCGCTCGGGTTTGCGGTCACGGTCACGGGGACGGCCGCGGGGTACGGCCCTGCGTTAGCGGGCGTATTGAGCGCGAGAGCCGTGTCCTGGAAGTTGACCACGGTGGCTGCATTGCCGCCAAACGTGACGGTTGGCGCCAGGCCAGTCGGCGAAAAGCCCGAGCCGTACATGCCGACGAGCGAGCCGCCCGTCTTGTAACCAAACAGCGGGGCGTAGCTCGAGATGACGATCTGGCCGCAGCCGCTGACGGTCAGGTTGTACCCGCCGCCCTGACCGTCGTTGCTCTCTGTCACGACGACTTCGAAGTCGGCAAGGGAGGCGACGTTGAACTGGTACGCGATGGTGCTGGTCGCCGTGCCGGGACCCGAGTCACCAAGGTAGTTTGTCGTGATGGCGCCGGGCTGGAAGCCGCCCGTACCGACACCCGCCTGACCGCTGTAGGCGGCCGACTGGAGCTCGCCGGGGTTTCCGGATCCCGTGGCTTGCAGCGACACCATGATGCACTGGGTCGCATTGGAGCGGTTGGTGAAGAGGTACTTGTCGTAGTTGTAGTTGCCGCTCTGGACGACCGGGGCAGATCGGGGCGTCGCAGTGCAGGCGCTGACGGGGTTACCCGCGCGGGTGAACCGGCCCTGCTGCACGCCGTCGTTGGGGGCGGTTGCCGATTGAAGATTTCCTGCCGGCGACGGGCATGTGAGCCCGGTTGCGGCCATCGACTGGGAAACGCCCAGCACGACACTTAGTGAAAGAAGAATACTTACAAGCCATCTAACCATGGTTCCTCCGGACTCCGACTGAACGAAATCAGCTCGTCGTAACACAGCCGGGACCACCCCTGGAAGAGGGGCCCGGAGCAATCGATTACGCCTTCATCTCCTTACTTCTCCCGCCCTTGTCCCCTTTTTTTCGCCGTTTTACGGCCGCTTCCCAATGCCCTTTTGCGTCTGCCGCCCGGGCAGACTACGGATCGGATCGCTCGATAATTAAGCCCCCGTAGCTCAGTGGATAGAGCAGCGCTTTCCTAAAGCGTTGGTCGGAAGTTCGACTCTTCCCGGGGGCGCGAAGCCAAACATGACGACTCCTAAAGACTCCACTCTCCCCGCGACCGCCGAGGCTGCCGCGACTCCGAGCAGCGCCGCCAAAACTGCCAAAGCGCATGCAAGCAAGGGCGGCGCCCTCGACGGCGCCACGCTTCGCCATCTTCGAGGTCTCGGGCACGCGCTGACGCCCGTCGTCATGGTGGGGAAGGACGGCGTGACCGACGCAGTCCTCGCGGCGCTCCGAGCGGCGCTCCTCACACACGAGCTCGTCAAGGTGAAGGTCCTCAGCGAGTCGCCACTCGATCGCCACGACACGGCGGCCATGCTCGCAGAAGGCACCGAGGCCGCCCTCGCGCAGGTGCTGGGTCGAACCCTTCTTCTCTACAAGCGCCACCCCAAGAAGCCCAAGATCGAGCTGCCTGGCAAACCAATTCGCACGCCCGGCGCTGCCAAGGCGCGACGCGCGAAACGCAAAGCGAAAGGGCGCGCCGCCAAGACGCGCGCGGCAACGGCCAACGACCGACCCGATCGCCACGACCGCGGAGGTCGAGGCGAGCGGAGCGATCGCGGCTGAGCGCCTCACCCGATCGCGGCTGACGCATCACGCGCTGGCGGGTGCAGGGCTCGATACGGCGAGCGAGGCGCGCACGCTCTCGACGAGCGCGTCGAGCAAGTTCGTCGATAAGCCCGCCGCGCGCGCGACAGCGTCAATCACCCCGCGCTCCGCAGGCGACAGACCTTCACTCGAGTAGGCGACGGCGAGCGCGACGATGATGCCCGGCTCGACCGCGTCGCAGTCGTTCAAGATCTCCGCGATGAGGCGCACGCGCGACTCGGTACCCGCCGCCAGCGCGACCTCGAGGCTTGCGTCGATGAGGTGACCCACCATCGCCTTGCTCAGCGTCGCCCCGAAGAGGGACTGAAAGATTTGAAGGAGCGTCTCGACCTCTTCCTCGTCGGGCGCGCCGTCGGCGTTCGCGACGAGCACGCCGAGGTCGATGATCGGCGTCGGGTTGTAGTCGCCCTGCTCGAAGCGCTCGATGAGCGTGTCGATCGCGCTGCGCACGACCGGGTGCGCCATGACGATCGATTTCCGTAACGGCTCCAACTCGAGCTCGCTCATGCGTCCCCCCGTGGGCCGACGGGGCCGAGATGGCCGAGACCGAGTGCCATCTGCGCGCGCAGCGCTTGCAGACCTTCGAGCACCTCGGGCGACGCGTTGGTGGCCTTCGCGGTCTCCATCGTGGCGTCGAGCGTCGCCATGCGCCCCGACTGCAACGCCTTCAGCGAGTACGTCATCTGGAGGAAGGTATCGAAGAGGTCCTCGAGCTCGTCGCCCTTGCGCAAGCGCTCCTTGATCACGAGCCGTCCGGTGCCCACGCGACGGAGTAGGCGTTTGATCTTGTAAACGGGGCCGACGATCTTGCTCGTGATGAAGATGCCCATCGTCGTGAGAAGCACCGTGAGCGCGATGCCTGCGCCGATCAACTGCTCGCGCATGTGGCGGCGGTGAATGTCGACCTCGATGCGCTCGTTCTTCACGTCGGCGAGCTCCTGCTCCGCCTTGAGATCGGTGGCTGCGAGCTCCTCCTCCATGAGCTGCAAGAGGATCGGGTTGTCGCCCGCGTTCGCGAGGACGTTCTGCCGCGCCAGCTTCGAGCTCGTGTGGCTCTCCTTCATCGCGTGCTCGGCCTGCTTGGCTGCGAGCTCCGCGTAGCTGGACGCGACGTTGGCGCTGCGGGCAATTTGCACACCGAGCAGAACCATCACGGCGAGCACCACAGCCACGAGTAGCCCGGTGTACTTGAGCTGAAACCGGGGATCGATGAGGTAGTTTCGGCGCCGGTAACGCGGCGCCCCCGTGTCTCGCTTCGGTGCCGTCGTGGAGGTCATGGCGCGAGCGCGAGGGTACCACCGGTCCTCGCGCGTCTGCTAAGGAGCGTGCGTGCTCGCTTACCTCACCGACGTCGAGGGGATGTGGTCGAAGATCGCGTCGTTTGCAAGCGGCGAGTCGTCGCGGCGAATGGGCGTCGCCCTCGACGATGATGGCCGCCTCGTCGTTGCCAAGGGGACCACCTTCGTCTTCGGCGGGGACGCGATCGACCGAGGACCGTTCGGCCGGCGCGTCGTCCGGACACTCCTCGAGGCGAAGCGTCGCCAGCCCGATCGCGTCGTGCTGCTCGCCGGCAACCGCGACATCAACAAGCTCCGTCTTCTTCGCGAGCTCGCCGGCCATCCGCCCGCGTACGCACCAACCGAGCTCGCGCCGACCCACGCGCGGCCCGCGCTGCTCCGGTTCATCTTCGAGAAGACGATGGGCGCACGCGATGCGTTCGAGCACCGGCGCACCGAGCTCGCCACCGAAGGTCGCGGCGCGACCGACGAGGACGTGGTCGAGAGCTACGTCACCGATCTGTCGCGCGGTGGTGATCTGCGCGCGTACCTGGAGCTGTGCCAGCTTGCCTACCGCGCGGGTGAAACGCTTTTCGTGCACGGCGGCGTCGGCGACGAGAGCGTTGGCTTCGTGCCCACGCGACCACGCGAGCGCGATGTCGATGCATGGGTGCACGCACTGAACGATTTTTACGCGGACCAGATCCGCGCTTTCGAAGAGGAGCGCCTCGACGACGCGGGGAAGCCAGCCTGGGCGCCGCTCATTGCTTACCAGGCTCCGGCTCCGGGCACGCGCACGAACCCCCAGAGCGTCGTCTACGGACGCGTCGCCGACGAGCACAACAACCTGCAACTCCCTTCCGAGGCGACCATTCACACGCTGGCGTGCGCGGGCATCGAGCGCGTCGTGCTCGGGCATACGCCGAGCGGCGACACGCCGTCGATACGCCGGCAGGTGACGCGCACGCGCCGCTTCGAGCTCGTGGTCGCGGACAACTCGCACGCGCGCGTGGACACGGCGTCGCATGTCGGCATCGACGGCGCGCGCATCACGGTGGGCGGACGCACGCGTCTCGACGACGGCACGTTGGAGGAGATTGCGTTCGAGCTCGATCTCTCCGACGAGGCGTCGCCGATCGGACGAACGACGCGGGACGAGCGCCTGGTGAAGGGGGTGCTCCCCGATGGTCGTTGGCTCCTCTACAAAGCGCTTCCGAATTGGGGGACCGAGCAGCTCGCGGTCGTACCGGGCACTGTGGACGTCGAGGCTCCTCCCGGCCGCTAGACTTCCCAACGTGCCGCGCGCGCATCCCCTTCCCCCTCCGCGCCAGGTCTCGCTCTTCGGAGGCGAGGCCCCCTCCTGCGACGCGAGCTTCACGGACCTCGAGCACATCGCCCTCGAGGACGGCGCGTGGCTCGAGCTCGGGCGGCGATGGCTTCGTGGCCATGAGCACGTCTTCGAGACCCTCGTGCGGGAGCTCCCGTGGCGCGAGGACGATCGCAAGATGTACGACCGCACAGTCGATGTTCCCCGGCTGATCGCCGTGCTTCCCGCAAAGCCCGCGCCGAGCCTCGCGCCGCTCGAGGACATGCGACGCGCGCTCGACTTGCGTTACGCGACCGCCTTCGAACGCACGGGCTTCGCCTACTACCGCGACGGTCGCGACAGCGTCGCCTGGCACGGCGACTACGTTGCGAGGCGCATGGACGAGGCTCTCGTTGCGACGGTGTCCGTGGGTGCGCCACGAAAATTTTTGCTTCGGCGTACCGGCGGCGGTCCTTCAACCGCGATCACGCTCGGCTGGGGCGATCTCATCGTCATGGGGGGCACGTGCCAGCGCACCTACCAGCACGCGATCCCCAAGGTGGCCCGCGCCGAGCCGCGCATCTCGATCATGTTCCGCCCCGTCTGGAAGAGCCCACCTTGAGCTCGCGCTGAGGAGGACCTGCGCGCGCGCCCCGCGTCTGGCATCCTATGCGCCATGGTAAGGCTGCAGTGGCTCGCGCCGGTCGCGTCGGTTCTTGGGCTCACGTTCACGAGTGTGCTCGTCGCCTCCTGCTCGAGCGACCCGGCAGCCACGGGCACACCGCCCGTCGCAACGAGCGCGCCTTGCGGCGTCGGCGATGCGGCAGCTTGCCCTCCCCCGCCCTGCCCGGCGGTCTTCGTCGCGCCGACGGGAAGCGACGGCGCCACGGGGTGCGCCCCCACGAACCCGCTGAAGACACTTCAGGCCGCGATCGGTGTTGCGAAGGCAAACCACGCCACCGAGATCCGGGCATGCAAAGGCGCCTACACCGAGAGCGCCGGTCTCGTGCTCGACGCCCCCGTGTCGCTTCACGGCGGTTTCGCGTGCGATGGCTCGTCATGGACGCGCGGCGAGCTCCCCCCCTTGCCGACCGTCGACGACGCGCTCGGCCTGAGCGTGCTCACGGGGGGCTCGAACGGCGCCCCCGCGCTCTTCGTTCGCGGGGACATGAGCCAGGCCGTGACGATTGACGGCTTAGAGGTGCGCGCTGCCGCGACGCCCGATGGCAGCGCAATCGCGCTCTCGCTCGCGGGCTCGGCGTCGCCCCACGTCACGCGCAGTCGCTTCCTCGGTGGTGCGGGCGTGTCGAAGAACGGCGTGGGGTCGATCGGTATCGTGATCGAGGACACGGCCGCGCCGGTGATCGACGAATGCGTCGTCGACGGCGGAAGCGGTGAGTCGACGTCGGGCGCGGGGAGCATCGGCGTTCTCGTACGCACGACCAGCGGCGCACCACGCATCACGAAAAATCGGATTGGAGGCGGTAACGGCAAGGAGCACGCGCGCAGCGTGGGCTCGGTCGGCGTGTGGATCGAAGGCGCTCCCGTGCTCGCCGATGCCACCGCGATCGCCGACAACACGATCGAGGGGGGCGACGGAACCTCCGACACGGGGGGCATTCCGTCGATCGGGTTGATCACGCGTGCGACCAGCGATCTCGACGTGACCGGCAACCGCATCAGCGGCGGCTCGGGGCACACGAGCGCGCCGGACTCCGCCTTGCGCGCGCTCTACTCCATCGGAAGTGGCGGCCTACGCGTGAAGAAGAACCGCATCTTCGGCGGCCTATCGGCGGACCACGTGCCCACGTGGGCAATCGACGTGCGTGGCGCGCGCGCCGTCGACATCGCGAACAACTTCGTGCTCGTGCCGGAGGACGGACACGGCATCGTCATCGGCATCGACGGCGACACCGTCGAGGGCGCGCGCGTTCGCTACAACACGGTGCTCGCGCACACGACGAGTGCGTCGCTCTCTGGGTTCGCCCTCTTCGTCGGGAGCCACGCGCGTCACGCAGCGATCGTCGACAACCTGCTCATCGCGGATTTCGGCACCGTGAAGGTCGACAACTGCCCTTACGTCGAGCCGAAGGAGCTCATCGCCGATCTTCGAGGCAACGCCTGGGTGAACGGAGGCCTGGTTTCGTCGGCCGCGTGCGCCGCGTCCGGCCCGGGTCCCGTGACCACGAGCACCGTGACCGATACCGACGCAGCGTTCGCCGGCGCGATGACGGGGAATAACGTGCGCGAGACGAGCACGCCCGAAGCGCTCTTCGAGGCATGGACCATCGCGACGAGCGGGAAGGACGAGCTGCTCGGCGCAGGCTGGAAGCTCGGAAGCTCAGCGCCGTGCACGATCGCGCAGGGCGGCGTCGACCTCGGAGCGGGCACCTCGCCAATCGACGACGACGCACTCGGGAACAAGCGCACCCCCTCGCCGGGAACGTCGATGGGCGCGGACGAGGACGACGGCGCATGCCGCTGATCGCGCCACGACTGCGCTAGACTGACGCCGTGCTCCCCGTAGGACCGCGCCTCGAACGGGTGCTCGCTCTGGCTTACCGCGCACGGCGGCCGGTTCTTCTCGAAGGTCCGACCGGCATCGGCAAGAGCGAGATCGTGCGGCACGTCGCCGACGCGCTCGGCGTCACGACCATCGTGCTCGATCTCAGCTTGCTCGAGCCGCCGGATCTCGTCGGGCTTCCCGTGATCACGACTGGCGCTGCTGCGCCGCGAACGACCTACGCGCTGCCCGAGGTTCTCCCCACGTCGGGCGCGGGGATCTTGATGCTCGAGGAGCTCAATCGTGCCGAGCGCTACATCCAGCAGCCTGCGCTGCAGCTGCTGACCGCGCGCCGGCTCCACAGCTACGAGCTTCCGCCCGACTGGGTGTGCTTTGCCGCGATCAACCCCGAGAGCGCCGACTACCAGGTGACGCCGCTCGACAAGGCGCTCCGCGCGCGGTTCATGAACCTCGAGGTCCGCGCCGATCGCGCGGCGTGGCTCGCGTGGGCGCAGACCCACGGCGTTCATCCCGGCATCGTGGCGCTCGCGCAGAACCACGAGCGCCTCTTCGACGACGTCGCGCCGCGAACTTGGACCTACGCCGGCCAGGTGCTCACGACGCTGACGCCCGCCGAGCTGGCCGACGGTGCGTTCGTGCGGGACGCTCTCGGTGGCTATCTGCCGCCGACGTGGGTCGAGGCGCTCCTCGCTACGAAGGACACGTGGTCGACGCGCATCGCGTTCGACGTCCGCGCGCTCCTTTCCGACTACGCGCCCGGCTCGCCGCTCGCGACCGAGATCGCTGCGTTTCGCGATCGTGGTCAGACCGATCGTCTCGACGAGATCACGGCGCGCCTGGCGCCGCTGCTCGCGGGCCCCGAGGCGGGCGTGCTGCTCTCGCAGAAAGCGCTGTCGCTCGCGTCGTTCGAGGCGCTCATCGCGGATCTTCCGGGCGATCACCGTGAGCGTCTGCAAGAGGCGCTCGGGCAAAATCCGACGGCGACCCCGCTGGTCGACGTACAGCCGACGGAGCTCGTCGCGAGCTACGTGGGAAGCGCGGCGGAGCGAAAGATGCTCGCGTGGAAGAACGACCCCATGAAGCACCATCGCGTCGCGCTCGCCATCACCGCGCTCAAGGCGCACCTCGAGCAGCCGGCGCACCTCGCGGAGGTCAAGAAGAGCAACATCGTGCGGACGTGTATGGGCCAGCTTTTGGCGCAGCTGCGCGAGAAGCACGCGATGCCTCTCGTCGAGACCCTCAAGCGCATCGGAGTCACGCCCGTTCGGCCGAGCGCTTGACGCGCGTGCCTCGCGTGAGCCCGCAGCGCGTCGGAGAGATCGAGGCGTGGCTCGACGCGTTCCTGCGCGATCCGGCCTTCCTTGCGAAGTACCCGTACCACGCAGCGACGCTCGCGCGGATGCACCCCGTATCCGATCCGTCGGTGCAGCGCATGGCGGTGTCGCTGCACGACGGACGCTTTTACCTCCACGTGCACATCGAGTCGTTTCTCGGCGAGCCGCAGTACCTGCGCGGCGTCCTGCTCCACGAGGTCCATCACGTGGTGCTCGGTCACCTCACGCACCCGAAGTTCGTCGACGTCAGCGAGCCGGAGCTCATGGATCTCGCGGTGGAGATGAGCGCCAACGAGCACATCGAAGAGCCCCTCCCCTCGCCGGTCACCTGGCGCGACTACGCCGCTGTTGGGATTCGCGCGGGGCAAAGCACGATGGAGCGCTACGAGAAGCTCGTTCACCATCTCCAATCGACGGGGACCCGGCCGCGGCCCACGCCCGGCGACGGCGCGACGAACGCGGGAAAGCGCGTCGACGATCACCGCTTCCTCCGGCGCGGCGACACGATCGCCGGCGGCCTCACGCAAACGCGATCACTGGTCGACGAGGTCGTAAAGGAGACCGTCGCGCGCCACGAAAAGGATACCGCCGAGATGCCCGACTGGGAGCGGCCGCCCGTTCCGCGCTTCGCCGGCCAAAGCCCGGGTCGCATCCTCGAAGAGCTCGGCGGCGCGCTCAAACGACCCGAGCACTTCCTCGACTGGAAAACGGCGGTGCGGATGTTCGTCGCGAACGCGCGAGCGCCCGTGCACACGTACGCGCGGCCGAGCCGCCGCTTTCCCGGTTTGATCGGCGTCTTGCCAGGGCGCTCTTACGCGCCGCGCGCGATCGGCAAACCGCGCATCCTCGTCGCGCTCGACACCTCGCTCAGCATGACGCTTCGTGAGCTCGAGGAGATCGGGCGCCAGCTCGGGCGACTCTCGGAGCACGCGACGATCACGATCTGCGAGTGTGACGTGGAGATCGCGCGCACCTACGCCTTCGAGGGCAAGCTGCCGTCGATCGTCGGCCGCGGCGGCACCGATCTGCGGCCCGTGTTTGCGCGTGACCACCTGGCGCGCGTGAAGCCCGACGGCGTCATTTACTTCACCGACGGCGACGGTCCGTTTCCGGTCACACCGGCGCCACTGCCGACGCTCTGGGTGCTGACGAAGCCCGAGGCGTTTCACTGTCCGTGGGGGCAGCGCTCCTGGCTCGGACGCGGCCCTGCGCCGCGCCGCGTGCTCTCACCGCCGGCGCCGCCTAAAAAAGTGCCTGTCGCGCGAAAGAGCAAACCGCAACGCTCGCGGAGCTAGCGGCGAAGGATCAATCGAGGTTGTCGTCGGAGAGAAACGCGACCACGTCCGAGCGATCGATTGGCAGTGTGAGCGACGAGCTCGGAGCGACGTCAGGACCTGCGCCGAGAGCGAGCTCGATCTTCGAGTCCGTCGACGGGCGGAGATCGACGCGCGAGCCAGCAACGCCCATCTTCGAAAGAACGCAGCGCACCGCCGCCTGCTCCTTGGCGTCGCCCGAAACCGTGAGGCGCTGCCCGGCGAGCGCGCCTGTCTTCATGCATGTCGTCACCTTCTCGAGCACGACACGCCAGCCCGCGCGATCCGATGTGGTGTTGTCGTTGGCGCCCGCGCCGAGGCAGCGCTTCGCGACGTCGCCGCGAACGACGAGCACCGCGGTGGGGGGAGCCTCTTGCTCGCGCTCGCGCTCCATCACCGGCGCGATCGGGTCGCTGATAGAAGCGGCCTGGACCATCGGCGCCGAGGGAACCTTAGCCGACGTCAGCTCGGCGGTAGAGACGGTCGGTTGCCGCGACGCACACCCGTACGAGACGGCTGCGGTCATGACCACGACGCCTACTGCGACCCCGAGGAATGTTGTGGCCATGCGGCTCGCTACAGCACCGCGCGTGCCACACCAACTCCCGACAAAACCCGAGGAATTCGCTCCCGTCGGCAGCGTGCGGGTGGCCGATTGCCACATGCCAGCGCGTCTGCCCCGCCAAGATCACCAGCCGGGTCACCAGTCGACGATCGCGGAGCCCCACGTGAATCCAGAGCCAAAGGCGACCATCGCGACCTTCATCCCCTTCTTCAACTTGCCGGCACGCTCGGCCTCGGCGAGCAGGATCGGAATCGTCGCTGCGGTCGTGTTGCCGTAGCGCTGGATGTTGTGGAAGACCTTCTCGTCGGGGATGCCGAGCGCGTTCTGAAGGTACTGGTTGATGCGGAGGTTGGCCTGGTGGAAGAAGAACATGTCGATGTCCTGCCCCGTAATGCCGTTCGCGATGCAGGCCTCCATGAGGATGCCGATCATGCGCTCGATGGCGTGCTTGAACACGACCTTGCCATCCATGTGCGCCCACATCATCTCGGGCGTGACTTGACCGACGCCGTTCGCGTCGGTGGGGATGAACTCGCGGTTGCCCACGTCGAAGATCTTTTGCGCGAGCACGTCGGCAAAGCGACCGTCCGCTCCGAGGTGCCAGGAGCGCACGCCGCGATCTTCGTCGGTAGCGCTCACGACCACGGCGCCGGCGCCGTCACCGAAGAGCGAGGCGACGTTGCGACCGCGCGTCGAGAGGTCGAGCGCCGACGAGTGCTTCTCGGCACCCACGACGAGGACGTGCTTGCAGGCGCCGGATTTCACCATCGAAGTGGCGGTGCCGAGCGCGTAGAGGAAGCCAGAGCACTGGTTTCGGACGTCGAGCGCGGGGACGAATTTCCCCTTTGGGCCTTCGCATACCCCGAGCTTGCGCTGGAGATGGATGCCGGTTCCGGGGAAGCAGTAATCGGGCGACAAGGTCGCGAGGACGATCATGTCGAGGTCGGTCGCCTCGATGCCCGCGCGCTCGATGGCGTCGCGTGCCGCCGGTAGTGCCAAGTCGGAAGTGTTGACCCCGTCCGCGGCGAAACGGCGTTGCTCGATGCCCGTCCGCTGCACGATCCACTCGTGGGTGGTGTCGATACCGTAGTCCTTCGCGAGGTCGTCGTTCGTGACGACCCTCGGCGGGACATAGAACCCCGTCCCGGAGATGTATGCGTTCGCCATGGCGGCTCGATCTTACACGACGCGTGGTACCCTGTGCCTCCGCCGACGATGGGAAACGAGAGGGAGCCGGAGGACGGAAGTGACGACGACGCGCTCCCCCCGACTGTCGTGAGCGCTTCCCCTCTCGGCCCAGCCGACATCACGCCCGGCCACAACGCCGCCGCCCGTGTGGGGACCGTGCTCCGCGACAAGTGGCGCCTCGATGCACTTCTCGGCACGGGCGGTCACGCCGCCGTCTACGCCGCGTCGCACATGAACAACGGCAAACGCGCGGCGGTGAAGGTACTTCACCCGGAGCTGTCGGCGCGCGCGGACCTCGTACGGCGCATGCTGCGCGAGGGCTTCTTTGCGAACCAGATCGCGCACGCGGCCGCGGTGTCGGTGCTCGACGACGATCGCGCCGACGACGGATCGGTCTACCTCGTCATGGATTTGCTCGAGGGGCATTCCCTCGATCGCTACGTGGACAGCGACCAGCGACTTCCGACCGGGGAGGTCCTCCGCATCACCGAGCAGGTGCTCGGTTTTCTCATCGAGGCGCACGCCGCCGGCATTCTCCACCGCGACATCAAGCCGGCGAACCTGTTCTTGACGCACGAGGGCCACGTGAAGGTCCTCGACTTCGGTATCGCGCGGCTCAGTGAGGCCTCCGGCGATTCGTCGTCGACGCAAACCGACTCGAGGCTCGGAACGCCCGCGTACATGCCGCCCGAGCAAGCGCGTGGTCGCTGGAACATGCTCGACGGACGCTCCGACGTCTGGGCGCTCGGCGCGACGATGTACGCGCTCCTCACCGGGAAGAAGCCACGTGTTGCGGAGACCGCCAACGAGGAGCTGCTCCTCGCGATGACCGAGCCCCTGCCCTCGCTCGTAGGCATCGTGAAGCGCCTGCCGCTGTCGGTCGTCGACCTCGTCGATCGCGCCGTCGCGTTCGAGATGACCGATCGCTGGCCGGACGCGATCGCGATGCACAAGGCCCTGCGCGTCGCGAAGATCGCCGTTGACGACGACGATGACGGCGAGCTCACGGAGCGCCGCGACCCTTCGAACCTCCCGCCCCCGATGCCACTTGCGCCCGAACCTCCGCGCGCGCTGCCCATTCCGGTTGCACCTCCGAAGCGGGTCCCGAGCGCGCCGCCCATCGTCTCGGCGCCGCCGCTCGCGCCGGCTCCGCTGCCGCTGCCGCCGGTGCGCGGTGCCGCGCTTCCGGCACCGCCGGTTCGGAAAGCCGGGCGCCTCCCTGCACCTCCGCCGCCACCCGCGCGTGGCGCCGCCCTGCCCGCGCCGCCAGCTCGTCCGGCTCCGCGTTCGGCTGTCGCGCCGCCACCACCGCCGAGCAACCCCGCGGAGCCGTCGGGGGTGTTGGGACAGACGGGCCCTGCGTTCTCGTCGCTCGTCAACCTGCTGTCGCTCGCGCACGTGGCGCAAGGCGGCTTCGTTCTCCTCGGCGCGCACCACCCCGAAGGCGAGGCGGCGCGTTTGCGCGCGTACGATCCACGCCGCCGCGCGATCGTCTGGGAAGCGCTCGAAGGCGAAGAGTGGCTCGAGTACTTGAAGGACATCCGCGTCATCGGGTCGCGCGTCCTCATTCCGAACCGGACGATGCTCCACTGCCTCGATCTCGCGACGGGGCAGCTTCTCTGGACCGCCAAGCTCGCCGAAAAGGAGAACAAGGCCGATCTCATCGCCGGGCTGGATC
>CAXSGV010000093.1:0-1346 GCA_964236615.1 uncultured Polyangiaceae bacterium
CGAGCAAATGACCTCCGATGCGCGCGAAGGCGCAGAGCGCGTACGAAAGATCGTAGGTAGCCTCAAGTCGTTTTCGCGCACCGACGCGGAAAAGCGAGTCCTCCTGAAGCTCGAGTCGGTGATCGAGACCGCGGTCGGCATGACGAACAACGAGATTCGCCACCGCGCAAAGCTCGTGAAGAGCTTTGGCCCGGTGCCTCTCGTCGAAGCGGACGAGGCTCGCCTCGGCCAGGTGTTCATCAATCTACTCGTCAACGCATCGCAAGCACTGCCCGACGGTCGAATCCAGGATCACGAGATCCGGATCACGACGTCGACCGACGCTGGCGGCAACGCCGTCGTCGAGGTGCGCGACACCGGACCCGGTATCCCGAAGGAAATCGTGGCACGCATCTTCGACCCCTTCTTCACAACGAAGAAGATCGGCGAGGGTACCGGTCTGGGACTCTCGATCTGTCACGGGATCATCGAGTCGATCGGGGGCTCGATCACGGTGGAGAGCGCGGCGGGGGAGGGTACCTGTTTTCGGGTGGTCCTTCCCGCTGCCGCTGCGGACTTGCACGAGCGCAAGGCCTCGCCGTTGCCCGTGCCCCCGAAGGTGCGCCGTGCGCGCGTGCTCGTCATCGACGACGACGAGCTCGTCGGGGCGTCACTCCGACGTGCGCTGGCAGGAGAGAACGATGTGACGTTGATGAGGAGTGGCACTGCCGCGCTTGCCCACCTGCTTGCCACCGAGCCCTACGACGCGATCCTGTGCGACATGATGATGCCCGAGATGAGCGGGATGGAGCTTCATTCGGAGCTCGCAGAGAGGCTGCCGGACATGGCCAGCCGCATGATCTTCGTGTCGGGCGGCACGTTTACCACGCAGGGCCGTGACTTCCTGGATCGCGTGCCGAACCTTCGTCTCGACAAGCCCGTCGACTTACGCGAGCTGCGCGCGGTCATCCGCGATTCCGTGCGCTGAACGTCGCGATCACGGCATGCGTACAGCTCGCTTCGACGAATAACGGAGCGCCGGCCCGGAAGCGGGCGCCGCCCGAGGTGGGGTCAGAGGAACGCGTAGCCGAGCGTGAGGAGGAAGCGCGGGCGAAGTCCTCCGCCTGCGAGCACCGAGGCAGAGAGCGGCAGATCTTTGAAGCTCTCGCTGACGCTCGTGTATTGCATGCCGAAGCCGCCGCCAATGACGATGCCGGGGCCGATGATGGCCTGACCTCCGATGTCGAGCGCCGCGCCGACACTCGAAAAGGACTTGCTCTGCGACGTGACGCCCGTGCCCTCGACGCTCGTGTTGTAGCCTGCGAGAAGCAGCGAGGGTCCGACGAAGAAACCGTTCGACCCTTTGC
>CAXSGV010000093.1:1356-9461 GCA_964236615.1 uncultured Polyangiaceae bacterium
CGGTAGCCGAGCTCGGCGCCGCCGCCGGTGAAGCCTTCGGTGTACTTCGAGCTCCCGAGCGTGACATCGGCCGTCACGCGGTCGAAGTGGGGATTCAACACGATCGCGTGGTGCGCGAAGGGCAGGTATTCCACCTGGATGCTGTAGCGCCCGATCGTCGCCGCCAACGGATTCACGGCGAGGGTCAAGCGCTTGTGATCGGGAGACGCCGAGTCGGTGGGCTTGTCCACCCCTTGCGCGGGAGCGGCGGGCGCAGCGGCCGGGTCGATCATCGCGGACGTCGTCGTCGTCGTGGAAACGGGCTTGTTGTCCTTCGCCGCCTCGGGCTCGGCAGCGAGCGCCGAGGTGGACGTCAGGAGAGCCATCGACACAACACTCATCGCCAACACATTCGTCTTCATGGGAAACCTCCGGGTTGGTGCAACCGGGTGGTTCAGACGGCGCGCGAGAGTGCTGATTCACGACATTCGACACGCAAGTAGCGCACGCTGAAGTGGGCTGGAAAAAAGCGAACGTGCTCGGACGTGCGAGGGCAAGAGCGTATTCACTCCATCGCGAGGAAAGTTCGAGCCCGCCCGCTCATCCGCGACTCCGTGCGTTGAGCCGTGCGGTCAGTTCGACGCGCCGACGGACGTGCCACCGATCGTCGAATCGTCGTCGGTCGCGAGCACCGCATGCGTGCAGCTCGCTTCGACGAATGCCTCCAACACCTTCTTGCGATGCGGCAGGAACGTCGTGGCAAGCGCCGGCGACATCGTCGAGCGCTCGTCGATCTGGACGAAGCCATTCGTGCCTGGCCACGTCAGACCACCGCCAATGGGGCGGTTTGCTTCGAGCTGATGGCACCCGGCGCACGATTGCGTCGTCGCACGCGCGAGGAGCTGCGAAGGGGTGAGCGTCGAGCCGATGGACGTGAGCTTCGTCTGAATGCGCGCTTTGAAGGCGGCGCTCGTGACGGTCTCGTACTGGTTCGTCGAGAGCTGCTCGTCGCTCTGGCCGGCGTTGAAGGCTCCGAGATCGCTCATCGTGATCGCGTTGATGTCGTTCCTCGCGAGCTTCGGAACCTGGTTCAAAAACGCCGTCTGGAAGTTGCTGCTCCGTACGTCGGTGCCGCTGAAGAGACGAAAGAAGGGGTTCGTCTTGTCGGTGGCGAGTGACGCCACGACCTTGCAGCCTGCGGCGGTGCACGGGCGCGAGAGGCGGTACTCGCGAAGCTGCCAGCCTTGCCCGAGCGGGCTGCGACCAGGCATGAACTGGTTCGCGCGGATCTGCCCGGTGTTTGTTCCGCCGCCGATACCGTAGTGGCTCGCGTGAACGACCGGCGCGAAGCCGGGCAAGCCGCTGAAGAAGAACGTCGACAGCTTCGTCGCGCGGCTCGTCGCGTCTGCGTCGGCGCTCAGATCGTCCCAGAACTTCGCGACCGGAACGCAGCCCGCGATACCGCTTGCAGGAGTCGGATTCGGGAGCACCGCCTCGAAGATGACGAAATTGCGATCTGCGAAGTCTGTCTTTCCCGAGTCCTTTGCGAAGACGACGCGGTACTGCCCGCAGCTCGCACCGTTCTTCGGCGCGAGATCGAAGCGGTTGACCACGGCGACCGGCGAGTAATGATCCTTCCCCGCGACGAACGGGTTCGTGCGCGCAAGGAGACCTTCCTGGCGTGGGCAGTCGATCGGAAAGCCGTCGACGGTGCCGCCGTTGTCGTCGCAATGCGCGTTGGCGGGGCTCACGCCACTCGCGTCGTCGTTGTTCGTGTCCCACCACTGCTGGTAGAGGGCGAGCGAGGTTTGCGGTGCGGTCGATCCCGTCGCGATGATCGCGTCCATCACGCGCTTGAAGCCGAATTTACCAAGCGCTGTGGGATCCGTGACGAAGAGCGACCGGCTCGCGTCGACCGCCGTCGCGCACGTGAGCGCGCTCGACTCACTCGACGACGCTGGTTCGTCTGTGCCCGTCGCCGCACTGCACGCGACAGCACCGAGCAACATCGACGTGCCTACTACCGATCGAACGTTCATCGTCAGGTCTCCTCGACCCGCATCGAGTCGTGAAAGGTTTCCCTCTAGACGCAGGGACCCCACGGAGATGTAAGCCCCGAACGTACGATTCACTCTCGATTGCGCGGCGACGCCGAGGCGGGCGCTTCTCGGCGAGGTCGACGAGGCGCCGGACAAACGGCGTCAGGGCACGCCTTCGATCCACGTGTGGATGGCAGCGCGGTCGTCCTCGCTCAGCGCGTGGCCTTGCGGAGGCATGGTGTGCGAGACAAGTACGCGCTCACGAATGAGCGAGCGCTTGGCGCGCCACATGGTCTCGGACGAAAGGTCGACCCCGGCCACGCCGTCGGGCTGGTGGCAGGAAGCGCACGCGCGCGCGAAGACGGGCGCGATCACCTGCCGCCAACTCGAATCGCGCGCTCGCTGCGTGCTCGCGAGCGAGGACGATGCCGTCGCGTAGCGCGCGAGCTTGCCGGAGCCGATCACCCAGACGTCGCCGCTCGACGAGCGCTGCAGCGTGGCGTCGCTTGCGAGGTGGAGGCCATCGGTTTCGGTCACGCGCCCATTCTCGACGACGCCGAGCTGATCGCGATCCGCAAACCAGATTCGATCGCCCGACGCGACGAGGCCGTGGATTCCATCGTCGCCGGCATCGAAGACGAGGTTCAACGCGCCGCTCGCGTCGGCCGAATAGACAGCGCGCTTGGTCGCGGCGTAAAGGTGCCCCCGCGTATCGAGCGCAACCCACGACAGTCCAGGAAGCGTGAAGTGCGTCACGAAGCCGTTGGTCGCATTGAGAAGATCGATCCCCGAGGACGTGACGCCTGCGACGAAACCGCCGCCTCCGACCAGAGACGTGAAGTGCGCGCTCGGGAAGACCGACATCTTCGATGCTTCCGACAACGCAACGCCGTCGTCGAGCAGGAATCCATCCCTCGATGCACCCACGATCGTCGCCGCGCGCACGCGCTTACCCGAGAGCTGGTAGCGCGCGCTGACGTCCTCGAACACGCTCTGCGCACGCAGGCGTTGAACGTGACCCGCGCCGTCGACGCCAACGATCCAAGGAGTCACGCCATCGGTCGCGAACAGCGCGGCGGCCGAGGTCCAACCTTTGACGTGGGTGTCGCGCGCGACGACGGCGCCCGAGGAGAAGACGGTCGCAGACGCGTCGTCGAAGACGGCGATGACGTCGCCCGCATCCGCGACGGCGCGCACCGTTCCGATCGGGGCGTTCGCTGGGTTCCACGCGACGGGATGCGCGGCGAGCGTCGCGATGCCGCCGGCCGCGCGCGAGTGAGGAGCGGCTCCACAACCGGCAGCGACGAGAAGCAGCGCCGCCGGCAGAAGCCCTCTCATGACTTCAAGAGCTCGTTCACGATCTCACCGTCACGCATGTATTTACGGGGATCTATCGCGAACGCACCGAGCATCGTCGCCAAGAGATCGGGCGGCGCGATGGCGCGATCACCGTCGCGGAATTTCTTCGCGGGCATCGGAAGCAGCTGTTCTCGGTCCGTCTTCCCAAACGCGAAGTTCGTCTTGAAGCGCGGCGACACGACGAGAGCGGAGTTGTTCGGGTAGTGATCGCGTCCCATCGCGAGGTTGATCTGCGGCGTCCGGCAGAACTCGCTGACAACGAGGATGTGCGTGTGGTCGGACAGCTTCTTTCCGACCTTCGTCGGATGCGGCGTCGCGTCGAGCGTGCGCACGAGCGTCGCGATCATGTCGAAGAGCTCTTGTTGGTTTTGCGCGTGTGTTTTGTAGTTGTTGCCGTGCGTGTCGAAGTTGCCGAAGGTGAAGCTCACGCAGCGCACGATGTTGCGCTTCATGGCTTCGACGGCGAACGCAGCGTTGACGGAAGGACCGCCCCCGAACTTCGCTTT
Source organism: uncultured Polyangiaceae bacterium (assembly GCA_964236615.1). Lineage (GTDB taxonomy): Bacteria > Myxococcota_A > Polyangia > Polyangiales > Polyangiaceae > CAXSGV01. The sequence goes on from CAXSGV010000093.1 coordinate 5,240, forward strand.
GTAATTGAGCTCGGGATGCAGCTTCTGGAGGGATGCCGTCGTGAAGATCTCCTGCAAGCTGGTGCCGAGCATGCGCCGTAAGCTCTGAAACTGGAGATCGAGACCTTCGAGCACACCGGGGTAGGTCGAGTGCTTCGCGAGATCTCCGGCCTCCGCCGACAGCAGCGCCGTCACTTTGTCGCGTTCGGAGCTCGCGTCGAACATCTGGGCGCGGAAGAGCGTTCGTCCGACGGAGCCGACAGCGTCGACCGCCAACGGCACGGCGCGGCGGTCCAGGTTGTCGCCCACGAAGGCAGAGGGAAACCGGAGCGACACCAAAGGCAGCAGTTGGCCGGTGCCGAGCTCGTTGGCGAACATCGTGTCGATGCTCGACGAGGCAACGCGTCCACCTTGCGGGTGGCGACCGGTCGCCGAGTAAATCGAGCCGTCCGGGTGCGCGACCGTGTTCATCGCAAGGCCGTTCACCACCGTGATGCGATCGGGCATCTCGGCAAGCGCGCCGATCCCAGGACCGAGCACGAGGTTCGACCCCTTTGGACGAATCAGCTCGAAGCTCTTCGTCCCGTCGGCGAGCGGCGCGTCGACCCACAAACGTACCTGCGATTTGTCGGTGTTGTCGGTCGATGCCGGATGCACGATTCCGCGTTGCTCGTTCCGCGGGTCGGCCCAGAGCGTGACGTCCCAGCCGCCGGAAGCGTGGATGAAGAGGAAGAACTCCCCCTCGTTCGTCTGCGTGATCTGTTCGGCCATCGCACGCAAAGGCGTGAGGCCGGCGAGCGCCGCGACGGCGGTGCCCGAAACGATCTTCAAGAAGTGGCGGCGACTCGGCATGGCGGCGTCTCAGTAGAGATGGAATTCGGGGTGGCGAACGAGCCCGTAACAGACCGCGGCCCACGCCGCCTGATGGGGCGTGAATTTCGATTTCGGCAGAGCCTTCGCGTGATTCGCCGCAATGTCGCGGTAGAGCGCGAAGTAGCGAGGCACGCGCTCGGGCGGTGCGAGCGACGACGGGTAGCCCAAGAACGTGCGGTGCAGAACGTCGAAGCGTGTGGCGAAATCCTCCTCTGTCATCGCGTGCGGCGACGGCGTGAAGGCGAACACGATCGGAGGAGCGCCGACGGCCGGCGGAGACGCATTTCCCAAGCTCCCGAGATCATGCTCGACCGCGCGATCGCACAACGCGACGCCCAGCCGCTCGAAGGACGCGATCATCAGCGCATTGGTTTGCGTCTGGCGCGGGATGTCGAGTCGGTAGTCGGGGAAGCCGAGCGCCGAGACGTAGTCGTCCCAGGAATCGAACAAGTTGTTCCCCTCGGAGCCGCGCGCAGCTTTCTGCGCTTCGCTTGGCAAGAGACCGCCGAACAACTGCAAGTAGGTCCGCATGTAGACCTCGGGAGGCACCATGCGGAGCTCGGTCTTCGGCGCCGTGTCCGCGACCATCGTTTCGCGGGCGACGAGCTGTCCGCCTGGCGTTCCCACGATGCGCTCGAGCGGACGCGCGCACCCGCCGATGCTGACGGCGATGACGCCAATGACGGCGGCGGCGATGGCGAGCTTCACCGCTTCACCGCGGGCTCCCCGAAGCGGCAGCCGAGCCCATGTTGTTCGCTTGCCGGTACTCCCGCGAGCGAACGATGCCACGCACGAGCGCGCGCATGCGGTAACCCGACGACACGAAATCCTTCTGCAACCCGGCGAGCAAGGCGGCATCGTCGATCGAGGTGGCGCGACCGAGGAACGACGACGTCACACGCAGCACCGCGCACTCGGCGAACTCGGGCATCTTCGTGATGGCAAGCCCGGCACCGGCGGGCTCCGCATCGGCGTTCGCGAGCGAGCCGTAGGCGCTGCGCAAGGTCGCGCCTTTGTCGTCCGCAAACGCGGCGTCGTAGAGCGCGTTGCAGTTGCCGTTCAACTTCCCATTCTTGTCTTTCTTGCACGCGCCGTTGACGACGGGAAAGTTGGAAGCGGGAAGGAAGACCGAGCTCGATGGCTCGATCCGGGCGAAGTAAGCCGCCAGCGGCTCTAGCGTCGCGTGGCAGGTCTGGCAGCCCGGGCGCTTCATGAGGTTCGGCTCCGTCGACGGCATGAGCTGCGCGTTCTCGGCGCTGAACGACTTGCAGAGAAATGCGTTGTACAGAACGGCGCCGCGCGCGCGGGCCGTCGCGTACTTCTGCAAAAACATCGGCGTGGTCAGCAACCCGGCGGCGTGCGGACCGCGGTCAGCGACGAGTCGCCACGTGTCGACGTCCTGCGGCAAGAGCTCGAACGGAATCCGGAGGGGCTCGACCAGCGGCGCAAGCTCCTCGGTCATCCCGAAGCCGGCCTCGGGACCGCAGCAGTTCGTGCGTTGAAGCGTGCGGTAGAACTGCGCGAGTGGACCGTTCACGAACGTTTGTCGCCCAATCAAGATTTGGCGGAAGTCGCGATCGCTGTCGAAGAGATCGTCTAGAAAATGCACGGACTCGCGAGACCACCAGTACGGAAACCAACGCTCGGCGCGCTGCTTCACGAGATCGAGCGGGTATCCGGGCCCGAGCGGCATCTTGTTCGGAAAGTAAAAGGCGTTGCCGCCACCGTTGCTGTCGTTCGGGATGCACCGCACGAGCCCGTCTCCGCAACCGCAATCGACGGTGTTCTCGAGCGCGCCTCGCGTGTCGCACGGCACGCGCTCGCCTTTGTGTTGCGTGGCATAGGGCCTGTCGAGCGGAGCAGGCTTCAGGCGGCCACCCGGCAGTTTCTCTTCGGCTGCCGGGCTCTTCGCACGGCCGGACACGTACACGTGCCCGATGTCGACCGTCGCCGCCTCCTCGCGGCACACCCGCACGCTGACGGTGGGCTTCCCGTCCGCGTCGGTGAGCAGCGACTCGACGGGCTTGTACTGCGGATCGGGATCGTTCCACCCGCTCAAGTAGCGTTGCGTCGGGTGTGGCGACTTGAAATCGCGGTAAAGCCACCAGGGGGCGACGAGCGTCGTGCGCTCGTCGATCAGCTTCTTGGGCAAGGCTTTCGGCGTCGCGCCGACGTCGGCCGCGTTCGGTCGGACGGCGACGCCGATTTCGTCCGGCGAGAAGCAGAACTCACCGTCCGTCGCCGGGTTCTCGCGGCGTTGGCTCTGGCGGTAGTAGACAAACACTTTGGTGCCGTCGTCCTGCAGGACGTCGTGGCGAAAGAGCTGCGCGGGCGCGGGCGAGAAGTTGAGGTTCGGCTCGAGCCGCAAGAGGTCCATGTAGATGCGCGTGAGACGCTCGACGTAGGACGCTCCGTGGAGGTGGGCGTCGATCCACTGGTCGAAGTCGAAGTCGGGGCGCTCGAACGCGGCGACCTCCTCGCGCGTCGGCATGCGGCCGAGAAGGTCGATCGACGCGATGCGGAAGTGGCGGTAGTCGTCGAGCGTGCGAGCGCTACCGGGGCTCGGCGCAGGCTTCGGAGGCGGCGCGCTCGCCGCGTCGAGCGCGAACGGCACGACGGCCATCGATACGCAGAGACACCAGCACGCGAGCCAAGCGACCGACCGACGCCTCGCCGCGATCCCCGACCCATCCGACCGACGCCGTCGACGCACCAAGCTCACTGACTCCTCGCTCTCGACAAGGTCGCTCCCGACAAAAGGTTCCGAGGACGACTGCTCAAGGCTAGCTCCCCGACGACCGCGGAGTTCACTCTCGATGGCGCGGCGAGCAAACTTCTCCCCTCGAGGGATGCTCGAGGAGGTTGGCGTCGAATACGAGCTGCACCGCGGCGACATCATGAAGGGCGCACCCACCGCTTCACGCGTTACGTCGACCTATTCGATGCGCGCCCCGCGTTGCAACGCGCGGAAGCCAAAAACGGCGCGGTCGCGAAGGCGCATGGCCTGACCCCGTAAGGGGTCGAGCCGGGGACGGTCACGCGGGCCAGGGGAAGTATTCGCTGCGGCTCATCACGAGGGCTCTCTCTGATTCTTTTGGCCGACAGAGAGTAATTATTTTCGCTTATTTGGCTTCAGGAACGGACGCGCGGACCACACGATCAGCGTGTCGGCGCGAAAGGCAGCGCCGGTGATCCCGCCTTCGACGAGAGCGTCCAAGCCCGATTTGCGAAGCTTGTGAAGCGCTACGCCGAGGCGGTTTTGGCTCGCCTTGGTGCTCATCTTTTCTTCCGATCTCTACGAGAAGATCTTCCCTGATAACTCAATGCCACTCTGAGATTCTGTCATTACCTGTTCAGAATGTTCGATTTG
>CAXSGV010000093.1:9471-17104 GCA_964236615.1 uncultured Polyangiaceae bacterium
CCGCCGCAATCAGCTCGTCGCTCGATACACGCTCGCCCGGCGCGCGCATGTGGTGATGGGCGAGCGCGGCGGCGAGCCGCCACAACATCGGCTTGTCGGAGAGCGCAAGCACGCTGCCATCGAGAAGGCGTACTCCCAGGGTCGCGGCGTCGAGCACCACGACGCCAGGCTGCGGCGCGTAAGAGGAGACGATCCGCTCGGCGAGCCGCAGCGAGAGGCGCAAGACGATGCTCGGAATGTAGCCGCGCCCGGCGGCAAAGGACGCGCGCGCCGCGGCGAGCTTCGTTCGCACCAGCTCGAGCTCTCGGTTCGTCTCGTCTTCGGGAAGCCCGCGCGCACACGCGTCGACGGCGTCGAGCCCGAGCGCGAGCATGTCGACCACCGGCCGATCGGAGGGAGCGACACGTGCGCGGACGCCGACCACGATGTGACGGCCTTTTTCGCGCTGCCCACGAAGCCCCGCGATGACGCCGCGCGCAGCACGCACCGCCGCCGCGCGCACAGGCTCGGCCGTGGGACCGAGCAGCTCGGAGGCTCTGGCAAGCGCGTCGTCCGCACCTTGGAGATCCCCCTGCTCGAACGCCGATACGCCCACGAACCCGAGCGCGTAGGCGACGAGCCGCGGTAAACCGAGTCGTTTCCCAGCGAGGACACCTTCGGCGAGAAGCGCGTCGGCTTGCCGTCGGCGGCGGAGCTCGAGCGCGGACGCGCCAGCCACGACGCACGCAAGCCCGAGGGTTTTCAGAGCGTCGAGTGACACCGCTGACGCGCGCACGGCAAGGGCGAGTGCGAGCGCCGCTTCGGGATCGTTGCCGTCGGCGAGGAGCATCGCTTGCGTGAGCTGTGCGCGCGCGACGAGACGCGGATCGCCCGACTGCTCCGCGTGTGCAACCGAGCGCGCGATTGCCTCCACCCCACCGTCGACATCGGACATGACCTGAAGCGTGTCGGCCGCGAGCGTTTCGCCGATGGCGCCGACCACGTGATCGTTCGTGCGCGCTGCGATTGCGAGCGCTGCTTTGTTCGCCGCCGCGGAGGCGGCCGTTCGACCGAGCACGCCCGCACCGAGAGCACGACGCAAGAGGACCAGACCTTCGAGGTGCTCGTCCTTCGATGCGCGCGCACCCTCACGTGCGGCCGCGTAGAGCGCGTCGGCCGCTTCGGTTCTGCCCACCCGATCGACGACGCCCGCGGCCGCCGCATCGAACCGCGTGCGCGCCTCGGCGGACGATGGAGGCGCGGTCGGGTCGGGCTGCCACGCGAGGACGCGCTCGATCAGCGGGAGCAGCGCGTCGCCCGGCCCGAGCTCCTCGCGAAGATGCACGAGCGCGGCAGCGATGTAGAGCACGTCCGACGCGCTCGACGTCGCCGCGAGATCGTCGAGCACACCCGCGAGGTTCGCTTCTTCGGCGAGCATCTCGCGACGCGCCGCCATTCCGAGGGGTCCCCAGGCGTTGGCGAGACAACGCTGAGCCAACGCGCCCGCGGCCGCCGTCACCGCATGACGCGCGCGCAGGCGATCGGCCGGAGCGATCGTCTCCGCAACGAACGCGCGAACCGTGTCGTAAACGCGAAGGCGTCGCTCGCCTGGGTTGCCATGCGCAGCTTGAAGAAGCGATCGCTCTCGAAGCGACTGCAACGTTCCGAGCGCGTCCGCGATGCCAAGGTCCTTGCACGCAACCTCGCCGATCTCGGCACCGAAGGGTCCGCGGAACGCGCACGCCGCGCCGAGTCCGAGCTGCTCGTCCGCCGACAGCAGACGCCACGAGGTCTCGATCGTCGCGCGAAGCGAGCGACCTGCCCCGGTGAGCAGGCGCATGGGCTCGTCGAGGCGGTGAAGGATCTCGTCGGGCGAGAGCAATGTCGTTCGCGCAGCGGCCAGCTCGATCGCGAGCGGCAAACCATCGAGGCGAGCGACGAGCGTGACGACGGCGGCATGGTCGGTCGTGGCGAGCACCGCTCCTACTTCGCGCGCTCGCTCCAAGAAGAGCTCCACGGCCGGGCCCGGGGCGCCGTCGTCGTGCGCGTCGAGGGCGAGCGGCCGGAGATCGTGCACTCGCTCGATCGCAAGATGGAAGCGACTTCGCGTCGTCACGAGGATCGTCGTGGCAGGCGCGAGCAAGAGAAGCTCGGTGACGAGCTGGCGCGCGGAGTCGAGCACGACGTCGACGTCGTCGAGCACGAGGAGCGTCGGTCCGCGCGCGTGGAGCGCTGCACCAATGCGCTGGACCTGACCCTCGACGGCGAGTGCCTCCTCCCCCACGACGCCGAGCGCGCGCGAGAGCGCATGGAACACGTCGTCGAGCGTGAGCGCCGCGCCAAGAGCGCAAAACACCCCGTCGGCAATCGGGCGCGCGGGGCCGGCGAGGAGCTCGAACGCGAGGCGCGTCTTGCCTACGCCAGGCGGTCCCGACAGCGTGACGAGGCGTGCGTGCTCACGCTGCACGAGCTCGGAGAGGCGAGCGAGATCCTCTTCACGCCCCACCAACGTCGACAGCGGCACGGAGCCCATTTCAGGCGCCGAGCCTAACGAATAATCCGAGATAATTTCCGATTTCAGTGCGCCGGCTTCAAAGAGGGTCTCGACGCTGCAGCACACATGCGGCGCCTGTGTCGCAGCTCCAAACCCCTACCCCACGAAGAGGCTTCCCATGAAGAAACTGATTTCGCTTTTGCTCCCGCTCACGCTTTGCGTCGCTTGCGCCGCCACCCCTTCCGACGGCACCAGCGAAGAGGAAGGCGAGCCTGCCGCTTCGCCCGAGACGGAAGCGGACAACGGGGAGCCTGCAACCAGCGAGTCGGCGCTTCAGCGCTGCGGCGAGGAGCTCGTCACCGAGTGCTCCGGTGGGCGGAACCCGGGTTGCAAAATCTACGTTTACTACAGGCACTGCACGAGCCACCGTGACTCGATCCGCGTCAAAGCGAACATCCAGTTCTATCCCGACGGCCGGTGCACGACGGTGGGTCCGAACGAGACCCGGCTCATCATGGTCTATGGCACCCCTCCGGGCGTGTTCCGTCGTATCGACCGCTGTTAGCCAGTGCGCCCGCACTAGGCCAGTGCGATTCGGACTATCCTCGCCCGCGTGAGTGTTTGGGGATCGTGGCTCGAGTCGCAGCTGGCCCAGTCGGAGGCAGATCGTTCGTTCGGAAATGCGCAGGCGCAGCGATGCACGCGTGACCTCGCACAAGCGTGCGGCGCGCTCGAGCGTGGGTCCGGCACCGTGTACGGCACGCAGCTCGATGCCGTTCGGCACGCCGAGATGTCTCCCGTCCTCCCGCGGATCCGCAGCATGCTCGCCGACTGGGGCGACGTTTTCGAGGCGGCTTACGGCAGCGAGGGTCGCAAGGTCTGGAGCGAGATCTGCCGCAACGCAGGGATCGTCGTCGTGTCCGAGCCCGTGGTGCTGGACGACGAGGTGTACCCCGAGCTCGACGCGGTTCGCCAGTCACCCGGCAATCGCCAGGCACTGAAGACGCTCGCCGACGTGCTCGTCGAGCGCGGCGATCCGATTGGCGCGCACCTCCACCGCGCGCTCGAGCTCGAAGGGCTTCATCGCGGTACGCCCCGCTTCTTCGAGCTCACCCGCGCACTCCATGAGACAGAGACGACCGAGCGTGATCGCTTGATCGCTCTCGTGTGGCCCAAGCCCCTTCTCGAGGCGGCGGGCAATGCGTATTTCCGGCGTGGGCTTCCGGTCAACCTGATGATCGACCGGGCGACGCTTGGCCGATTTTCGCACGCGCTGTGGGCTCGTGCTCCGATCGCCGACGCGCATCTCCAGCTCGACGGCAACGAGAAGATCGAGCCTTCGCTCGCGCGGCACCCTGCGCTCGCGCGGGCCACGTCGCTCGCCATCGGCTTTCGCGCCTTCTCGACCACCGACATCGGTCCGCTGCTCGAGCGCGAAGGTCCGGCGATCGAGCGCCTTCACGTCGCGTGGACGAACGCGAAGCGGCTCGTGCAGCTCAAGAAGCTGCGGTACCCCGCGGCGCTGCAGCGGCTTTCGCTCACCTCGCCGCCCGAAGGCAAAAGGCGGATGCTCACCGCCGCAGATGTCGACGGTCTCGCGGGGCTCGGCTTCACGGCTTTGCGTGAGCTCGTTCTCACCGCGGTTGGTCTGAAGAGCGACGGCCTCGCTGCCCTCGAGCGCGCGGGCTGGCCCCTCGAGACCCTCGCGCTACATCTCTCACTCGCGCCGCAGTCAGTGGCGGCGCTTGCAACGAGCCCGCTCTTGTCAGCGGTGCGCACGCTCGTCATCCGCGGCACCGCACTGGGTCCCGACGGCGCGGCGGCGCTCGCGTCGTCGGCGCAGCTGCAGCAGCTCGTGTGCCTCGATCTTCGTCAATCGATGGGTGACGATCTCGACGCCTTCGTCGATGCTTTCGCGCTTCCGCAGCTACGCTCGCTCGTGCTCGGCGGACGGGCGCTGCGACCGGAGGCCATGGGCACGATTGCCGCGAGCGATGCCTTCTCCGAGATCGTCGAGCTCGACCTCACCGGTGCCGATATCGGGGACGAGGGCGTCGCGGCGCTCGCCGAAGGCACGCATTTCCGCGCGCTACGCCACCTCGCGCTGCGCGGAAACAAGATCACGTCGGCCGGGACGAAGGCGCTCGCAAAGGCGCCGTGGTTCGCGCAGCTCGAGAGCCTCGACATCCCGGTCGACGCCGGTCCCTGAGTCGCGCGCTCATGTCGAGCGACGCGGACCCGTGCCGGCTGACGACTCTTCGAGATCGCGCAGCTTCACGCGAAGGAGCCACCAGAAGACGAGCGCCATCGCGACGTGCATCAGCGACGTGGCGAGCGCGATGCCGCGGAGACCGAAGGGGCGCACGAGCAGCCAGTCGAAGCCGAGGTTGAGCGCGGCGTTGAGGACGCCGAGCGCGATCATGATGCGGTTGTTCTGCAGCGCGACGTGCGCGAGCGCGAGAATGAGAACGGCACCGAAGGGCGCGGCGCCGAGCAACGCCCACGGAAGAACCTCGCTCAGGCGCTCGACGCCCGCTTCGTCCATCGCGCCGTGAAGGAAGACCGCGCGCAGGAGCGGCCCGCGGAGCAGTGCGATCAGGAGCGAGGCGACCGCCAGCAGTCCCATCGTTCCCCAGAGGGCGCGTCGCAACGTCGATGCGAACTCGCCGTACGCTTCGCGCGCGACTTCGCGTGAGAGCTGCGACAACAGCACCGAGAACAGCGCCGCCTGCGCGAGCGACGTCGGGACCGAGGCCACATCGCCGGCGAGGCGAAGGAGCGTGCCGCCGCCGACGACGTCCGCAAAGCGTGCCATGAGCTGATCGATGATCGGGTTGATGCGCGTGATCGTGGCGCCCGCGACCGCCGCAGCGACGAGCCGCCAGAATCGCATCACGGGCTCCGAGCGTACGAGCGAGAGCACGAGCGGCAGCTTGGCGTGACGGATCGAGATGAACGCGAGGACGAGCGTGGCGACGACCTCGGCAACGAGCGACCCAATCGGAACGATGACGATGCCGAGCTGCGTATGCAGCGTCGCGAGCAAGATCAAGGACGCGCTCATCCCCAGGCCGCTCGCGATCGGCGGCGCGAAATACAAACCATTGGCGTTGAGCATGCCCGCGAAAAAGGAGCGCGTTCCGAGCGCCACCATCCACAGCGTGAAGGGCAGGATCATCGCGCGTGCAACGGCGAAGGACACGTCGCCGGAGTGCAGCCACGCCCAGCCGAGCGCAAACGCGCCCACGATCAGCGCGAAGCCACCGCCGTACACGATCGCGTGCATGAGCAGCGAGCCGGCCACGCGCGGCACCTCGGCCGGATCCTTCGCTTTGAGCTCGGCGAGGATCGGCACGAGCGCCGAGTCTTGAAACGATGCCGCCACCAGCGAGCCGGCGAACACGAAGAAGGCGGCGCCGAGGAAGTAGAGGTCGGTCTCTTTGCTCCGGCCGAACCACATGGCGATGAGCAGCGGCAGCGCGGCTTCGCCGGCGCGAAACACGATCTGCATCGGTAAGAGGAGGAGCGCAGTGCCGAAGATCGATCGTCGTGCGACGACGGCGGGCTCACCCCCGGGCCCATCCACAGGACCGGGCGCCTCGGTGCTTTCGTCGTCCTTCATGGGCTCACTGCGGTGAGGGCGTTGCGCCGGCAGCGCGCAGGATCTCTCTCTCGATGCGGCCCGCATGCTCGCGCGAGTCGAAGTGTTTCCGCGCACGGTCCCGGCCCACGGCGCCTTCGCGCGGTGCGATTGCGGGATCGCAGGCGTAACGAACGAAGGCCTGGGCGAGCCCGTCCATGTCGGGCGGGTTGCCGCGCACGAGCGTGCCGTTGATGCCGTCTTCGATCATCTCGGGGATGCCGCCGACGTCGAACGCAATCACGGGCTTGCCGAGCGACATGGCCTCGATGACCGCGCGCGGAAGCGGATCTTCGTAGACGCTCGGCACGACCGTCACCGAAAAATCGTTCACGTACGCCTTTACGTCGGAGCGGTAGCCGATGAAGAAGAACGAGCCTTCGAGCCCGAGCCTCTGCACCTCGGCCTGGCACTCCTCGAGGTGGTTCGGGCGCATGTCGTCGGGGGTGTCACCGAGGACGACGAACTTGGTGCGCTCGCGGCGCTCCGCCGGCATGCGATCGAGCGCGATGCGCGCGGCGCGCACCATCTCGAGGTAACCCTTTCGCGGGAGCACGCGGCCCTGGCTTCCGAAGACGACGTCGTCGTCACGAAAGCCAAGCTCCTTGCGCAGCACGCGGCCGACGGCGTCCGGATCGAACTCGGAGGTGTCGATGCCGTCGTGCACGATCTTCACCTTGTCGCCGCAGTGCGCGAACTGCTTCGCGACCGGCTTCGACACGCAGAGGATCGCGCGGACGTTTTTGCTCGCGGCGAGGAAATCGTGGAGCCCGGCGATGGGCTTTGCCACCGACGGATAGAACGCGTGCCACACGATCGGGACGTCGGTCATGCGCGCCATCGCACCGCCCATGAAGTTCGCGGTCGTACCGTTGCAGAACACGACGTCGGCGCGCGTCTTCTTCAAGAGCGCGCGGAGCTCGAACACCGCCGACGCTCCACGCGCGACGTTGACCGTCACACGACGCGCGCGCGTCGGGAGCGGTGCGGTGAAGTCGTCGCGCTGCATCGCGCGGCTCCATGGCTCCATGGCGTTTTCGATCATGTTCGGCAGCAGATGAAGGTCGTCGGTGACGCGGCCGTCGAGGAGCAGCTTGCTGACGACGCCCTCGCGGGGAAGGACCACCGTGCGGTGGATGCGCGCCGGATCGATGAACTTGAGAATATAGAAGAGCGTTCGCCCCGGCCCGCCGTTGCGCGACGTGTCGTTGAGGAACAGCGCGCGCACGGGCTTCACGGGTCGTGTTTTTGCACGGAAGAACCGTTTATTACAAAGGTTTCCGCTCGAAGATGCGGATCTCCTGACCCGTGCTCTGGTGGAGATTGAGTCGAGGCCAAAAGGTGCTGGACCACGCGGCGACGTGCGCGCGTCGGTAAGCCAGGCGGTCTTCGTGGAGGGCGTGAAAGTAGTCGGTCGAATCACGATCGTGCTGCCACTCGGCGTGCTGCGGCGCGAGGACGAGGCCAGGCGGCGGCGCGCCGTCCATGTATTTCCATACCCAGGCCTGGGTATGGAAATA
>CAXSGV010000094.1:0-1675 GCA_964236615.1 uncultured Polyangiaceae bacterium
CCACAGCTCGCCGGCGGTCTTGGCCTTGTCGGCCATGATGCTCGGCGTGACCTTGAACGTGTAGCGGTGCGTCGTCTTGTCGTAGGTGCCTTCTTCGACATACGAGAACTTGTCGCCGAGCGCCTTCTTCACCGGACCGGGCATGCCCGTCACCGGTGGATCGATGTGCACCCTGCGGAAGATCGTGTTGCCCTCGTTCTTGAGCTCGAGGAGCTTCCAGCCCGGGAACTTGAGAGTCTCCGAGTAGAGGCGGCGGTTGTACTCCTCGTCGAAGAAGCACTTTTCCCAGAACGTGGTCTGGTCCGTCGCGAACTCGTTCTTTACGGTGAAGTCCGGCATCGGCCTTACTTCTTCTTCTTGGGTGCGGCCTTCGCGGGCGCAGCAGCCTTCTTCGCAACGGGCTTCGCAGCGGCGACCGGCTTGGGGGCAGCCTTGGGCTTCTTTTCGCCCTTCTCTTTGACGCCGTTCACGCGCTTGTCGGTGGACTTGAACATGTCCCAGAGGCGCGGCACCGGGTAGAGCGAGAGGCGCGACTTGTAGCCGTCGTCCTTCGCGCGCTTCTCGAGATCGAGGATCGCGTCGACGAGCTTCGCGCGCGTGCCGAACTTCTCTTTCACGGCGGTGAACGTCGCGTGCAGCTTGAGGAGCTTCGCGTTCGAGACGTGGGCAAGGCCCTTGTTCTTGTTCGTTCGCGCGAGCCAGAGGTCCTCGCCTCCGAACTTCTCGACGGCTTCGACGAGCTTCTCTTTGGACTCGAACGCCTCTTTGACGAGGGCGAGCGGATTCTTCGTGGTCATGGGTGCTCCTTCACAAGGGGTGCGCAAGATGACTTGCGCGGCAAAAGGGGCCTTTCACATACCCGGTGCTCCCCAGACGATCAAGTACACTCGAACGTCATGATTGCACTGCGTCGCGCTCTCCTTTTGGTGACCGACCTCGGATTCGTCCTCTATTGGGCGGCCGCATTCTCACACCGGGTCCCGCCCGAGTGGCTGTACAAGGACTCGCGCGAAGGTGCGCCGCTTCGTCTCGCGCGCTCGTGCTCGTATCGCTCGTGACGACCTCCATTTCCGGCCTCCAAGCGCTCTCCTTTTGGACTCTTCGCGCGGACTTCGAGATCAGCTGGTGGGCGGCGAACGTGTTCCTCTTCCTCTGGCCGCTGCCGTTCGTGGCGCATGCGATCTGGAACGCTGACGACACGCCGTCGAATCTCGCCGCCGCGTAGCGTCCAAGCCTTCCTCATCTCGTTGCGCGGCTACCGTCGCTACCGTCCGACCCAGTCAGGTGTAAGGCCGCGGGCACCGGCCGCGTTTGAGGTGCATGCGGCCTTCTTCGATAGCCATTCTCGGTTTCATCGCGCTCGGCGCCCTCGCTGGATGCGGTGGTGCCGCGGAGGCACCCGAGGCGGCGTCCCCCGTAAATTACGCGACGATGTCGCGCGGCAGCAGCTCCGCTGGCGGGCACCTCGAGTCGGCGCCGAGCAGCGACGAGATGGTCAGCGCCAAGACGACGAGCGCGTCGGACACGCCGAGCTCGATGCCCGCGCAGGAATCGAGCAGCGCAGGGTTCGCAGCGCGCGCCGCGAAGCAGCCTGGGTCGACCACGCCGCAGAGCCTACCGTCACCGCCACCGGATAGGGACGGCGACGGAATCGCCGACACGCAAGACAAGGCGC
>CAXSGV010000094.1:1685-8496 GCA_964236615.1 uncultured Polyangiaceae bacterium
TGGCCCTCGGCCGTGACGTGGTTGGCGATGATCACCGCCAGGAACACCGCCCCGAGCTCGAAGCCGTTGAACACGAGGGCCATCGGATGGGGGCCCATCACGAAGGACGCGCCGCACGAAACGGCGATGCTCATCTACACGGCGCACGTCACGATGGCCGTCTACCAGGTGGAGCCTGGGCTCGCGAACGTCGAGAAGATCGCGCGCGAGCTAGGCGGCTATCTGTCCTCCCGCGGCGACACCGAGATCACGGTACGCATCCCGCGGGCGCGCTTCGACGAAGCGATTCGCCGCGTGGGTCTCACGGGCGATGTGCTCCACAAAGAGCTCTCGGCCGAGGACGTCACCGACGCCTTCGTCGATCTCGAAATTCGCGTGAAGAATGCACGCAACATGCGTGACCGCCTGGCGGAGCTCTTGAAGCGCGCCGACGTGAAGGCCGCGCTCGAGATCGAGAAGGAGCTCGGACGCATCACCGGCGAGATCGAGCAGATGGAGGGCAAGCTGAAGGTCCTCCGCGATCGCATCGCGTACTCGACGATCACCGTCACGTTCCAGGGCCGCGGCGCCGGTGCCCTGCGCGACATGCCCCTTCGCCTGCCGTTTCCGTGGCTCTCCGAGCTCGGTCTCCCGCGCCTGCTCTCCTTGCACGAGTGATGAACGAGGAACCTCGACCATGAATGCCTACGTGTCTCGTTTTGCCTTTCGTTCGACGCTTGGAATCCTCCTTCTCGCGGCCGCGGCGCTCACGAGCGTCGCCGGCTGCGGTCGCCCCTTCGACGTGAAGACCGCGCCTGGCTTCGTCGAGCTCGAAAACCAGGCGCCCGCGTACGACTACCGCGCGACCACCCCCGAAGGCGTCGTCCTGTCGGTGCGCGCGATCGACAACGCCGAGAAGAAGGGCGACCTCGCGTTCTGGACGCGCGCGGTGACGCTGCAGATGCGCGACGTGTCGGGCTACGCGATGCTCGACGCGAAAGACGTCGCCTCGAAGGACGGCACCAAGGGCAAGCAGCTCACGTTTGGTCACGACGAGGACGGCAAGCCCTTCACTTACTGGGTGACTCTGTTTCTGGCGCAGGACCGGCTCTTCCTCGTCGAAGCAGGCGGCGCGAAGGAGCAGATGGCGCGCTACCAGCCGAGCCTCGAGTGGATGGAGAAACAAGTTCGGGTCCGCTGCCAGACCTTCGTGTCGCCGGTCCTCGCGTCGAGCACCTGCAACAAGTGGTGAGGCTCAGAGGTCTGCGCCTCGTACGACGCGAAACTTCCCCTCCCGCAGAACGCGCTGCGACGGATCGCTCGCGCCTGCCGCGCTCTTCGGCAACGTTGCGCTGAACTTTCCCTCGATGATGCCGCCGACCTCACCGTAGGCAGTGACCTCGATCGAGCATTCGCCGAGGAGATCTTTGCCGCTGGTGCCGCCCGAGCCCGACGCGATGTAGACGCCGTCGCCCGTGTACACGACGTGGTTTCGTTCGCCGCCGGCGCATGGGTAAACGCCCGGGGTCTTTCCATGGAGCTCGAGGTGCAACGAAACGTTCGTGGTCGCGGAGTCGGCACTGACGACCGTACTGCCCTGCTCCGAAGCATCGACGACGACGAAGTTCGACCGTTTCACGTTGTCGAGAACGACGAATGTGCCGTCGATGCTCACGACTATCCCGTTCGCGACCGCCGCGCCGTCCTGCAAGGCCGCGCCCGCGTCGGCAGCAGCGCTGTCAGCTCCGGCGTCGGTCGCGGCGATGACTGCGTCCGACGAGCAGCCCGTGGTCACGATCGCGCTCGTGAGAGCGCCAAGAAGGAAAAGCCATCGTGAACGGCGCAACACGCGGCCGAAGTGAACAGAAGGGACGGAAGGCGTCGAGGACGCGGCGGATGTCGAAGTCGGAGCAAGCATGGCGCGGCCTGGTGCAATACGAGTGCCTGACCCTGCGTCGTTTCGCGGAGGGCCGAAAGTCTGGTAATCGTGGCGCGGCATGACGCGCGTCCGCTTCGCACCGTCCCCGACCGGCTACCTCCACATCGGTGGAGTACGCACCGCTCTGTTCAACTGGCTATGGGCGCGGAAGACGAAGGGCGTGTTCGTTCTCCGTATCGAGGACACCGATCAGGAGCGCTCCACGCCCGAGAGCAAGCAGGTCATCCTCGACTCGCTCAAGTGGCTCGGCATCGACTGGGACGAGGGCCCCGAGGTGGGCGGCCCCAACGGCCCCTACGAGCAGATGGCTCGCATGGCGATCTACGCCGAGTGGGCCGAGCGCCTCGTCACCGAGGGCAAAGCGTTCCGCTGCTGGTGCACCAAGGAAGACCTCGAAGCCGCGCGCAACGCGCTGAAGGCGAAGGATCCCAAGGCGACGTTCCACTATCCGGGTACGTGCCGCGATCGGAAGGAGGCGCCCGATCGCCCGTTCGTCGTGCGCTTCAAGAGCCCGACCGAGGGCGTGCTCACCTACGTCGACAAGGTCTTCGGCGAGGTCAAGACGCCGAACTCCGCGCAGCAAGACTTCGTGCTCCTCCGCTCCGACGGCGTACCGCTCTACAACTTCGGCGCGGTGGTCGACGACATCGCGATGGGGATGACGCTCATCGCGCGCGGTCGCGATCACATGGTGAACACGCCGCCGCAGATCCTCCTGTACGAGGCGTTCGGCGCGAAGCCCCCCGAGTTCGCACACCTGCCGATGATGCTCGCCCCCTCGGGCGAGAAGCTCTCGAAGCGCCACGGCGCGGTCGCCGCGACCGAGTACCGCGATCAGGGCTACCACCCGAACGCCGTCCTCAACTACCTCGCGCGCTTCGGTTGGTCGCACGGCGATCAAGAGGTGTTCAGCAAGGCGGAGCTCGTCTCGGCCTTCAACTGGGAGGCGTGCGGCCGCGGCGACGGGAAGTTCGACGCGAAGAAGTTCCTCGCCATCAACCACGAGCACTTGAAGCGCACGGACCTGTGCCCCGACGACGACTACGCAACGCGCGTGCGTCCGTTCCTGGTGGCGCGCGGCATCGCGACGATCGACGACGCGCTGCTCGCCAAGGCGATCCCCGCCATCCGTGAGCGCGCGCGTACCTTCATCGAGTCCGCCGACGCGCTCGACTACTTCTTCCGCGCCGAGCCCGTCTTCGATCCCAAGGCCGACGAGAAGTTCCTCGTCGCTGCGGCCGCGCCGAACCTGCGCGCCGTCACCGAGCTCTGGGCTTCGGCGCCCGAGTGGACGGCCGCTGCGCTCGAAGCGAGCACGACGACCTGGCTCGCGGACAAGGGCCTCACGATCAAGGACGTGGCGCAGGCCGCGCGCGTCGCGCTCTCGGGTCGAAGCGCGAGCCCGTCGCTCTTCGAAGTCCTGTTCGTCCTCGGCAAAGAAGCGTCGATCGCGCGCCTTCGCCGAGCCGCCGAGCGCGCCGAAGCTCGAGCCTGAAGAGCCGTGTTTCGTCCGCACAACCTCGGGATCACCGACGAGAACGCGACCGGGTTCGAGGCGTTCGCGCACGCGATCAAGCCGTTTTTTCCTATCCCGGCGCTGCTCGTCGTTTGCCCGCTGCTCTACTTGTTCTTTCGTCAAACGTGGCGCGAGCTCGACGAGGACGCCCACCGTCACCGTGGCGAGATGCTCGCGCTGGGGAAGATCGATCTTCGCCCCTTCGTCGCGCTCGTCATGTGCTCGGTCATCCTGACGATGCAGGAGTACTACGGAGGTCGCATCTTCTTCGAGGATGCGATCCGGCCGCACATCGTCAAGTACGAGAACGTCCACCCGGGCACGTTCAAGATCTTCAAGTACGACGAGCTCTACGGCTTCGGGTGGTGGGCCGGCACCCGTATTTTCGGTTACGTCTGCGTGCCGTTCGGGCTCTGGAAGCTGTTCTTCCCGCAAGACGCGCTGCTCGACTTCGGTCTGCGCACGAAGGGCTTCTTCAAGCACGCGTGGATCTACCTGCTGTTTCTCGGCGTCGTGTTGCCCGCGATGTGGGTCGTCAGCCGCGAGCCCGACTTCGGCTCGTACTACCCGTTCTACAAAGCCTCGTCGCGATCGTGGTGGGACTTCCTGATCTGGGAGTGCATGTACTTTGCACAGTTCTTCGCGCTGGAGATGTTCTTCCGCGGGTTCTGGTTGGGCGCGCTTCGTCGCAGCTTCGGCTCGGGCGCGATCTTCGCGATGGCGGTGCCTTACTGCATGATCCACTACGGCAAGCCCTACCTCGAAGCGAATGGCGCCATCGTGGCCGGAATCGCCCTGGGCTCGCTCAGCATGAAGACGAAGAGCATCTACCAGGGCTTCCTCGTGCACGTCACGGTGGCGGCGTTGATGGATTGGCTGGCGCTGAGCCACCGTCACGGGCTCCCTGAGCAGTTCTGGCCTCCGTGAGCGCGGTCGCTGCGTGCTCTAGAGCGCGCGCGCGGATCGCGCTCTTGAGCGGACCCGAGTAGAGCGCCGCGAGGTGCAGCAAGGCCGCGCGCGCAGCGGGGCCGGTCGCGCCAAACCAGGGATCGGAGCCGAGGCGGCGCCACAAGAGCGACTCGAGCGCGCGCGGTCGACGCGCGAGACCGGCGGCGGCGCGATCGACGAGCTCCTTGGACGTGGGCTCGAGGCGCATCGCGCGGAGGTAGTACCCGATGGCCGCGTTGCGCGAGCCGCCGCCGCGCGTGCACGCATCGGCGGCCTCGGCGAGCGCATGCGCGCGCTCGGTGTCGGTCTTCGCGGCGTCGAGGCGCGCCTTTGCGGCGAGCACCTTCTTGCGCTCGCTCGGACGAAAGCCGACGCCGACGCCGAGCGCCGGACGAAATTTGAAAATGACGAACGCGCCGAAGAGCGCCGCCGTGATGACTACGAGAAGGTGCCAATCCCAATCCATCGATCGCGCGAGACGATACACTCTCTCCCTCCACGATGACCAAACTCAGCTTGCTCGCGTCCTTGGTTTTCGTGGTTGCGCTCGGAGCTTGCGGCGGGGCGCCGAGCTCCAAGCTGCCGGAAGGGGCGGGCAGCGCGACCTACGACGCGACGCCGCTCCTCGCGTCGATGCGCGACGGCTCCAACGCGCGCACCGACCTCGAGCGCGCCGCGGGCGTGTCCCGGCTCGAGGACCTGACGCTCTACGACATGACGATCGGCGTCGACATCGACAAGGCCGCGTTCACGCTCCAAGAGGACGTCTACTTCACGAACCGTGACGACAAGCCCCTCGACGAGCTCGTGCTTCGCATCTACGCGAACGTCGGCAAGCGCGATCCCAGCGCGGCCTTGCCCGTTACGTTTCGCTCCGGAAAATGCGTGGCCTCGGCGGCGTGCGACGTGAAGCTCGAAGGCAAGAGCGTCATCGTCGTTCGCCCGCGCGTGCCGCTCGGCAAGGGCGAGCACCTTCGCGTCGCGCTCGACCTCACGGGCATCCTCGATCCCATCGACAACGGGCGCACCAACATGCTCGCGCAAGGGCTCGAGGGCATGGCCAACATGGCCGGCGGCGAGGACACAGCCGCCGAGTACGGCCTCCTCGCGCGCGGCGACGGCATTGCGTCGCTGGGCAATTTCTACCCGGTGATGGCGCGACGTCGCGAGGGCCTGTGGGATCGCAGCGAGGGCTCGACGCTCGGCGACATCGGCCCCGACGAGATGTCGAACGTGCGCGCGCACCTCGACGTGCCTGCCAACGCGAAGGTCGCCGTCACCGGGACGGTCACGAACGAGACGCCTGGCGCAGCCGACGCTGCAACCGCGAAGGGCGCTGGCACCAAGCGTGTCGAGGTCGCCGCCGCGTTGATCCGCGATTTCGCCCTGCTCGTGAGCCGCGACTTCGAGGTCGCGACGAAGGACGTCGGCGGCATCACCGTGCGCTCGTGGTTCTTGAAGACGGACCGCCCCTCGGGTGAGCGCGTTCTCGACGTCGCAGCCGCCGCGCTCGCGAGCTTCGAAAAGCGCTTCGGCACGTACCCGTACAAAGATCTCGACGTCGTCGAGGCAGCGCTGGTCGGCGGCGCCGGCGGCGTCGAGTTCGGTGCGCTCGTGACGGTCGCGAGCATGATGTACCGCCCCGCGAAGGCAGGCCCCAACGCGGGCCCGCTCGAGAAGATGATGAGCGAGATGCTCAACGGCCCGAGCGGCGGCGGCCTCTCGGCGATGACTGGCACGATGCTCGAGTTCACGACTGCGCACGAGGTCGCGCACCAGTGGTGGCACGGCATCGTCGGAAGCGACTCGCGCGTCCATCCCTACGTCGACGAATAGCTCGCGCAGTTCACCGCCATCCTTTACCTCGAGGACCGGTACGGCGCTGCGCGCGCCAAGAAGGACGGCGATATGAACGCGCGTATGAACTACCAATTCATGCGCATGTCGGGCGAGGACGACGGCGCGGTCGATCGTCCCGTGAGCGCGATGTCGAAGATGGCCTACGGCGGCCTCGTCTACGGCAAGGGCCCGTACTTCTACGAAGCCGCGCGCAAGGCGATGGGCGACGCCGCCTTCTTCGAGGTCATTCGGGCCTACGTGGCGAAGTACCGCTTCCGCATGGCGCCGCCCGAGGGCTTCGTCGACGTGGCCGCAGCCAAGGAGCCGGCGATCCGCCCGCTCGCGCGCCACTGGTTCCACGAGACGCACGGCGACGATGATCTCGGGCAGCTCGATCTCGCCAAGGTCGTGGGGCAAATGCTCGGCACCCCGGAATGACTCGGGGAATGAACCCGCTTCGCCCGCGGTAAGTTGCAAGAGCGCATCCGATCCGGCACGATCGAGAATCGAATGCGCCGCAGCCCCAAGATGCAGCTCGTTCGTTCCTCGTTCTTGGCGCTCGTGCCGGCGCTGATCGC
The DNA here is from genome assembly GCA_964236615.1 of uncultured Polyangiaceae bacterium. GTDB lineage: Bacteria > Myxococcota_A > Polyangia > Polyangiales > Polyangiaceae > CAXSGV01. The sequence continues at coordinate 8,485 of CAXSGV010000094.1, forward strand.
GATCGCTCCGAG
>CAXSGV010000094.1:8509-16958 GCA_964236615.1 uncultured Polyangiaceae bacterium
CCGTCGGACGGCCGCGCCAAGGTCTACATGCGCGGCGTCGATGGTCCCGCGATCAAGAAGCCGAGCGGCGGCGTTCCCCCAGGATCGTTCACGCAGTTCGCGCCGCAGGATCGCGACGTCGCGCGGTTCACCCGTTACGACGACTGGATCCGTGAAGCCGCGACGCTCTACCAGATCCCCGAGCAGCTCGTGCGCGCGGTCATCAAGGTCGAGAGCGACTACGACCCGCGCGCCGTCAGCTACGCCGGCGCGCGCGGCCTCATGCAGTTGATGCCCGACACCGCCGATCGTCTGCAGGTGCGCGACATCAACGATCCACGCGAGAACATCTTCGGCGGCGTGCGCTATCTCCGCATCCTCGCCAACTCCTTCAACGGCGATCTGGCGCTCACCGTCGCCGGTTACAACGCGGGCGAAGATGCCGTCATGCGCTACGGCGGGATCCCGCCGTACACGCAGACGCGCGACTACGTCGTGAAGGTGACGAGCTACTACCGGCGCTACCGCACCATCCCCGACGTCGTCGACGCGAGCCTGGCGACGAACGCCGGCCCGACCCCCTGAAGCGCCCCTGAAGCGACCCTGAAGCGAGCGTCACTTGAGGTAGCCGTAGCCCGAGCCGCGAAGGAGCACGGCGAGTGGCAATGCCTCCTTCACCTGGCCCGCTCCCTCGATTGCGCCCGAGAGGCGAGCGAGGCGTAGCGCATCTTCGCCGAGGCGTGCCTCGTGAAGCGTCTCCGATGCGCGCTTGAGAAGCGCGGCCCGCTCATCGAGCACCCGCTTGGCGTTGTTGCGATCGCCGACGTCGACGAAATGAGCCGCAGCGAGAATGGCTTCGCCCGCGGCGAACGCCTGCGTGGTGCAGACGACGCTCGCGTTGGTGGTCTTCGCACTCTCGGCATCGCTCTCGGCGAAGCGCGTCTTCACCGCGATCTCCTCGGTGACGTTCTTCTTGCGGAGGCGATCCTTGTACTTGATCTCGACGCTCGCAATCGAGCGCTCACCGACACCGGCGGGCACTTGGAGGTCGAGCAGCATGGCATGACGATCGTCACGAGCGAACGCCGGCATGAAGAAGCGCATTCCGCCCTCGGTGTCGTCCTGGCGATCCTTCGCGATGGAGTCCTTCTTCTTCACCTGGTTGTCGACCGCGACCTCTTGCGCGCGAACACGCGCAGCCTCGGCGCCGTCGAGCACGTGCGAGCCGTAGATCTTCGTCGGCGTCACGTCGGGGCGAAGACGAACACGGACCTCGACCGCTTGCGCCACCGGAACGAGCCGAGCGTCGAGCTCCTTGGTGAGTGCCGTCGCGATCTGCGTCGAGTCGGCGAGGTAGTAGTAGCCGCCGGCGCCGCGGTCGGCGATCGAGCTCATGAGCGAAGCGTCGAAGTCGGCGCCGAGCCCGAACGAGCTCGTCTGGATGCCGTCCTGGAAGGCGAGGGTGCTGCGCGCCGCCAGCCGCTCGCTGTTGGAGTCACCCGCGTTGGCGTGACCGTCGGAGAGCAGCATCACGATCTTCACCGCGTCCGGGTTGATCTGCGCCGTGTGCGCTTCGTGGTACCCGAGATCGAGGCCAGCGCTGATGTTCGTGCCGCCGTCGGCGTGCACTTCGCGAATCTTGGAGATGACCTGCGCGCGACGCGGTCCTATCGCGCCATCGGTGACGAGCACCTTCGCGTCGCTCGAGAACGTGACCATCGAAAAATCGTCGGTCGGCTCGAGCTTCTGCACGAGCGTCTCGGCGGCTTTGCGCGCGTTGTCGATGGCTGCGCCTTGCATCGATCCGCTGACGTCGAGCACGAGGTGCACCGAGAGGGGGGCGCGGACGGGCATCTTGTCGCTCGAGCGGATCGCGATGCGGAGGTTCACGAGGCCACCCGCCGGCGCGAGCGCGGCCCGATTGGTCTCGACCTGGAACGCCAGCGCGGCGCCGTCGGCGGGAGCAGCGATCGCTGGCGCGTAACGGCCGCCGAAGTCGGCCACGAGGTCTTTGTAATTTGCAGGTATCTCCCCGCGTGCGACTGCGGAGTCGAGCGCCGAGAGCGCTGCGCCGCCGGGACGGTAGGTGGTCGCGTAGCGCGCGTTGGGATCGAGCCGCGGAACGGGCGCTGCTATGGCGCCGCCGCGCTCTTCCGCGCTGCCGCCTCCACGGCCCCAGGGGGCGGAGGGCGCGTTCGGATCGCTGCCCGTCGAGAGAGTGCCGATCATGCCGAACTCCTGCGCCTCTTTCAACGCCGCCTGACGCTGCTGGGCCGGGCTCGCCGCGCTGGCCGCCGCCGTCGCCGTCGCTGCGGCGCCCCCCTTGGGCATGCCGTCGTTGGGTTGCTCGGTGAGCGTGCTCGACGCGCGCGAGCCTGCGCTGGGGGCGCGGTCCGACGTGCAGCTCACGGTGAGAGCGCCCATTCCGACCAGCGCGCAGATCCATCCCGTAGAACGCGCGGTCGCGCGTCCCGTGTGTAACTTCATCATGGCCTCGAGCACCCTTCCTTTGACGGCGACGGCTTTGTCCCCCTCGGACGGACGAGGTGGTCGAAAGTTCTGACACGCGCGGTCGCCCGTGGTTCCCAAGTGAGCGGCTACGCCACAGCCGTCCAAAGTGCCACGCGGTTACCCCGCGCAGGGGCCGCGGTGGCTGAGGTCGGGTCCACGAAATCGCGCCTTTGCCTGGTGCGGCAGCGTGGCGCGCTCCATGCTCGTGTGGAGACGACTACCCTAAACTGCGGTACGAACACGGAGCACCATGGCCCTTCGAATGCTTAGCCTCCCGTCCCTTGGCGCCGCGACCATCGCCGCCTTTTCAGCGCTCACGGTCGTCGCGTGCGGCAGCCCGTCGGTGCAGGCCTCGACCACCGACGACGGCAACACCAAGGTCACGGGCGCTGGCGATGGCGGCAAGAACGACGAGTCGCCGGGCAAAGCACCGAAGTGCACGAACGTCGACCCGGCAAAGATGGTGACGAGCCCGACGCTGCCCGTGCCCGCAGGTGCCTACAAGATGGGCTGCGTCCCCGAGGTCGACGCGGAGTGCAAGGACGACGAGAAGCCGCTGCACCAGGTCGACGTCGGTGGCTTCGAGATCGACAAGACCGAGGTCACCCTCGCTCAGTATTTCGCGTGCGTGAAGGATGGTAAATGCACGTACCCGAAGTGCGACTGGGACCCGTGCGTGTACCCTGACATCCCGATCGCATGCGTGAAGTACACGCAGGCCGAGGCGTACTGCGGCTATGTCGGCAAGCGCCTTCCCACCGAAGCCGAGTGGGAAAAAGCGGCGCGCGGCACCGACGGTCGCAAGTACCCGTGGGGCAACGATCCGATCACCTGCGATCTTTCGAACCGCGAAGGCTGCGGCGGTCTTCCGTGGGTCGTCGGTAGCCATCCGCAGAACGCGAGCCCGTACGGCGCGCTCGACATGTCCGGCAACGTCGTCGAGTGGTGCAAGGACTTCTACGATCCGACCTTCTACGGAAGCTCCTCGACCGAGAACCCGACGGGGCCCACGCAAGGCGACTCCTACGTCGGTCGCGGCGGCGGATTCCTGAGCGCCGACGTCTGGCATCGCACGTCCGCGCGCGATCTTTACGAGCCGACCTACACGCGCGAAACGATGGGGATCCGCTGCGCTAAGTGACGGCGACGCGCTCGACGTCCCCGCGCGTGTAGCCTCGAGGAGCGTGCACCGCCATCTTTCGCACTTGGTCGCGCTCGTTGCCTTCACTCTCGCGGGTTGCGATCCCCCCGCCGAAGGGCCGCCGCCGATCGCGCCGCGCGCGCCCATCACGCCCGTCGAGACCCAGGTTTCCGGTTGCCCCTCGCGCATCGCGCCAAGGGCCGCGCTCGCGAACGTCGCGCCCCCTCCTGGCTGGATTGTCGTCCCCGCGCCCGCACAGGGCAGCGAGACGCTCGCATGCGCGAACCTCGCGCGGCGCGAGTGGATGGTGTCGATCGGAGGCGGCCACGGCGTCGACATCGCGGAGCGGACGAACGTCGCGCGAGAGGACGCGCCGTTGCCGTTCACCATTCCTTCCTCGCCGAAGAACTTGCGCGAGCACCTCGCAGGGCGAAGGCACTCCCTCGCAGTCGACGGCGGTTACATCGTGGGCTTCGACGCAGGCGAGCACGGCGGCGCGCTCTGGTGGTTCACGCAAGCCGGCGACAAACGCGTGCAGCTTGCGGACGGGAACATCGTCGGACTGACCGAGCTTCGCGTGGGCGTGGTGGCGCTCTCGGGGCTCGCGCACCTGGGAATGAGCGAAGGGAAGATCCTCCGCGTCACGCGCGATCGTGAATCGTGGTCGGCCGCGCCATGGATCGACATGCACGGCGCCGTCGAAGCCTTCGTGCGCGAATCAGCCGAGTCGATGCTCGTGCTCTCGACGACCGGGCTCGATCGCGTCACCGCCTGTGGTGACGTGACGCGGATCGCGACGACCAACTACGACGTTCTCTACCCGACCTCGATCGCGGTCGATCCGAGCGGCGTCGTCTACGTCGGCATGCGGCAGTTCATCACGCGCTTCACCCCGACGTCCGAGGGCTACCGCGAAGAGTGGCTCACGCGCGAGGACTGCCCGCTCCTCGTGCGCAAGAAATTCGAGTGCTCGTGCCACCGCTGATCATTTGATTCGGTCGCGGTACCAAGACGAAGCGCCGAGCGGGACGACGCCGACATGATCGTTCCGAATATCGAATCCGACCGTCAGCATGTGCCAGCTGACGAGAAACGCGCCGCCAGCGGTCTTGCCCTTCTTCAGGTAGTTGCCTTCGACGCTGAAATCTCCGCCCTTGCCCGCGAGGTTCTCGACCGCGACGAGATCGGGGCCGACCTTCAGCTTCATGATTCCGGCGAGACCCTCGAGATCGAAGATGCCCGTCAGCCACGCGGGAAGGTCGACAGGGAAAAACCGGAGGAGCGGACGCGCATCGCGACCACGCGCCTTGAGGTCTGCGACGAACACGATGGGGCCGTCGTGCGCCTCGGCGTTCGCGAGATCGACGTGGCCCCACCACGTTCGCGCGGGGTGCTCCTCGAGCCGCACGTCCTTCATATCGACGGTGCTGCCCGAGAGAACCACGACGCCGGCGTGAGCCTTCGGTACGAGGGCATGCGTTTCGACGTTGGCGGTGATGAGCTTGCCGAGGTAGCGGACGCCGAGCTTCTCGACCGCGATGCTCGACTCGCCCTTCCAGAGGTCGGCCTTGGGATCGAGATCCACGTGAGCCTTTACTGCCGCCGCGCCCGACGTGATGTGGAGCTCGTTCGTCGCGACGTACGGATCGAGGGCGGCGACGTCGACGTGGGTGTCGTCGACGTCGACCGAGAACAGCGCGTCCGAGAAACCGCGCGCGAGATCGAGCTCATGGCTGGTCGCGAGGATCGACGCCTTCTTCGCCGTCACGATCGCGCTTTCGTGGCCCGTCGCGCGGAGGGTGAAGGGGGTCGCCACGCTGGCGGTGATTGTCGACTTGGTGGCAGGCGCGACGGGATCCTTCGACGCGATCTTCGCGACGACGTCCGCTCCGACGGTGTGGCCGCCGACCTCGGCGACGATGCCCTTGGCCTCGATGTCGGCCGTCGTGCCTGCCAGGAGGACACCGTGAAAGAGAGCGATGTGCGCATGGAGTGCTCCTGCGCCGCCCGACACAATCGCGACTGGAGCTTTCTTCGTCGTGCCGCCGCTACCTTGGCCGTTCACGAAGAAGTTCACCCAGCGCAGGTTCTCGAGGCGCCCATCGAGGTGAAGGCCGACGTCGAAGTTGCCGAGGATCTCTGCCCCCTGGGGGTAGTTCACGTCGAAAGGTTGTACTGTGCAGTCAATGGTTCCGGCGAGCGCTACGGTGACCGGGTCCTTACCCATGTGCACGGCGCCGCTGATGACGTCGAGGTGCGCGCCGTTGATCGCGAGGCGCTTCTGCGGCTGAAGGTAAAAGCCGCCGAGGACGTGCGTGTCGCCCGTGTAACGCATCTCGTCGATCCACACTTCGCGCGCGTGCGTGAGGTCGATGTTCTCGATCTGCACCGTGAAGATCTCCCCGGCCTTCTGTGGTTTGCGGACCGGATCCTTGAGCGGCGGCTTGGGGAAGCCGTCGATGTCGGGAAGGAGCGCGACGCGCGCAGGCGTCGCAATGTCGGGATCGAGGCGCTGCCGGATGCGGATGGCCAGACCGTCGGCTTCGACACGTGTGAAATGCAGTCGTTTCGAGACGGTGTCTGCAAGCACGAGCGTGAAGCGCGAGTCATCGACCTCGAGCTGCATGTCGATGTGCGAGTCGTGCGTGCGGAGGCGAAACCCTTGGACATGAAAGCGACCCGGCCACCACGTCGAAGCCGAGGCCCAATCGACCTCGGCCTCGCCAGGCATCGAGATCATCGACGAGAGGAGGCGCGTCTTGATGAGGACATTGCCGACGAGCAGGTAGAGCAGCCACGTGCCCACGAGCACGATCGCCGTGATGCGCGCGACCTTCTTGGCGCGCGCGGCGGTCCAGGGCGGGTTCCAGCGCTTTCGCCAGCCGACCGCGGTCGTCACGAAGCGATGGTCGGGTCTTGAAAGAAGAGGCCCACGGGGAACGTCGAGAGCGCGCGCGCGAGCGGTACCTGGTCGGTGCTCACGTCGAGCACCTCCCCCGTGAACGCGTTGACCCAACGCCCCGCGGGCCATCCGGTCACGTGAAGATCATTCCACGTCGCGCCGAGCGCGAAGCCGCTCCCGCGCGTGAGCTGGAGCGGGAACCGTGGAACGACCGCGACGAACGACTTGCCGGCGTGCGAGCGCAGAAAGGCGACCGCGTGCTCGCTCGATCCGCCGGCTTTGCGCGCGACCTCGAGCGGTACGTAGTCGCCGCGTTGAAAGAGCTCGGGGTGCTCCTTGCGGAGGAGCAGCGTGCGGTGCGTGACGAACAGCTTGATGTCGCCATCGGCGTAACGAAGCACGAGCTCGCGCGCGAGCGCCCCGCGCGCGTCGGCATTGGCCGCGCCCTCGGCTAGCTTTTTCAGTCGGCCGTGGAGCTTCACGTAGTCGACCGGCCGCCGGTTGTCGGGATCGACGAGGTCGTAGTTGTATGACTCGCTGCCTTGGTACGTGTCGGCGACGCCGGGGGAGGTGAGCTTCAGTAGCGTCTGCGCGAGCCCGTTCGTCGCACCCGCGATCGCGATGCGCGCATGCATCGTGGCGAGCTGCTCTTTGAGCTTTGGATCGGCGAGCATGCCGCGAACGAGCTTGTCGAGCGCCGCTTCGTACGCTTCGTCGGGGTTGACCCACGACGTCTTGTCCTTCGCCTCTTTCGCCGCCTTCGCCATGTACGCAGCGACGCGATCCGGATCCGGATCCGGAAGGCCGACTGCCGTCTGGAAGAAGAGGTACTCGTCGCTCTTGGTCGGAAGAATTTCTTCTTCGTCGCCTTCGCCCTGCACGGTGCGGTGCGCTTTTGCGAGCTCGGTCCAGGCGAGCACGCGCTCGCGCCATTCTTCCGGAATTTCGGTCAGGACGGCGAGCCGCGCGCGGAGGTCTTCGCCGCGCTTCGTATCGTGGGTCGATGTTGCGGTCATCGCGTATGGCCAGCGCCTGAGACGTTCCGCGTTCTGGGCGTGGAATTCGGCGATCGACGTGCCGAAGCGCGCCGGGCTAGCGCCAACCTCGTTGAGCGAGGCCATGCGCAAGTAGCGGTAGAACGTCGTGTCCTCGACGCCCTTGGCCATCACCGGCCCGGTGAGCTGCTGAAAGCGCATCGCAAAGCGCGCGCGCTCGGGGTCCGGCGGCTGCGCGCCGTGGAGCAAGAGCACCTCGCGCAAGAAGTCGAATACCGACGCATTGAGCTCGGGCGTGCGCCGCTTCGCATCGCGGATCGCGCGCGCCACGAAGTGGTCGTCGTTGGGCTCGCGCGAGCCGTCGTGGCGGATGTACGTGCGGTACACGGGGAACGACGCCACGGTCTGGACGACGGCGGTGTAGAGCGCGCTCACGGTGAAGTCGCGCGAGCGTCGGTCGCCCTCGGCGATCCGCTCCAGCTGCTGCGCGAGCATGTGCATCTCGCTCGAGAGGCTCGCGCGCATGATGGTCCGCTTCGAGTCATGGACCAGATCCGCGTAGCGCGTGGTCTGGCCGGTGAGCTCCTGGAACACCTGCGTGATCGCCGCCTCGGCGCGCGGATCAATCCAGAGCCCGTTGAGCGAGGCGAGGAAATCGTAGCCCGTCGTGCCGTCGATGAGCCACGACGGCGGGAGCTGCTCTTTCGGCTCCAAGATTTTCTCGGCCACGAGGTAGAGCGGTTTGTCGTCCGGGTTGTCGCCGCGACGCGCCTGCAGCTGGCGGAAGTACTCCGCGGGGTCGAAGAGGCCGTCCGTGTGATCGAGACGAAGCCCCGTCACCTTGCCTGCGTCGAGAAGGCGGAACACGAGCGCGTGCGCAGACTCGAACACCGCCGGCGCCTCCATGCGCACGGCGGCAAG
>CAXSGV010000095.1:0-6727 GCA_964236615.1 uncultured Polyangiaceae bacterium
CTCGCCGGATAGGGCTGGCGGAAGGTAGTGCCGGCCAGGCTCATCGGGCGCAACTTGCTCCGCCATTTGACGAATCGCCGTGGCGCGCAGTCGGCCGCTGGCCCCCCCCATGTCCGCCTTCGATGCCTGTGCTTCGACCCAGGCGATGACGTCGTCGACGCTCGCGGCGGCTGTGTCGTCCGCCTGAAGAGAACTAGTTGTGCCCATTTCACGCCCGTCCTTTTTCCGAGGTAGCCCAGCGAACCCACTCCAAAGATAATCATTCTTACCGGTCGGTCAACGGATGCGCATAAGATTTATAGACCGATCAAGATCAGTGAATGGTTTCATGATGTTGCGCATGATCGATCAGCGTAAGACCGGCTTGGCGAGGAGGTCCGCTGTTCTCAAGACTCTTGCCGTGATGGACGCGGCGTTAAAGGTGTAGAATTTCACGAGGAGTTACGGCAAGGTATAGCTCGAGCGCTCGTTGGGCGAGCCGAGCTACGGGTGATGCTACCAACATTGGGTCCGTCATCTTGAGTACGAGAACTTACGGGCCTGCCCCGAGCGGAAGTCGTCGCAATGCGCTGTGAGACGCGCGGCGATCGCAGCTGCCGCGCGTGTTCGGTACTGGTGCTGCGGACCGCCTGCCAAATCGGCGGCGTACCTGCACGACGGGCCTCGACGAGCTTGGCGGCTCGGTCCTCGGCTCGACGGGTCTTCGCTTCGAGTTCGTCGCAGACCTTCAAGGTCGCTTCACCTTGGCGACGATCGTCTCTGCTTGTCGAGACGCGGAATCGAAGGCCGCTCGCCGCTGCTACAGCACCGACGGCCCGGTCGGGCGTGAGGCGCGACGTGGGTTGTCACATCAGCCGAAAGTAGCAGTGCTTGCGGCTCGCCTGTGTGGAGCCTGACGCCGCCTCGCGGTCGCGGGTGGACGAGCTCGTGACACTGAAGGTAGTTCGTGGCAGCGGCATGAACGAGTCAAGGAGTTAAAGGAACGCCCCGAAAACCGCGCGTGCTCCAGGGGAACGGCTATGGGATCACACCGTTTGGGGGACGCGATGATCCCACGAATGATCCCACGAGAGAGGTAACGCCTGGTTGCTCGACGTTGCTTCGGATCCCCAACTTCAGGCAAAAAAAGGCTCGGAAGTTACGCGCTGAAATCACCCTGTCCTGATTCACAAGCTGGATGTCGCGAGTTCGAATCTCGTGTCCCGCTCCAGAATTCAGGCTGTTTCGTAAAGCCCGCCCTTCACGAACGCCTTGCCGCGACGCCTTCGAGGATGACGTACGGGTGGCAGGTGTGCTCGCCGTAGCCCGGCGAGGACGGTGACGCGCTCGTCAGCGCGTCTGCTTCTTCACGAAGGCATCGAAGTCGTCCGCCCACTCGGGATGCCATCGCGAGAGTGCGGGGCGGTTCTCGATCAGGTCGCCCGCGCTCCATGCGATGCGAGCCGCGTCGAGCTGGCGCGTGACGACGCCGTCCTCGCAGAGGAGATAGAAGTCGTTCGCCTCGACGCCCGTGACCATGCGTTCGACGACCTGCTCGGCGGTCCATGAGCCGACGGGCTGCTTCCCTTCCGGCGCGTGGGTCATGCCGGTGAAGGTCCACCCCGGGACGAGCAGGTGCGCCGTGACGTGGCCTCGTGCGGGCTCGGCGTTGCGCAGGCCGTGCGCGAGCTGCTCGGTCAACGTTTTCACGCCGGCCTTCGCGACGGCGTACGCGGGGAAGCCCGGTGGGTTCGTGATCCCCTGCTTCGACCCCGTGTTGATGATCGCCGCACGTCCGGTCTGCGCGAGCAGGACGGGCGCGAAGACGTGGGTGCCGTGGATCACGCCCCAGAGGTTCACGTCGAGGATGCGGCGCCACGCAGCGAGGCCCGTCCAGTTGTCGCTGCCTTCGCCGCCGATGGCCGCGTTGTTCATGACGACGGCGATGGCGCCGAGCGTGACGGCGAGGTCGCGGAGTCGCTCGACGTCCTCGAGGACGCTGACGTCGCCTGCGATGTAGCGAGTCTCTGTCGGGAGGCGCGCGGCGAGCGCGGCGAGCTTCTCTTCGTCGCGGTCGAAGAGCGCGAGGCGCATTCCATGATGCGCGCACCGCTCGGCGGCGGCCCTGCCGATGCCGCTCGCCGCGCCCGTGATGACGGCCACGGCGTCAGCCCTGAACAGCTCTCTCTTCTCGTCCGCGTTTTCGGTCTTGTCGCTCTCTTCGGTTGTCGCGGTCATCTCGTCACCTCGCCCCTGGGTCTCGCCCGGCGCCCTTCACGCGTCGTTGTAGGGCACTCTCGCCGTCGGGGTAAGAAACACCGCGAGCGCTCCAAACGCATTTCGGCGGTGATGATTTCGCGGGGGTTCGCGTCCATCAGGCGGTCGAGCCAGCATAGCCCCGCCCCGCTCGCGCGTGCGCTCAGAGCGCGGGCGTCCTCGTCCTACGTAGAAGCGACGCCGGCGATAGCACGCGACCGGACGAGCTGCGCACCTCGACCTGCGGCACGGCGTGAGCGAAGAACTTCTTCCACCCCGCGCACAAGTAGCTGAGGTTCCCCTCGCCTTCACGTGTTCGCAGGATCCGCGTTCGTGGGCACTCGCCCCAACACAGATTCAACCAAGGACAAGACCGGCATTCACTGGGAAGCGCGTTGTGCTTCGCGAGCCCAAACTCGAGCTGCTTGAGCGAGAAGACGATCTCCCCGAACGGCCGGTCGCCGACGCGGCCGATCTCGTGCTCGGGATAGACGAAGTGGTCGCACGAGTAGACGCGTCCGTCGTGCTCGAGCGCGACGTTCTTGCCGCACACCGGGCTGCTCGTGCACTGGAGCGCAGGCTTGCCGACGAGCTGCGCGAACATCGACTCGAAGAGGTTCACCTTCACTTTGCCTCGGTCGTGCGCGCTCCACTCATCGAACACGACCGCAAGAAAATGCCCCCAGTCCTCGGGGTCGACGCTCCACTCGGTCACGACGGACATCGGGTGGGACGGGCGCGCGCGTGGGCTGTCCTGTGCCACGCGTTGGCTGTCGGCGATCGATTCAGGCGCGAGCTTTTCGAAGTGTTTGGGCTCGACGCAAGGAATGAACTGAAGAAACGTTGCGCCGACCTCGTCGCGGAGAAACCGATACACGTCGAGTGGCTGCTTTGCGTTGCGCCGATTGACGGTGACGAGCACGCTGAACGGGACCGCGTGATGGCGAAGCCGGCGTGTAGCGGCCATCACGCGATCGAAGGTCGAGCCACCGCCTTTGTTCACGCGGTAGATGTCATGCAGCTCCTTTGGTCCGTCGAGGCTGATGCCGACGAGAAATCCCTGCTCCGCCAGGAAGGCACACCACTCGTCATCGAGTAGAACGCCGTTCGTCTGGAGATCGTTCACGACGCGACGACCCTCCGGTATGTGCTTCTTCTGAAGCGCGACGACGCGGCGGAAGAAGTCGAGGCCCATGAGCGTAGGTTCGCCCCCGTGCCACGTGAAAGGGACCTCCTCGACGTCCTGCGACTGGATGTACTCGACGATGAAAGCCTCGAGCCGCGCGTCGTCGAGTCGGGGCGACTTCTGATCGAGCAAACCCTCTTTGCTCAAGTAATAGCAATAGGTGCAATCCAAATTGCACACCGATCCCGTCGGCTTGATGGTGGTGTGCATCGAGCGCTCGACGCCTTCTCCACGCTTGCCCCGCCCCGCGTCGAGCCACGTTTGCACTGCCTCCGGACGGATCCGGAGATGTGCAGCGGCGCGTAGAACTTCGTCGGTGTGCTCCATGGTCATTCCCTCTCCGAACGCGAGCCAGGAGGAAGGCCCGCCCACGCTTCGATCCCCATCGTGTCGTTCGTGGTCACCCTTGCGCTCGGACCACGAACCGCCAGCGCGCGCCGTAGCGACACGGCTGCTGCATCGAACGCGCGGAGCTGGTGCGTCGTTGCGGCCCCGTCGTCCGGTGCGATCCGCGCGGCGCCGAGGCGCATGGCGGTGCTCGGTGCGTCGCGCGCACGTGCGGCAAGCGAGCGGAGAGCCCGATCGATGAGGACGATCTGCGCGTCGAGGTACGTGATGCATCGCGCGCGAAGTCGCGCCGACACGTCGCCGAGCACCATCAGCACCGGCGCCAACGCCATGACGAAGTAGCCGTCCACGGGCAGGCGCGCCACGGCTGCGGGGTCGTCGAACAGGTCGGGACGGAGCATGCCGAAGACGGCGTCGCCCCAGACCCGCTTGTCGTCGGCGAGGTCGCGGCGCCGCACGGCGAGCGCGTCGCGGAAGCCTTCCGCCACGATCGCGAGACGGCGCACGACGACCGGCGCGTCGCTGCGAGACCCGGCGCTCACGCAATCGGCGCCGAGGTAGACCGCCTCTTTCGCGCGTTGCGCAAGGACATGATGGTGAAGCTCGGCAGGTACGAGCGCGTCGAACGGGACGACGTCGCACGTTGCTGGCTTCCGATCGCCGTAGATGGTGCAGCGCCCGTCGGGGGCGAGCGCCGGGCAGCGGTCCACGCGCTCGGCGTCGAACGCCTGGGAGGCGAGGAGCACGTCGTACGCATCGTCTTGGCTTCCGCTCGTGCGGTGCAAGAGCGCGTCGTTACCGGGCAGTCGCCGCACGCGACGGATCGTGAGACAACCGATGAACCGATCTTGATGATGAAAGAGCTCGGGCACCGACATCTGCGGCGGCGAGTTGCAGCACTTCCCGCAGGCCGTGCAGCGGAACGACCACGTCTGGGGCACGTGGTCGCGCTGTGTCGATGTCGGTCCCAAGCTCAGTAGAAGCCGCGCGGACGGAGCGGCTCGACGCCCCCGACGTCCGTCATGTACGCCTGCCACTGCTGGAAGAGCGACGCTACGACGGCGGGGTATTGGCTCGAGCGATCGAACACTTCGCCGCGGTCGTTCTCGATGTCGAACAGCTCCCAGTGTCCATCGACCGGCCCATAGGGAGGCTCCGTCCAGCGCGCCTTCCACTTGCCGTCCGCGCTGAAGATCGCGGCGCGGCCATAGGACTCCTCACCGAACGGAGTCGTGTGAACCCGCGCCGACGTCGGGTGCCCCAAGAAGGGCAAGAGCGAGTGACCCGTAACTGGATAAACGTTGCGCCCGTTGTAAACCACCTTGCCCTTGTTCTTGTCGATGCCGGTGGTCGGATCAGGCGCCGCGGGGGCCGGTGTGCTTGGAGGGGCAATGCCCGCGAGCGCGAGGAACGTCGCCGTATCGTCGATGACATGGGTGAAGGCGCGGAGCGGCGGCACCGATGCGCTCTGGCCCGGTAACCGTACGATCGCGGGCACGGCAAACCCACCTTCGCCGAATTGCCCTTTCACCTGCGCGAGCGGGGTCGCGCTCACTGCCGCCCAACGAAGTCCGTATTTCAAGTTGCGCGCATTCGCGAGCCCGTTGTCGGCACCGAGCGTTTCGAAGACGCCCGGCGCGGCGTTGGCTTCGTCGATGGTCTTGGGATCGGTGCTCGGATCGATGGGCCACCCCTCGGCGCCGTTGTCCGATTGGAACATGATGAACGTTCGTTCGTATTCGCCTATGTCCTTCAAGTGCTGAATGAGAACGCCGATGTGGTAGTCGAGATTCGACACCATGCCGGCGTAGATCTCCATGTACCGCGCTTGTGCCTTCTTCTCGGCCGCGGTCAGGCTCGCCCATTTCTTCTGCACGACACCCGCGTGGTAATCGACGTAGCCGTCACTGGCTCCGTGCACGGCGCTCACGTAGGCGGCGGACGCGGTGCCGTTGTTCGCGGAAGCAGCCGATGCCGTGAGTGCGTCGACGTCGCCCGGATAAGGCGTCACGGAGTAAGGGATGATCCCCGCGTTCTGCAGGCGTGTCACGCGCGCCTGCTGAATCACGTCGTACCCTTGATCGTAGCGTCCACGGTATTTGCTGAGCCAAGGCTCCGGAACCTGCAGCGGCCAGTGGGGCGACGTATAAGCGGCGTACGCGAAGAACGGCTTGCCGTCTCCGCGGTGCTCATCGATGTATTTGATGAGCTGATTGGTATAGAGCTCCGTCGAATACGCAGTTGGCTGCCCCGGCTGCCCTGGCTGCCGGTACTGACCATCCTCGGCGAAGTTCTTCGAGCCCGCGGGCTCGTGGGGAAAGTGGTTGCTGGCGGCGCCACCGAGGAGCACGTAGCTACGCTCGAAGCCCCACTGATCAGGGGTCAGCCCGCTGGCGGTCGTGCCGGGAATGGCATTCCCAATATGCCATTTGCCAGCGATGTACGTGTGGTATCCGCCATCCTTGAGGAGCTGCGCGACAGACAACGCACGATCGTTGAGGTAGCCCTCGTAGCCCGGCAAGCCCGCACGCTCGTCGTTCGGCGCGCCCATCGTGCCCTCGCCGACGAGGTGGTGATCGGTGCCGGAGATCAGCATCGACCGCGTGATGGCGCTGACGGTTCCGGCGTGATGGTTCGTGAGTAGCTGTCCGTTCGCCACCAACTCGTCGAGGTTGGGCGTGTCGATCTCCCCGCCCATCGCATGGATGTCGGAGTACCCGAGGTCGTCCGCCATGATGTAGAGGATGTTCGGCCGCTCGACTGTCCAACCGTACGTCACCGGCTCACCTACGCCCGCCGTGGCCGCCGCCCGAACCGAGAACGTGTGCGCGCCTGGCTTCAACGCGGCGATGTGGGCAGGGCTCGTCGCCGCCGCGTAGGGCGCGCCGTCGACGCTCGTCTCGTAGGTGCAATCACCTGCGGTGCAACCGAAAGCAAACGAGGCATCGGTGGCTGTCG
>CAXSGV010000095.1:6737-8780 GCA_964236615.1 uncultured Polyangiaceae bacterium
CGCAACCGGCTTCTGCCCGGTGCTGCCGGCCCCGGCCTTGCCGTCCGCGCCGGCGGCCCCGCCCGCTCCTGCCTTGCCGTCGGCGCCAGGCGAGCTGGCGTCGTCGCTACAGCTCAGCGTCGCGCCCGCGGCGAGCAGCGCCAAAACGAGTGGGGTGACAACCAGGGTTCGCTTCATCGAATGGAGCTCCTTCTTCTGCGTAGGCGGGCCTCTACCTAGCCTCTCAATTTCCATTATACGAGACACGTGTCTGTCGTACAAGACATTCGGCGGCGTGCGGGATCGCGTTATGGCCGGCGAACCTCTCGGTCGAAGCCGGGGCTCGACGCGTGCGCTTCACCGGTGGCGAGCTGCACGCACGTGAGGCGCTCCTCAATTTCCATCCTTCCCGCAGCGCGAAGCACTACGCGATCGCTTCGTCGCCATGCTGGCAACGAGGGTCCGAGCGTCAACGTGGCGAACGTCCAAGTCCACGTCGTCGTCGCCGTCAACGACGGCGACAACGTCTACGTCAACCGCTCGAGCCCGCGACCCGGGCTCGCTTCGTCCGATGTGGCGCGCAACCGTTCCATTTCTCAGTGGCGAAGTAATACCGCCCGCTCAGGGCCTTCGCGGCGGCTCGCGCGTGGTGTCGCGAGGGCGGCGCCTCAGGGCGTTTGGCTCGGCGTGTTTCGCGCCTGCCTCACGCCCGCGCCGACGGCTTCGGCGAGCGGAGTCGTGGAGCGACCAATGAGGCGACGCAGATCGCCGCTGCGGTCGTCGAGCTCGCCGCGCGCGATCCCCTCGTCGGCGCTCGCGAGCATCTCGGCGATCGGCGCCGGCAGACCAAAGCCCAGCAGTGTCTCCGCGTACTTGCTTGCTGGCATGTCGTTGTACGTGATCGGCTTTTGCGCAGCTCGCGCCACCTCGGCGGCGAGCTCCGTCATGGTGAAAGCCGCATCGCCGGCGAGCTCGTAGACCTTGCCCTCGTGGCCCGGCGTCGTGAGAACCGCCACGATCGCGGCGGCAAAGTCCGCGCGCGCCGCAGCGGCGATCCGGCCTTCCTTGGCTGCGCCCAGCAGCACGCCATGCTCGAGCGCCGACCCGAGTGTCTCGGTGTAGTTCTCCAAGTACCACCCGTTACGCAGGATCACGAAGGGAATGCCCGTCGCCCGGAGAGCAGTCTCCGTCGCGAGGTGCTCCGCAGCGAGCGAGATGCCGGACGTGTCTGCATGGAGCAGGCTCGTGTAAACGAGCTGCCTCACGCCCGCGGCCTTGGCCGCCGCAATCGCCGCCGCATGCTGTCGCGCGCGCTTGCCAGGCTCGCTCGCAGAGATCAGCACGAGCTTCTCCACGCCGCGGAACGCCGCGTCGAGCGTCTCTGGGTGATCGAAGTCGGCCTGCCGCACCTGCACGCCGGCCGCACCAAGATCGCGCGCCCGTTCGGGCGAGCGTACGGCGGCGATGATCTCGGTCGCAGGCCTCTTCTCGAGCAGCTGAGCGACGACGAGGCGACCTAGGTGTCCAGTGGCTCCGGTAACTGCGATCATGCAACTCTCCTTCGACGGGGGAAGATGGCTATAGCAACGATCCGCACGCGGCAGTCGTACGACGACGGCCCTTGCGCGTTAAAGGGCAAACGTGACTGTCACGCTTCCCGCACCCAACGCTGCGGCGAACCCCGACGGATCGTCCACCTTGCCAAGTCGGGTGTAGCGATAGGACGTCGAAAACGTCTTGTAAAATAGCACCAAGGAACGTGAGTCGTACAGCATCACGTCACCGGCCTGGACCGTGCCCGGATTCGAGTCGGCGGCAGGTAGGTCGTTCGGAAAGTGAAAATACTTCTCGTTCGCATTCAAGTCCGTCATCTTCAACGTGAGCGGCAACATCGTTTGGAAGGCCCGCGCCGTCGCGTTGTCGTGGAGTGTTGCGGAAAATACCGATGTGCCGACTGTAATGCGCATTCGATGGGCCTCCTGGCCCGGAGCCAGGGCGGCATCGTCGCCGCTGTCAGCCGCACGCCGAGCAGGTGCGGCGGCGTCGACCTGAGCGTCGCCGCCT
>CAXSGV010000095.1:8790-14330 GCA_964236615.1 uncultured Polyangiaceae bacterium
CGTTGGTGTCGCGGCACTCGAGTCATCCGACTTCGCGGGCGATCGGTTCCCGCACGCATCGCCAACGGCGACGACAACGAGTGCAAGACTGAACGAGAGTTTCATGCGTGATCTTTCGACGCGGACGGCGTTCGTTCTTCTCGCGATGCGAGAGCCCCGAACCTCCTGTGGACGTCATCGGCATCATGGGACGAGCGCCGACGAGGCGGTAGGGCGACGCGCCGAGATGGCCCAGTAAGCGGAGCTGCACAATCGACGCGCGGGCGCGCGTTCCGGTGGAAGGGCGTGGGTGTTTACCCGCGCTTGACGATGGCCACCGGTCGATGATCTAGATCGCGGACCACGCACGTGAACACAGCCCTTTTTTCACAGCTCCAAGCCTTCCTTGCCGTCGCCCAGGCGCGGAGCTTCACGGGCGCCGCGCAAAAGCTCGGTGTCTCGCGCTCGGCAGTGAGCCAGAGCGTGCGTCACCTCGAGGAGGAGCTCCGTGTGACTCTCGTTGCGCGCACCACGCGCAGTGTGTCGCTCACCGACGCGGGGAGGCGCCTCGTGGAGTCTGCGGGCCCCGCGGTCGCGCAGGTGCACGTTGCGCTCTCCGAGGTTGGTGCGAAGCCAGGGGAAGTCGTCGGTCGGGTTCGGCTGACGGTCCCACGTTCGGCGTTCCACTTCGTGATCGAGCCCGTCCTGCCGAAGTTCCGGGAGCGCCATCCTCGGGTCGAGGTGGAGCTCGTCTTCGAGGACCGGCAAGTGGACGTCGTCGCCGAGGGGCACGACGCCGGCATTCGTCTCAGCGAGTTCGTCGAGCGCGACATGGTCAGCGTCCGTCTCACCGATCCGTTTCGGTTCCTCGTCGTCGGCGCGCCGGCGTACCTCGACAAGCACGGCACCCCCGCACGGCCCGAGGACCTCCTCCACCACGAATGCCTGACGTTCCGCTCGGACACGACGGGCTCTCTCTATGCGTGGGAGCTCGAACGGGGGCGGCGGACGTGGCGCGTTCCCGTTCGAGGCGGCGTCGTCACGAACGACGGTCTCTTTTGCACGACCTGGGCCGAGCAGGGGCTCGGCCTGGCGTACGTCATGGAACCTCTCGTCGACGAACAGCTTCGCGCGGGAACGCTGCGGCGCGTGCTCGAGCCGTACGCCGCAGAGGTCCCTGGCTTCTTTCTCTATTACCCAAGCCGCGCCCAAAGCTCGGCCCCGTTGCGGCTCTTCGTCGAGACGGTGCGCGAGGTGACGGCGAAGCGAACGGCGTCGCGCGCGAAGAAGTCCGCACGTTGATGCGGACTGTCAACCGCGGCTAAACAGGCCATCCCGTCGGGGGCACCTACTCCGCCGACGAGAGGGGCTGCATGCTCATGGCTGCGGCCGTCACGAGGGCAACAGAGAGCGCAGGGCGATGACGCGATCGCACGAGCGCCACCCACGGCTGTCCGCCGAATCCCTCGAGCGCCTCACGGAGCAACGACATGAGCGATCCCAAGTCCAATGACGAATCACAGACCATCGATCGAAGAGGGCTCCTCCTCGGCCTCGCAGCCGCGCCGCTTGCCGCGTGCACGGCGTCCGGATCCCAGGCGACCGCCGGGGTTGCCGCAGCAGGCGGCGCCGGTCAGATGCAAACCGCGCCCAGCAAACTCGGCGCGGGGCCCTTCCCGGCGGAGGGCATGGCGGCGTACTCGCCAACTGGCCCCCTCAAGATCATGAAGTTCCACCGCCGCGCGCTGGGGCCGAAGGACGTCGCGATCAAGCTGCGCTTTTGCGGCGTTTGCCACTCGGACATCCATACCGTTCATGGCGACTGGGGCAAGGTTCAGTATCCACAGATCGTGGGCCACGAGCTCGCGGGCGAAGTCGTCGCCGTCGGCTCGAGCGTCAGCAAGCTCCGCACTGGCGCACGCGTCGGAGTAGGAACCATGGTCGATTCGTGCCGGCATTGTTCGGAGTGCGTGGCCGGCCACGAGAACTACTGCCTCAATGGCAATACGCAAACGTACGGCTCGAAGGATAGGGACGGCACCATCACACAGGGGGGCTATTCGAACTTCGTCGTCGTGGACGAGGACTTCGTCATCGCTATCCCGGACAGCATCGATCTCGCGGAAGCAGGGCCGCTCATGTGTGCCGGAATCACCGTCTACTCTCCCCTTCGCCGATGGGGAGTAGCTCCCGGGAAGCGCGTCGCGATCATCGGTTTAGGAGGGCTCGGGCACCTCGCCGTCAAGCTCGCCAAAGCGCTGGGCGCCGAGGTTACCGTGTTCACGACCTCGCCGGACAAAGTGGACGACGCCAAGCGATTCGGCGCGATCAACGTCGTCGTCAACAAAGACGGCGCCGACTTCTCCGCATTCAAGCACGCGTTCGACTTCGCGCTCGACACGGTTCCCTACCGACACGACATCAACCGCTTCGTTCCACTTCTGAGACCCGACGCAACCTACTGCCGAGTCGGCGTAGGTAAAGTCGTGGACACGGTCGACGTTGGCCAGATGGGCCTCGTCGGCTACCGCAATGCGATCGCCGGCTCGAACACGGGCAGCATTCGCGAGACGCAGGACATGCTGGCCTTCTGCGCCGTGAACCACATCAAGCCGGAAATCGAGAAGATCCAAATGGCCGACCTCGACGGCGCGTGGTCCAAGGTCGTCGACAAGAAGGCTCGATACCGTTTCGTCATCGAGCTCAAAGGGTAAACGCCGCGCGCTCGAACCGAGCCCGCGAGCCTCGCGACCAGGAGAGTCCATTGAAACCTCACGTCATCTGTCACATGTCCACGAGCATCGACGGCCGCACGCTGCTCAGTCGATGGCGACCCGAACGCGGTAACGCGTCACCTCACTACGATCGCGTGCATTCCGAGCTGGCGGGCGAAGCCTGGCTCGTCGGGCGTGTCACTGGCCAGGAGTTCGCGAAGCGGACAAGCTACCCCGACAAAACGGACCAGACGTTCGCGCGTGAGGCGTGGTTTGCGCGCCGAGATGCAACAGCCTACGGAGTCGTGCTCGACGGACGCGGAAAGATTGCATGGGGCCGCTCGGACATCGGCGGCGACCCCATCGTGGTCGTGCTCACGGAGCAGGTCTCTGACGCACACCTCGCGGGGCTGCGCGCCGACAGCGTGTCCTACGTCTTTGCCGGCAAGTCCGAGCTGGACGTTCCTCTCGCGCTGGAGACGTTGAATCGCGAGCTCGGCGTGAAGCGCCTGCTTCTCGAAGGCGGTGGCGTCACCAACGGCATCCTGTTGCGGGCCGGCCTCGTGGACGAGGTCAGTCTCCTCGTCTGCCCGGTCGTCGACGGTGCGCCGGGGGCGCCAAGCCTCTTCGATGCGGCACGCGAGCAGGACGGGCAGCGCGCGAACGTCGAGGCCATCGAGCTGACGAGCAGCCAGGTCCTCGAGGGTGGCGTCGTCTGGCTCCGCTACGCGATCCGTTAGCAGCGCCCACTGTCCAGCGTGGCTAACCAGGCCGTTGCGCATCCTGCATCTACCTGCTCCCCGTCGCGAGGCACATGTTTCTCGTGTCGCCGGGTTGGCGGCGAGGGCGTGAATCCGCGAACGCATGAACGAACCACGGAGATGGAACACATGAGCACGAGAAACACGAACAGCACGAACAAGCCTCCCAGCGCGCTCCGGCAGTCGGTCGGTGCCCTCGCACCGAAGCTCGTCGACATCACGGACGACGTCCTCTTCGGCGATGTGTGGGAGCGGCCGGAGCTCAGCAAGCGCGATCGGAGCCTCATCACGTGTGCCGCGCTCATCGCGCTCGGCAAGACCGAGCAAATGGACTTCCACTTCCCGCGGGCGCTCGAGAACGGCGTCACACAGGAGGAGATCGTCGAGACCATCACGCACCTCGCGTTCTACGCGGGCTGGCCGAACGCGATGTCGGCGATCAACCGCGCCAAAGCGCTCTTCGCGACGAAAGCGGGGACGTGATGGGCCGACGGAATCGCAGCGGACGGCTTCTCGGAAGCGCGCGACTCGCGCCAGCAGCTCTCCTTCTCGTGAGCTGTGCGCACGCGTCCACCCCCGGTGCGACGGCGGCAACGCCCGCGCAGGAGGGCGAGCACCTCGAGGTTCTGCGTGCCGGTTCGCGGGCGACGATCACCGGTGCAGCCGAGAACTTCGCCGGGCACGTGGTCGTCACGCCCCTGTTCAAAGCGACCGAGCACACGCGAGCCGCCGGGGCCTCCGTGGCATTCGACCCGGGTGCACACTCCGTGTGGCACACGCACCCGGCGGGGCAGAGCCTCATCGTCACGGCGGGCACGGGCTGGGTCCAGGAGTGGGGCGGAAAGAAGGCGGAGATCCGGGCCGGCGACGTCGTGTGGACGCCGCCTGGTGTGAAGCACTGGCACGGCGCGACCGCGACCGACGCCATGACGCACATTGCCATTCAGGAGCAGGTCGCTGGCAGCGTCGTCACCTGGATGGAGCCCGTCACCGAACAGCAATATCGGACCGACCAGGAATCACGATGACGCCGTCGACGTGTCAGCAGCGCCGCGTCATCGATCAGCAACCCAGACTTCAACGGAAGGAAATGAGCTAATGCGAGCCACCATCATGTACGGCGCGGGCGACGTCCGCGTCGAGAACGTCCCCGACCCCTCGATCCTCGAGCCGACCGACGCGATCCTCCGCGTGGTCCGCGCATGCATCTGCGGCAGCGACCTGTGGCCGTACCACGACATGCCGAAGAGCGAGAAAGGTCAAAGCATGGGTCACGAGGCCATCGGCGTCGTCGAAGCGATTGGCAAAGACGTTCGCGCCGTGAAGCGCGGGCAGGTCGTCGTGATGCCGTTCGCGATCTCCGACGGCACCTGCGAGTTCTGCACCGAGGGGCTGCCGACCGCGTGCGTGCACGTCGGCTTCGTCGGAAACGCGGGCATGAACGGCGCCCAGGCCGAAGCGCTCCGCATCCCGTTCGCGGATGGAACGCTGTACCCGCTCGATGTGACCGAAAAAGACGCGCGCATGCAGTCCCTGCTCACGCTCTCGGACGTGATGGGGACGGGCCACCATGCGGCCGTCGTCGCGCGCGTCGCACGCGGGCATCGCGTGGCGGTCGTCGGCGACGGCGCCGTCGGTCTCTGCGGCGTGATTGCAGCGAAGCGCCTCGGCGCCGAGCAGGTCATCATCATGGGCCGCCACGACGACCGCATCGCGCTCGCGCGCGCATTCGGCGCGACGGACGTCGTCAGCGAACGCGGCGCGGAAGCCGTCGAGCGCGTCCGCGAGCTCACCGGAGGCCACGGCGTCCACTCGGTTCTTGAGTGCGTCGGTACGGCCGACGCGATCCTCACTTCGATCGAGATTGCGCGCCCAGGCGGCGCCGTCGGACGCGTCGGCGTCCCTCACTACGACGCCGTCCCCGGCGCGCAGCCGACGTTCTTCAAGAACGTGACGGTCGGCGGCGGACCGGCACCCGTGCGCGCCTACATCAAGGAGCTGCTGCCAGACATTCTGGAGGGGCGCATCGAGCCCGGTCGCGTCTTCGATCGCGCGCTCGGCCTCGACGGCGTGCCGGACGGCTACC
>CAXSGV010000095.1:14340-16948 GCA_964236615.1 uncultured Polyangiaceae bacterium
TGCCCGAGCTCGGGCTGCAGATGGCCAAAGCCCGCTACCGCGCGATGGACAAGCGCGAGTCGATCAAGGTGTTGGTGACTCCGTGAGCGGAGGGAAAGAGGGAATCATGACGACGTCCATTGCAAAGAACAGCTTCGACGGGAAAGTTGCCTTCGTGACCGGTGGCGCGAGCGGCATCGGGCGCGCGGCGGCGCTCGCGTTCGGCGCCCGCGGTGCGAGCGTGGTGGTCGCGGATGTCACGGAAGAGGGCAATCGGGAGACGGCCCGGCTCATCGAGGAGCTCGGTGCACGCGCGCTCGCGGTGCGCTGCGACGTCACGCGCGCCGATGACATCGAGGCGGCGCTCGACAAAGCGGTCCAAACATTCGGCCGCCTCGACTTCGCCTTCAACAACGCGGGCGTCGAGCCCAAAGGGCTGGCGCCGACTGCGGAGATGCCCATCGAGGAATGGGACCGGATCATGAACATCGATCTTCGCGGCGTGTTCCTCTGCATGAAATACGAGATCCCGCGGATGCTCGCGCATGGTGGCGGCGCGATCGTCAATACCTCCTCCGGCGCCGGCGTCATCGGCATCAAGGGGAGCCCCGCGTACACGGCGGCGAAGCACGGCGTCATCGGCCTCACGCGCGCTGCCGCACTCGACTACGCCGCGCAGAACATCCGCATCAACGCGATATGCCCCGGATACATCGACACTCCGATGATCGCGCGCTACGCCGCTGGCTCCGAGGGCCGCGCGAAGGTGATTGCCGAGGAGCCCATCGGAAGAATGGGTCGGCCCGAAGAGATCGGCGCGACCGTCGCGTGGATGTGCTCGGACGCCGCGGGCTTCATGATCGGCCACGCGCTCGTGGTCGACGGCGGCCAGACCATCATTTAGCGCGCCGCGCTCACTGACCGACCGAGACGAAGAGCCTGACGTTCCCAGAGGCTTCAAGCGGAGCTTTCGACTTCGAGGCGAACGACGGAACCAAGGCGGCGTGTGATGCTCACGCGGCCGATGGCACTGAACGTGGCGAAGCTCGGCATTCGGGTGAACGTCCGGGGCGAATCGCAGAGGCCTACTGGAACCTGCATAGCCAAGCGGTCGCCGAATGGAGTGCCGAGGCCGTCTTCAACGGCAAGTGATTCCAACTATTGCAAGGAGATCGAACATGGATAAGCGGATGTTGGGAAACAAACTCGAAGTCTCGGCTATGGGTTACGGCGCGATGGGGCTGAGCACCGCCTACGGGTCGCCAACGGACAAGCAAGAGGCGATTGCGCTCCTGCACGCCGCCGTCGAGCGCGGCGTGACCTTCTTCGACACTGCGCAGGTGTACGGCCCCTTCAAGAACGAAGCGCTCGTCGGCGAGGCGCTCGCGCCCTTCCGCGGGAAGGTGGTGATCGCCACGAAGTTCGGCTTCGACATCGACCCCGACACGGGCGAAAATCACGGCGGCGTGAACAGCCGCCCGGAGATCATCCGCCGGCTCGCGGAGGGGTCGCTCAGGCGACTCCGCGTCGACGCGATTGACCTCTATTACCAGCACCGCGTCGACCCGAACGTGCCCATCGAGGACGTCGCGGGAACCGTGAAGGACCTGATCGCCGAGGGAAAGGTGAAGCACTTCGGCTTGTCCGAGGCCGGCGTCAAAACCATCCGCCGCGCGCACGCCGTGCTGCCCGTCACCGCGCTGCAAAGTGAATATTCACTCTGGTGGCGCGAGCCCGAGCAGGAAATCCTGCCGGTCGTCGAGGAGCTCGGGATCGGCTTCGTCCCGTTCAGCCCACTCGGCAGAGGCTTTCTCGCCGGCGGCATCGACGAGAAGACGATGCTGGACGCGAAGGACATGCGGAGCACGATTCCGCGCTTCTCCGTCGAAAACCGGAAGGCGAACATGGCCGTCGTCGACCTCGTCAAGCGCATCGCAACCGAGAGGAAGACGACGCCGGCGCGCATCGCGCTCGCGTGGCTGCTTGCGCGGAAACCGTGGATCGTTCCCATTCCGGGGACGACCAAGCTGCATCGGCTCGAAGAGAACCTCGGCGCCGCAGAGCTCGAGCTCACGAGGGACGACCTCCTTGCGATCGACTCGTCGTTCTCCGGTCTCGCGGTGCAGGGCGACCGCTACAACGCGACGGCTCAAGCCGCCATCGATCGGTGACCCGCGAATCACGGATTCGCTGGAGGGAAGCCGTGCTCTCGTAGGAAGCGATGCCGAGGATAGATCGCGCGCCTCGTTTGGCGATGACCGTGGTTGTTGCGTCGGGCGCGTTGGCCGTGTGCTCGCTTCTGATCTCGGTCGACGAGCTCACCGGAGCGTCGACCCCCGTTGACGCGTCGGTCGACACCACGCCGCCGCAAGATGGCCAAGAGCAACGCGATAGCGTGAGCCCGGAGGCGGCCCTCGAGGCCGGGCTGCCTGCCTACGCCGCGGCGGTGCTTCGCGACGCGCCCATGCTCTACCTTCGGTTGGAGGAGATGACGGGGCCACTGGCCCACGCCGAGCGTGGGATCGATGCGACGTACTTCGGAAGTGTGCAGCCTGGTGTGCCGGGCGCCTTTCCAGGCAGCCGAGCCATTCGCCTCGAGGGGCCTCCGTAGGCGGGCGCGCTTCTCCTC
>CAXSGV010000096.1:0-2291 GCA_964236615.1 uncultured Polyangiaceae bacterium
TCACCGACTTGTGCCCGCCGTCCATGGGGACGAGGTTCAAGTTCACGTAGATGAGCAGATCGCTCTCGACGGCTTTTTTGTTGAGCTCGACGACCTCACCCTGTTCGGTGGTGCCGATCTCCTTCATGCCCTTCGGATCTTCCGCGTCGTGGTTGTAGAGGCGGTTCGGCCAGTACGCGTTGAAGATCTTGTCGCCGACGATGTGGCGAACCTCGTCGCCGGTCATGCGCCGGTGCACCGACGTCGCGATGATCATCTCGACGTCCTCGACGCCGTGATCGGACAGAAGCTGGAGCACGATCGTGAGCACGCGCTCGCGGATGTCGGGCCGGCGCATCGGCGGCAGTGGCAGCGAGATGTCGTCGATCGCGATGACGACCTTCATCCCCGGGCGAAGCTTCGCGTGAAGCGGATCGGAGCCGTAGGGGTGGTTGATCGCGTACCGGATCGCGGCGTCGACATCCTTGAGCGCTTCGAGCGGCGGGCGCGGGTAGATGCAGCGCGTGCCGGCCGGCATGTCGACCGAGATGAGACGATCGCCAGAGAAGATGACGCGGGGTGCGCTCTTGCGATCGAGCGTGACGACGAGCGGGTGACTCACGAAGCAGACTCCATTCGAATGACGGGCCAGTGGTACGCCTCGGCGAGGCGTTGGAGCTTCACGTCGGGATTGACGCAGGCAGGGTGGCCGACGACGCTCAACATGGGCACGTCGGAGTAGCTGTCCGAATACGCGAAGCAGTGATCGAGATCATGGCCGTTGGCGCGCGCGTGATCGCGCACGAGCCGCGCCTTCTCGGGACCGGCGACGACGGGGCGCAAGAGACGCCCGGTGCAGAAGCCGTCTTTGATCTCGAGGCGGTTCGCGATCACGTGCGTGGCGCCCAGATGCTCGGCGAGACGCTTCATCAAGAAGTCGAGCGCGCCCGAGATGAGCACGACGTCGTGGCCCTGATCGCGGCAACGCTCGATGAGGCCTTTGGCGTTCGGGTAGAGCGCGCGCTTGAGCACGGTGTCGAAGGCCTCGTCGGCGAGGAGGAGGATTCGGTCCTCGCTCATGCCCTCGTAGACCGAGAAGAGAAGCTCGTTGAAGAGGCGGCGGTCTTTCATCTCCGCCATCGCCATCTGCGGCGCCTTGAGCGCGGCCTTTGCCAGCACCGCCAAGCTGCGGAACGGCGACTTCTGGTTCTTCAAATAGAACAGCGTCGGGTGGATCAGGTTCGTGGTGACGAGCGTCCCATCGACATCGAAATAGCTGGCAGTCACGGCCGCGAGGTCATCCGCGACTTGGGGCCTGTTGTCAACGTCCCTAGAGTCCGTGCTTGCGGATCAAGCGATAGATGTACGTGCGATCGACGCCCGCCGCCTGCGCTGCCGCCTGGACGTTTCGATCGTGACGTAGGAGCAAACGCTGCACGTACTCGCGCTCGCCTGCGTCGACCCATTGCTCGCGAAAGTCCTTGAACGCCTGGTCGAACGCGACCTTCGCGGCGGCGCCCGCCGCGCCCATGCCTGCACCACCTGGCGCGCCTGCGCTCGCTCCCAAGCTCTGCGTCGACGACGGGGGCGGCGGGATTTTGAGCGCGGTGAACGCGCCCGACTGCGCCATGCGCGAGGTAGGAAGCTCGTTCTGGAACGGCTCGGGGGTCGCGCCCGAGGTCATCGCAAGCGCCTGGCTCGCACCGAGCGCGAGCGCGCGCTCGACGAAGTTGCGGAGCTCGCGCACGTTGCCGCGCCATGGACGCGCCAGCACCTCGCGCATGACCTCGTGCGTGATCGATCCGTTGTCGCCGTTCGACGCCATGAAGTGCCGGACGAGGGCCTCGATGTCCTCGGGGCGCTTGCGCAGAGGCGGCACGAGGACGGGCACGACGGCCAGACGGAAGTAGAGGTCCTCACGAAACTCGCCGGCGTTGACCATCGTGAGAAGATCACGGTGCGTCGCCGAGAGAAAGCGCACGTCGACCTTGCGGTGCGCGGACTCACCGAGCCGGCGGATCATGCGCGACTCGATCACGCGCAGCAGCTTCGGCTGCATGCTCATCGGCAGCTCGCCGATTTCGTCGAGGAACACGGTGCCACCGTCGGCCGATTCGATCGCGCCGGCGCGGTTCGCGATCGCGCCGGTGAACGCGCCCTTCGTATGGCCGAACAGCTCGGCGTCGAGCAGGTTCTCCGGCAGCGCGGCGCAGTCGACGATGATGAACGCGTTCGAAGCGCGCGGCGACGCTTCGTGGATCGCGCGCGCGACGAGCTCTTTGCCGGTGCCGGTCTCGCCGCGCACGAGCACG
>CAXSGV010000096.1:2301-12939 GCA_964236615.1 uncultured Polyangiaceae bacterium
TCCGCTCCTGGGTGAGAGCTTCATCATGCGCGAGCTCTTCAGCTCGCTCTCGCGCATCAGCCCGACGACGTCATGGGGCTGATGCGCGAGAGCGAGCTGAAAAGCTCGCGCATGATGAAGCTCTCACCGAGGAGCGGACCGAACGACGACTTCGGCCAGAGGTCGAGGTTGGGGTGCGTCTCCTCGTATTGGACCTTGAAGACGGTCGCGCCTAGGTGGATGCGACCGCCGTTCGGAACGCGCGCGGACTCCACCGAGACGCCGTCGACGACGGTGCCGTTGCGGCTGCCGAGATCGCGCACCCAGAGCCCATCGTCCCTAAGATCGAGCTCGGCGTGGAGGCGCGACAGAGTGCGGTCGTTCGGGATGACGATCCCTGCCCCCTCGGCCGAGCCGACCACCGTGCGCGTGTCGAGCTGCATCGAGTGCTCGCCCGCGCTGTCGGCCCACGTGACGACCGGAACCCGGCGCAACAAGTAGGCGGGCAGGACATGGCTAAGCGTCGCCTCATCACCGTCGTGCCCGCCCATCGCTGCGAGTATATCGCGTCTGCGTTAGCTCGTCGCGGCGTAGCGAGTGTCGAGGTACTGCACGATTTCGCGCGACTCGAACATGCGCACGTTGTTCTGCGTGTCGAGCAGGAAGGGCACCTGCATCTTTCCCGAAAGCTCGACGAAGGCCGCGCGGCGCGGGCTACGGCGCGCCACATTGTGAAGCACGTACGGGATCTCGAGCTCGCTCAGCTTTTCGCGCACGATGCGGCAGTGCGGCGACGCCTCGTAGGAGTAGAGCTCGATGAGGTTCTCGGGCTCCTTCGACGCGGCAACCCGCATGCCTTTGTCGCCGCGAAAGCGGGTGGCGAGGCGCGAGCTGGCGTCGGTGACGCCCTTGCCGCGAAGGGCGAGGGGGACAGTGCCGTCGCCGTAGGTCGTAAAGAGGTGACGCACGATGGCGTCGGAGTCCGTCAGAGCGATGTCGGCGTTGTCGTCGACCAGAAGCGGAATTTCGAGCTCGCCGATGCGCGCTTCGACGCGGGCGCGGAAGCGGGTGCCACCCTCCGGGCACGGGTGGATGATGGCGTCGAGGTCGAGGATCGAGAGCGCTTCGCGCACCTTGCGCGAGAACGGGCACGCCTCGCGCTCGTAGAGCTCGAGACGCTTTGCCGGCCGCGCACCGAGGTGCGCGACGAACGCTCCACTCCCGAGGCGCGCGAGCGTCGCGGCCGTGGAGGCGGCGAAGTCGACGGCGTCGGCAAACGAGTTGTTTTTCTTCCAGACGAAGAGCGGCTCGAGGGTGTTGGCCGCGGTGGCGAAGTCGGAGCGGAGGTTCATGGCGGCGCCGATTGCGAAAGTCGCGCCGCGCGAAAATGCCGAGAAAAACCGATTTTCGATGCCGATCGCGCGCGCAACTGTGACGGTCATTTCTGACACACTGAGGAGGGATGGCGAAGCTCGAGAAGGTCGACGCCGGACAGAACGTCGACGTCACACTGCGGCGGTACGGAAGCGCGGGCTCGCCGTTGCTCGTGCTCGCCCATGGCGCCGGGAGCGATCAGACCCACCCGTGGATGGTCGCGTGGGCGCGCGCGCTCGGGGACCTCGGGCTGCACGTCGTCACCTTCGATTTTCCGTACACGGCTCGCGGCAAGCGCGCCCCCGACAAGAACGACGTGCTCGAGCGGTGCTGGATCCGTCTGCTCGCGCACGTGCGCGTCGCCAGCAGCGGAGCGGTGCCGATCTTCGTCGGCGGGAAATCGATGGGCGGAAGGATCGCGTCGCAGATCGTGGCCGGCGGCGAGGCAGCGGCCGGGCTCGTGTTCCTCGGCTATCCGCTTCACCCTCCTGGAAAGAGCGCCGACCTCCGCACCCAACACTGGCCGAAGGTGCGCGTGCCGTCACTCTTCGTTCAGGGCACGCGCGATCCCTTCGGTAGCCCGGTCGAGATCGCGGCGCATACCCCCGAGCTGGGGGCGCGCGCGGCGATTTACGCAATCGAGGGCGGCGACCACTCGCTCTGCGTTCCAAAGAAGAGCGGCGTGCCCCAGGCTGTGGTCGACGCTGCGGCGCGCCGCGCGATCGTGGATTTCGTGACCGCTCCCAACGGCTGACCGGGATCGTGTGTCGGAGAGCCGTGCGAACCAAGCTCGTCTCGGTGGTGGCTTTGGCAGCGCTCTTTTTCGTCGCGTGCACCGGCCCTTCGGCGACGGGCTCAACGCCTTCTTCGGCGTCGACGCCCTTGCCAGGAGCTGCCCTCCCCGCAGCTTCGCCCCTCACGTCCACCGCATCGGTCGCAGCCGCTACGGCAGCTCCCGCTGCTCCCGCTGCTCCCGCTGCTCCCGCTGCTCCCACGGCCCCTGGGGCTTCCGCACCGGCGGCGGCCTACGACCTCGACGCGGATCGCCGTGCTCGTGTCGAGGAGGGTAAGAAGGAGCTCGGCGCGCACGCGGCAACCCAGATCGTGAGCGACACGTTCGTGTTCGTCAGCGCGCCCGGCACCGGCAGCTTCGCGCCGAGCGTGAGCCTCGCGACCAGCGCGCTCGATGCGTATTACAACCACCGCTTTCGCACGCCGCCCCACGAAGCGATCTCGGTCTACCTGTTCTGGACCGCGGCCTCGTACGAGGCGTACTGCAAGCGGACTTGGAACGAGCCTTGTCTGTCGAAGTACGGCTTCTTCCGACCGCAGGAGCGACGCATCGTCATGAACGCGGGTCTCGGCTTGGGCACGCTCACGCACGAGCTCGTCCACCCGATCGTCGCCAGTGATTTTCCCGACGCGCCGACGTGGATCAACGAGGGCATCGCGTCGCTGTTCGAAGGCCCCGTGATCCCGCGCCCCGGTGAGATCCACGGGGTGAAGAATTGGCGCCTCCCTCGCCTACGCACGGCGCTCACCACCACCACCGAGAAAGCGCATGCACGCCCGAGCGGCCTCTTTGGTCTGAGCCATGAAGCCTTCCGCGGCGACTTGGAAGATCTCAACTACGCGACCGCGCGCTACTTCTGCCAATGGCTCGATCAGCGGAATTTGCTCTGGCCGTTCTACCAAGCGTGGCGCGACGACTTCGCGAACGACCCGAACGGTGAGCGCGCCTTTCTGAAAGTCACCGGCCAGACCCCCTCGCAAGCCGATCCGAAATTCATGACGTGGCTAGCGACGCTCTGATTTTCGAGCGCGCTCTCAGGGCGTGAAGACGTTCGCCCCGCCGGGGGTGAGCGTGGTGGAGAACTTCCAGTCGCCGTTCGCGTTGTTCGTATCGACCCCGTTGGGATCGCGCATGAGCGCGCCGGCGACGGTATTCGAGTCCTCCGCGACGAGCGGCGTGCCCTCGACGAAGTTGTAGGGGGTGCCGAGCGCGCCGCCATACGAGAGCGCGTCGATGACGAGGTTGGTCGACGTATCGACGATCGCCACGCCGTCGGGTTTGCCGTTCTGGATGTTGTTGTTCTGCGCCGCGAAGCGGATCACCGTGACGAGCCCTGCGTCCGCGTCCATGACCGTGACGCCCGGCGCCGCGAGCACGAGGTAATGAAGCGGCTCGAGGTTGCCGCTGAGCGGCTGACGGAAGTACTCGCCGATGTTCTGGCCCGACCCGTTGCCGAACACGAGCGCGAGGTTGTTCATGTTCACGGTGTTGGTCGGGGACGGGTTGTAGAGCTCGATGTACTCGGCGCCGTCGGTGAGGATCTGGTCGTAATCGATCTCGTTGATGACGAGCGTGCCCGAGGCAACGGGCCCTGCGTCGCTGCCGCTCGTGTCGGGCGCCTTGAACGCGTCGGTCGCGACGTCGGCTTGGGGACCGGAGTCCTTGGCAGGAACGCTTCCGTCGCTTGCGTCGTCCTCGCTCGAAGCGTCGTCCTCGGGGAGAGGACCGCCGGCGTCGACGGCCTTCGTACCCGAGTCGGGCGTCTCGATCCCAGAGACGACGGTGTTGCTGCAGGCTGCAAACACGCCGAGCCCCAACACGCTCAACCCGAACCACAGACGGTGCTTCTGCATGGCCATCGCTCCCTGGAAAGGGGCGTTTCTTACTCCGTGCTGAGGGTTGCGACCACCCCGTAGTGATCGCTCGGGAAGATCCCGGCGTGCGGAGTGTCGAAGCACACGCGCGCGTCGAGCGGCTCGCCGCGACCCTGGCTATCCGGACCGCGAACGAAGACGTAGTCGATGCGACGATTCGGCTCGCGCAGCGGCGCGGCGAACGGGTTGCTCCGCGCGTACGTGAACCCCGGCGCACCGTCGGCGCCCGCCGTGAGCCCGAAGGCGTCGGCGAAGTAGACACTAGGTCCGCCGAGCGCGGTGAGCCCGCCGAGAAACCGAATTTCGTCGGAGCCGGGCTCCGCGTTCAGATCCCCGAGAAGAATCGCGGGCACCCCGCTCGCCGTCACGAGCTCCTGGATGCGATCGGTGATGAACCGAACCTGGAGCTCGCGCACGTGACCCTCATGGAGCATCCAGTTGAGATGCGTGCAAAATACAGGTAGACGCCCGAACGGCGCCTCGAGCTCGGCAAAGAGCAGACTGCGGTGCTCGTCGGTCCCGAAGCGTGGCAGCTCGAAGGCCTGCGAGCGCGCGATGGGCCAGCGCGAGAGGATCGCGTTGCCCATCGGGTACGGGCCCTCCTCGTTCCTGCCGAAGACGACGTGGTAGCCGAAGCCCTCGGCGATCAGCGCGGCCTGATCGAACGCGTCGGGCCCCTCGATTTTGAGAACCTCTTGCAGCCCGAGCACGTCGGCGTCGACGCCGGGGACCGCCGCGCGGATGGCGGCAAGCCGGTCCTCCCACGGGCCCATGCGGTTCCAGATGTTGAGCGTCGCGACGCGGAAAGACATGCTCAGTACGGCAAATCCCTGAAACCTTCGACGGTGGCAGGTGGGTTGGCGACGGTGGAAGGTGGGTTGGCGACGGTGGCAGGCGGGTTGGCCGAGGCGTCCTTCGTCGTCGCGGCGCTCTCTCGAACCGGCGGGCTCAGCGCGATGCGCGGGGCAGAAGAAGCGACCGGAGCAGAAGAAGCGACCGGAGTCGAAGCCGCGGCCAGCGAGACAGCCAGCGGCTCTTTCGGATCGCGCGCCATGGGAAGGACGCGCGTCGCAGAGACGAAGCCAACCTTCGCGATCGTCAACGTGTGCGACGCCAAGGGGCCGGCCGCTTCGCCTTGAAACGTGACGACGCATGGCGTGGACGTGCAGATCTCGACGCCGTCTTCCTTCACGCTCGCGCCTTCGGGCGTCGACGTCACGCGAACCTGCACGACCTGGGGCGCGATCGTCATCACGACGGGCGGCGCCGAGACCACGGCGGCGGAGCGTGGATCGCTGCCGAGCTCGCGCATTCCGACGAACCCACCGATCAACATCGACGCGAGCGCCGCCACAACCAAGGCGATACGTGGCGTGGGAGCGCGCGGCGGGGATGTCACCATCACGGCCGCGCGTTGTGAGGTCGTCGTCACGAGGACGCTTTCGTGCCCCACGCTGACGGGGCCGCTCGGCGTGGACGGCGCCCGGACTTCTTCGTCGAACTGGGGGATCAGGGCGGGCCGGAGCTCGGCGATCCTCACGTCGCCGAGTGGGCCCGACGGAAACACCGAGGCCGGCATCGACAGCTTCTCGCTCGCGAGGCCGCCGCTGCGCGTGACCGACACTGCACGCTCGGCGGCGACACGCGCGCGACGCGGCGCGAACGGAAGCAGCGCAATCGCAAGCTCGGCGGCGTTCTGGTAGCGCTCCTCACGGTCCTTCCGCAAGCAGCAGTGGATGACGGCGTCGAGCCCCGGCGGCGTGTCTGGACGGAGCGCGAGCAAGCTGCGCGGCACGCGATCGAGGATGGCGAGCATCAGATCGTTGAGCGTCTGATCGGGGTCGAACGGCGTCACGCCGGTGAGAAGCTCGAAGAGCACCGCGCCGAGCGACCACAGATCCGAGCGGTGATCGACGCAGTCGGTGGAGTGAATTTGCTCGGGTGACATGTAGCAAGGCGAGCCCATGATCGACGTGGTCTCGAGCTCCGCGAGCTCCTCGGGCGTGCTGACGCCGGTGAGCGCGGCCTTCGAAATTCCGAAGTCGAGGACCTTCACGCACTGCCAGCCGTCGCGTTCGACGAGGAACAGGTTCTCGGGCTTGATGTCGCGGTGAACGATGCCGCGCGCGTGCGCTTCGGCGAGCCCCTCGCACGCCTGGATGACGTATTCGACGGCCACCGCGATCGGCAGCCGCCCTCGCGTCTCGACGATTTGACCGAGGTCCTTGCCCTCGAGGTGCTCCATCACCATGTACGGGACGCCGTCTTCGCGGACGCCGACGTCGAGCACGCGAGCAACGTGCTCGCTCTTCAATTTCGCTGCGGCGCGCGCCTCGTGCGCGAATCGCGCGACGACCTGCGGGTTGTCCAGCGCCTCGCGGCGAAGAAACTTCATCGCGACCAGCTCGCGCAGCTGCAGGTGCGTCGCCGACACGACGACACCCATTCCGCCTTCGCCGATGATGCTCTCGACGCGGAATTTTCCACCGATGATCTCGCCCGGCAGCGCGAGGGGGACGCTCTGGTTGAGCGTGCGCTCGGGCGCCGACGGCGGGGACGATGAACGAGCTGATCCCGGCGGGGCTTCGGTCCCGTCGAGAGTCTTGTCAGCTCCCATTCCTTGCCATCGTACGCTGCGCGTCGAGCGAGTTCCGCCTTTGCTGCTGCTGATTTACGGCGATTTCTCGGGGCATGTCACACCTGGTGCGTTTTGCCGCGCGACTACCCACCATCGACAATGCCCATTTGCGCCGCCTTCGTGGCCGATTCACGTGGGCGTGGTGCTTGGCACGACCGCTGCTCTCTCGCTGACGCATGAGCATGAACGAGCCGATCCCCCTCTCCCGCGTCATCCAGGGCGCTGTTCGCGCCGCGCTCACTGCGGCCGACGAGCTGAGCCGCCACGAGCACGACGAGCACGCCGAAAACACGGCGCAGCACCTCGCCGCGCTCCGCACCACGCTCGCCACGATCGACGCGCGCCTCGGCGTGGTCGAAACGGTCGAAGAGGGGCTGATCGACGAGCTCCACAACGTGGTCCTCAAGCTGCGCCGCCTCGGCGAGGACGACTCCTCGGTCCTCGACGTTCTCCTCGACGAGACCGACGTCCTCGAGCAGCGCCTTCGCGGTCACGAGCAGCCGACGGTCTCGAGCGACATGAGCTCCTTCCGGCGATCGATCTGGGACGGTCTCCGCGCGATGCGTCGCCCGCCCGTCTTGGGGGGCGTGCTCATCGGCGCAGGTGTCGTCACCGGCGCGCTCGCGGTCGCGTTCGCGCTGCGACGCCGCTACTAGCGCGACGCCTCACTCGTCGCTGAGGCTGCCAGTACGTCGGAGGTCAGCGAACCTTGAAGCTCGCGACGAGCGCGTCGAGCTCAGGCCGCGCTCTGGCGACCGTCTTTGCAGGGCCGGTCATCTTGAAAAACGTCATGCCCGACGGGGTCTCTGCGATAGCGCCGAGCAGCGCCCAGCCTTTCTTCGGATCCGTGGGCGGCCCGCCGGCCATCGGCATCGCCGCGCCTTTCAACGTCCCTTTGATCTCGACGATCGTGACCTTGACGCCACCCGCGAGCGTGCGCTCCGCGCGCGTCGTCTTGGCGTCGTCGAACTGTCCCGACCATCGATCGATATTGGCGTCGAGCGCGCCGCTCGCGAGCGTGACGCTCATCTCGGCGTCACTCTCGTCGCCTGGGGCCTTCGGAATCTTGTAGGTCGCCTTGCGCATCGGGCTCGGGTTCGGCGCCGTTGTCCACTTCGAGGGCACGGTCCACGTGAGCTCGCCCGGTACTGCACCAGCGTCGGCGGCAGCGGCGGGAGCCATGACGTTCGCGTTCAGTGGGCCAGCGCCGGTCGCGCCACTCGGGCTCGGCTCCTCCGTCGGGTCCGCACCCGCCTGCTGTGCGCGCATCGGCGAGGGCGGCGGCAGGTCGCCCGCCGGAATCGTGTGCCGCTCGACATCGGATGCTTGGCAAGCGG
This sequence comes from uncultured Polyangiaceae bacterium, assembly GCA_964236615.1. Taxonomy (GTDB): domain Bacteria; phylum Myxococcota_A; class Polyangia; order Polyangiales; family Polyangiaceae; genus CAXSGV01. The sequence continues at coordinate 10,297 of CAXSGV010000096.1, forward strand.
CGAGCGTGCTCGCAAGAGCGAGCGCCGCGAGGACGGTGCGCGCCCTCACGGCTTCACGAACTTCAGGACGAAGCGATCGCTCGTGCCGCGGCGCGCGCCGGCGCTCGAAGCGGAGTCGTTCCAATCGCGCGTATCGGCGGGGCTGCGCAAGAAGTCCGCCTCCGCGCCGAGCTTGAAGCCGGCTTTCTCGACCTCCTCGCGGACGATTTTCTCGTCGATGCGGTGAAGTGTTTGAACATCGTTCACGCCGCTGCCTGGGCGCGCGCTGTGATCGACGACACCATAGACGCCGCCCGACTTCAGTGACTTGAATATGGCAGCATTCATCTTCGCGCGGTCGGCCTTGAGCCAAAACGTGTCGTGGTAAAAGAGCACGACCACGACAGCGTCGAGATCCTTGGCCTCCGGCGGCAGGGGATCCTCGAGCTCGCGGTCGACGCGCACGACGTTCTTGTTCACCGGCTTGGCGAGACGCGCGGCCCAAGGCACCGCGGCGAACTTCTCGACGACGAACTTGTTGTTCTCTCCATAGACCACGCCGTTCGGAGCCACCGCGCGCGCGAGCAATTCGGTCGTGTACCCGCTCCCCGCGGCGATCTCGGCAACCTTCATCCCGGGCGCGATGCCGAAGAACGCGAGCAGCTCGCCGGGGTGCCGCCCGGCGTCGATGGCCTTGTCCTCCGCCGCGCGATCAGGGGCGTCGATGATGGCCTGAATCGCGGCCGGCACCGCTGGCTTCACGCTCGCGCTCTCGGCGGGCTTGGCGTCGGTCGCCGCGTGGGTGGTCGCCGCGCTGGTCGAAGGAGCCACCACGTCCGGAGGCGCGCTGCCGCCGCATGCGCTCGCGCTCAGTCCTGCGACGAGCAGGGTGATCGCGAACGTGCGGCGGCGAAAGAGACGAACAGAGCTTGCGGGCATGGCCGCGAACATAGCGTGGCCGTGCTGCTCGCGTCTGCCTTCGCGAGCGTCAGCCTCGCGGTGCGACAGGCGCGTTGACCGCGATACCGCGCTCGCTCGGGCGCTCGGGCACCATGCGATCAATCGTGTCGACGAGGCTGCGGAACTCGAGCGGCTTGTCGAGGTACGCGTCCGCCTCGAACGTCGCCTGAAGGTCGCCCTGCGCAGAGACGACGACCACGGGGATCGCCTTGAGCACGTGGTCGTTCATCTGCTCCTTGCGGAAAGCAGCGCCGTCCATGACGGGCATCATCACGTCGAGCAGGATGACGTCGGGCAGCTTTCCTTCGGTGCGCAGGCGCTGGAGGGCCTCGCCGCCGTTTGCGCACGTCGAAACGACGTAACCCGCGAATCGGAGAAGGCGCTCGAGCGCTTCGCGCCCGTCGGCGTCATCGTCCACGATCAGCACGGAGGCGCCGGGGCGCCGGGCTCGCAGTTGGAAAGCGCTGTTCTTCATGGCGAAGCTACTTAGCAAGTCATGTTCCCAACGACGCGACGCGTAGAACGGCGGTTGGTGGCGGTATTCCATGGGGAAACGCTGCTTCCGCTTGTGGCGCGGTGCCACGTCAGGGACCCACAATGGCAATTTGTCCCGCGGTGATCGACCGCGGCCGGGGTAGAACGACGGGCGGTGCGGATCGTCACGTACAACGTTCGCTACTTCGGCCACGCGACACGCGGCTTTGCCAGCACGCGCCGCGCGGTGCGTCGCATCGCCGACGCGCTGGTCGCGCTCGACCCGTTGCCCGGGCTCATCTGTCTCCAAGAGATGGAGACGACGTCGATACGCTCGACGCTCGTCGATCCGCAGACGAAGGAGGGTGAGACGCAGCTCTCGCGCTTCATGGAAGCCTTCGAAGCCGCGTTCGTCGCCGCCAACAAGAAGGGCCGGTACACGGCCTATTACTTCCCCGCGCACAGCTACAAGAGCGTCGGCCAGAACAAGCCCTTTTACACGACGGGGCTCGCAGTCCTCGCGCACGAAGACTTCGTGATCGACCACCACAACGCGGAGGCGCCCGAGGACATTACGCACCGGAAGCTCCACCCGATCCGCGGTCTCAAGCAGACGCGCATCTGCGCCCACGTCCGCTTTCGCTACAAGGGCCTGCACCCCATCGACGTGTTCAATACGCACCTCAGCCTGCCCTCGACGATGTCGAAGGAATTCTGGACGAGCCCGCAGCGCCTTGGCTACGGCCCGAACCAGCTCGAAGAAGCGAAGAACCTCGCGCGCTTCGTCGACGCCGAGCGCGAGAGCGATCGCTTCGTCGTCGTGGGGGATTTCAATTCGCTGCCGGGGTCGCCGGCGTACCGCTACCTCGTCGAGGACTGTCAGTGGACCGACGCGCTTGCCGCGGTGAACGGCCTCGATCACGACGGCCTCGTGAAGTGGCCGACCGCTGGCTTCATGTCGATGCGGATGCACCTCGATCACGTATTTTCGGGCCCCGGCCTCGCGTTTCACGACTTCGCAGGCAGCCATCGCTTCGGCGAGCGCAAGGCGCCGTTCCACGGTCTCAGCGATCACGTTCCGCTGATCGGCCAGTGCAAGATCGTCGACAAGGCGGGCCCCGCTCGGTGACCCCGTGTACCGCGACCAGCGCTTTGATCGCGCTGGTGATGCTCGCGGCTCTTGCAGGCGGATGCAGTCGCCCCGAGATGAACGAGGACGAGCCCTCGGCA
>CAXSGV010000096.1:12949-16927 GCA_964236615.1 uncultured Polyangiaceae bacterium
CGGGGGGAGGGGGGCGGGCCCCGCGGCGGTGCCGCGCAGCCGGGCGCTCGATGCCGACCCGCCACTCTATGTGCTCGTGGCGGCCGACGGCGTGACGACGATCGCCGGCGAGGCCATCCTCGAGGACCGCATCATCGCCCTCCGTGCGAGCGCGTACCACGCGCGTTTTCCGCGGGCGCGCGCCGTCGTTCGTTGTGCGCCCGCAGCGCTCCACGGCCGCGCAGTGCGCGTGCTCGATCTCTTGCGTGAAGCCGAGATCGGTGTCGTGTCCTTGCTCCTCGAGAAGTGACGCTCAGGTCACGTCGAGCAGCTCGATCTCGAAGACGAGCGTGGCGCGCGGCGGAATGAGCGGGGGCGCGCCCTTCCGGCCGTAGCCGAGCTCCGGCGGGATCGTGAGCTGACGCATGCCGCCGACCTTCATGCCGAGCACGCCGCGATCGAAGCCTTTGATGACTTGTCCGCCGCCGAGTCGGAACTCGAAGGGGATGCCGCGCTTGCGCGAGCTGTCGAACTCGGTGCCGTCGGCGAGCGTGCCGACGTAGTGGATGCGGACGTTGTCGCCTGCCTTCGCTTCGGCGCCCGTACCGACCGTGACGTCGTGCACGACGAGCTGCGCAGCACCGACGCCGCCACCGCTCTGGGTCGAGCTCGCGCGCGAAGGATCGTCACCGCCGCCTGCGCCCGCCCCCTCGCCACCGTTTGCACCACCCTTCGGCGGAGGCGGAGGATCGCTTTTGCCGTCACCGCCCGAGGCGAGAAGATCGGTCTGCGTGCAGCGCGTGCCGTCCCACTTCCAGCCGTCGCCGCAGAGCGGATCGCTCCCGCGTGGGCTCGACGAAGAGGCCGCGGCGCCGCTCGATACCGGGGCCGCGACGTTGGCCAGTGTGCCTTCGCGGCCGCCGCAGTGGAGGGCAAACACGGCGAAGACCGCCGAGATGGCCGCGCCGGGTTGGCGGAGCCCATGAGGTCGATGTCCAAAGTCACGCATCGGGCGGCAGTGTAGCCTCTGCGATCGAATGCGAGGGCGGTTTGCGATCATCCTTGCAGCGCTGGCGTGCTCTTCAGCGCTGCCGTGTGCTTCGTGCAAGGACGAGCCGCCGCGCGATCCCGATCCGCCCGCCCCCATGTCGGCGGTGAGCATCGCCAACGTCCTCGGCGCCGACGCGGCGGCGTTCGCGGAGTCGAGCGATCCGCCTGCACCCGCCGGCGATCTCAAAGCTGAGGTCGACAAGTTCACGACGCTCGAAGCCTGTGTCGCCGAGCGCGCCCAGACCGATCCGCTGGTGGGCGATGCGCTCGAAGCCATCGGCTACGACACCTTCCTCCGCGACGCGTGCCGGATCCTCGAGTCGCTGAAGAGCAAGGACGTCCGCAAGTGCACCCCGATCGAATCGAGCTCACTGCGCGCGCGTTGCGAGTCGTTCGTCGCGATGGCGACGGGTCAGCCCGATCGCTGCCCCTTCGAGATCACGGCAAGCCCGAACGCAGGCCGCGAGCCCACGTGCCTTGCCGTCGCCTCGCGCGACGCGCGGCTGTGCGCGGGCGAGACGCGCGTGCGACGGCCTGGCTGCGAGGCGCTCGCGGCAAAGGAGGAGAAGAAGTGCGCGCCGTCGGCCGCGACCCAGCGGCCGAATGCGCGCGGCGTGAACCTCCGGCGCTGGCTCTCGACCCTCAACGACGTTCTTCCGCCGGGGGCAGGAGGCGCGGGAGGGGCGGGGGGCGCGGGAGGGGGAATCGCGACGCGACCCGCCGGCCGCATCGAGGTGCGCGGCGTCGATGGCGCGCCTGATCCCAGCTCGCCGATCACGGATCTCGCGGGTGACGCAGAGCGCGGCGTCGTCCTCACGCGCGAGCCACTCGGTGCGGTGCGGCAACGCATCGGAAGCCTGTTCGCGCTCGGCGCGGTGCCGCGCGCCGTCGGCTCGCAGCAAACGACGACGCGCATCGGGTTCGAGCTCGTGCTGGCCAAGGAAGTGCCCGGCGACGCGAAGATCGATCGCGTCGAGCTCGAGATCCCCGGCACGATCGAGCTCACCGCCGCCACGCTTCGTACGACACTGAAGGCCACCGTCACCGAGCTCGACGCGACGCGCGGAGGAAAGCTGCGGATCGTGATTGATGGCTCGGCGCCCACGACGGTCGGGGTTCCGCCGCGCACCTACCGCGTGCACGTCGAGCTGACGACCTTCGTCCGCGACGTCGTTGGCCGCGGGGTCACGCCGGCGGCGACGTCGAAATGAGCCGAATCAAGACCCGCGAGCCAGATTCGCGAGCCAGATTCGCGGATCAAGATCGCGATCAAACCCGCGAATCAGACCCCGATGAAGAGGCGGTGGGCGAAGTTGCGTTCGAGCCGCGCGCGCAGGACCTTGTCGGCCGCGAGCTCGATGTCGTACTCGATGCGCTTGAACTCGAAGCGCTTCTTGTCGCTGTCGTAGAGCGTGTAGCTGGCGCGGTTGTCGAAGTCGCGCGGCTGACCGACCGAGCCGACGGACACGATATATTTCTTGTCGGGCTCGAGCTCGAAGTCGACGGGGTTGAGCTCTTCGACCGTCGTCCGCGTGAGCGCAAACACCTTGCAGAGGTGCGAGTGCCCGATGAGCGTGAGGTGGCCGATTTTGTCGTAGATGGCGAGGCACTCGCGCGCCTGCTCGGGCGCGAAGATGTACTCGAACTCTTCGAGCCGCACCGGCGAGCCGTGGCAGAGAAGGACTTCGATGTCCGTGAGCATGTGGTCGTACGGCAGCGACTTGAGCCACGCCATGTTCTCGGGCGTGAGCACCGCGGCGTGCGCGTCGAGCGCGTGGCGCGCGGCCTCGTAATAGTACGAGTAGTCCATGCGGCCGCTGACCGCAGCATCGTGGTTGCCGAGGATCGTCGTCTTCGCGACCTCGCGAACGAGGTCGGCGCATTCATTGGGCGAGCCGCCATAACCGACCGTGTCGCCAAGGCAGTAGAAGACGTCGACCTTGTCCTTCTCCTTGCGGTACGCCTCGAGCACAGCAGAGAGCGCTTCATGATTCGCGTGAATATCGCTAAAAATCCCTATGCGCATTGGGGGACAAGAAGACTAGAACTTATGTGCGGACTACGCCAGGGGCGCGCATGGGTGACGACGACAACAAAAAGAATGGCTTCAGGACGGGCGACACGAGCGGTGACGCGAACGGGCATGGATCGCCGCACGAGCACGTCGACGAGGACCAAGCCGTGGACGACCTCGAGCCCATGCCCGGTGCGGTGGCTGAGCTTGCTGCCTCGTGCGTGCGCTTTGCCGCTGCAAAATACGGCGTCCCGCTCGATTTCACGCCCGACACGCTGAGCATCGTCGACCAGTACGTGCGCGACGCGCGCGCCGACGTGACGGCCAAGCCCCAGAGCCTCGACCTTTTGCAAGCCACGATCGGCGCGTACGTCGGCGAGGTGATTCGGCGCGCCCACCACGGTCTCTGGCGCTGCGAAGGCGAGTACGACGGCTGGCGGGTCTACATGACGCGCGTCTACCTGGCCTTCAACCCGATCGGCATGGCGCGCGAGGCGCTGCTCCTCGAAACCGCCGAAGGATGGCACGCGCACCTCGAAACCGAGATCGCCGAACGCGAGGTGCTCGAGCGTCGTCTGCAGTCGCTGGGCGAAGTCGAAGACGACGAGTACTACGCCCCCTCGACCCGCTTCGACGTCGTCGAAATCGCCGTCGACGCCCTCGCCGCGGAGATGCGCTCGCAAGGCCTGGGCGACGTGCGCTTCGCAGCGGACGACTACGGGAAGTAAGTCGTCGCGAGACGTGAGCCGCGAGCCGGGGCGCTCGACGGTCCATGGTTGGATGGCCACGGGGGAGAAACACGCGAGGCGGGAGCGATCGCGATGGGGACGTGAGCCGCGAGCCGGGACGCTGGACGGTCCATGGTTTGGTGTGGCCATGCGGTAGAAACACGCGAGGCTGGGACGATCGCGCGGGACACGTGAGTGGCGAGCTGG
>CAXSGV010000097.1:0-946 GCA_964236615.1 uncultured Polyangiaceae bacterium
AGCTCCTCGGTCGATGATCGGCGACGTCCACGACGCCCACGACGCAGGCGACGCCGACGCCAACGACGAGACCAGCGCGCTCGCAGCGATCCGCGCTCTCCTCGCGACATCGGCGGCGCTCGTACGCACGCCCAGGCCCGCACCGTGGCGCGCCGAGCTCGCACGCGCGACCGGTCTGACGCCAGCGGGCGTCGAGCTGGGTCTCGCGCACCTCGAGACCGAAGCGACCGATGCGGAGCTCGCGAGCCTCCTTGCGTATGCGGGGCGCACGAGCGTGGTGCATGTGATCCTCTCGGCGAACGTCTTCACGGCGGCGCTGCGTGCGATCGCTCTCGGACGCGCGGCAGCTCGTCGAGTCGTCGTTCGCCCCTCGTCACGCGAGCCGGTCTTTGCGCGCGTGCTCGTCGAAGCCTTGGGCGATCCCAGCGTCACGCTCGCGAGCACGGTCGACCTCGCGGCGCTCACCGAAGGCGAGGTCCACGTCTACGGCCGCGACGCCACGATTGCCGAGGTGCGCGCGACGGTCCGTCCAGGCGTCCGCGTGCGCGGTCACGGCGCGGGGCTGGGGATCGCGTGCATCGGGCGCAACGATGCGCTCGAAAGCGCCGCCGCCGCGCTCGTCCGCGACGTCGTGCCGTTCGACCAGCGCGGATGTCTGAGCCCGCGCGTCGCGTTCGTGCTCGGCGATGTCCGGCGTGCGCGTCGCTTCGCGCGGCACGTGCATGATGCACTCGTCGCCGCGGAGCGCACGACCCCACGTGGCGCGCTCGACGCGCGGGAGAAAGAGGAGCTCACCTGGTACAGCGAGACAGTGTCGTTCGGTGGCGAGCTTCACGAAGGCAAGGCCCACGCGGTCGGCGTCGGCGAGCAGCTCCTCATCCCGCCACCGGGGCGGCACGTCCACGTAATGAACGTCGACGACGTGATCGCATTGAAAGAAGCGCTG
>CAXSGV010000097.1:956-16923 GCA_964236615.1 uncultured Polyangiaceae bacterium
CCGGCCAGCTGGGCCTCCTGCTGCAGGCGGCTGAGCGCGAGGCCGCGGGCGTTGGCGGCCCCGACGAGCGCCGGATCCACGTCGCGCCCGCAGACCGCAACGACGCTGGCGCCCATCGCGACCGCCGTCGCTGCCGCCGGGTACGACGATCCTTCGCTGGCGCTCGCGTTGCCAGCGCACGCGCGTCACGCGCGCCTTGGAAGCATGCAACATCCACCCTTCGATGGCCCCGTCGATCAGCGCCCTGAAGGTTAGCTATAGCTAGCTACCGAGCTCGTGACGCGGGCTCAGCCCCCGTCGGCGTCGGCAGCGTCGAGCGCGTCGTTCCGCGCGTCGTCCGGCCCGGCATCGAACGGCGGCAGCACGCCCGTGTCCTCGAGCGGACCTGCTTCCGGGTAGCACGAGAGATCGGTGGTGCAGCTCCACACGCCCCTGCCGTCCTGGCCGGCGCGGCAGAAGCAGCCGCCCTTCTCGCACTCGGGAAAGCAGGCCTTGTTGGACACTGGAGCGCAGGGCTGACCGACGGACGTGAAGCTGTTGCAGAGATCGATCTCCGGTCCGGCGTCGGCGTCGGAACCGCCGTCGGCTGGCGCGGCATCGTCGCTCGAGCAACCCGCCACCGATCCAAAACCGAAGGCGGTGACGATTCCGACGAGAGCCAATGCACCGACGACCAAGTTCAAGCGAGCAACAAGCATGCGCGAATCCTAGCGCACGCGCCGCGTGCCGCCATCGGCTGCAACAAGGTGAATCAACGCGGCGTGAGCGCTCGCGTTTCGCCGATGTCGAAAAGGAAGCAACGTTCAGGATCGTGATCGTGCTGTTTCCACCAAGCGCGTAGCCGCTCGGGCGGCTCGGCGAGCGGCTCGTCGGTGAGCTTGAACGTGCCCCAGTGCATCGCGCACAGGTTCCTCGCGCCGAGGATCTCCCAGGCACGGCCCGCTTCTTCCGGGCCCATGTGCTGCGGCTGCATGAACCACGGCGGGTCGTAGGCGCCGATGGGCAGCATCGCCCAGTCGATCTTGGGGAAGCGCTCGCCGATGGCGGCGAACACTTCCTCTTTGAACGCGGTGTCGCCCGCGTGGTAGCTCGTGCCTTCGCTGGACTCGTAGACGAAGCCGCCCCAAAGGCGCTTGTTGCGATCCCATGGCATGCGCATCGACCAGTGCTGCGCGGGGACGAGCGTGATCGCGAGATCGCCTTCGCGGTGCGTCTCCCACCAACCGAGCTCGACGACGCGGTCGAGACCGCCCGCCTTCAGGATCTCACCGACGTCCTTCGGCACGATGTAGAGCGGATCGTTTCCGATGCGCTTCAGCGTCGGCATGTCGAGGTGATCGAAGTGCGAGTGCGAGATCGTCACGATGTCGATCTTCGGAAGGTTCTCGAGCTTCACGCCCGGTGCCGTGAGCCGCTTCGACGGACCGACACGCGGCGAGAAGATCGGGTCGGTGACGACGAGCTTCTGCGCCATTCGCATCGCGAACGTCGCGTGGCCAATCCACGTCAGGTGCGGCGTCAGCTCCGTCAGCGTGGTGCCGTCGTACGCGCGGCGTGGCGTGACGAACGACGAGTCGTCCGACTTTCGACGCCGACCCGCGACGCGGTCCGCGACCTGCCACTTGAGAATGGCACCGAGCCCCTTGTCCGGCGTCGTGCCGTCGAGGTTCTTGTAGAACGTCAGCGCGGGCCTGCGCCGCTTGCGGGGGCGCCAGGCGCGGCCGCGCTCGCGGGGATGATCTGCACGCGGCGATCGGGGCCTTCGCCGCTCGACTCGGTGCGCACGCCGGTGACCTCACGAAGCGCCATGTGGACGATGCGGCGATCGCGCGCGTTCATGGGATCGAAGGTGATGATCTTTCCTTCGGCAGCGACGCGCTCGCCCAGCTTCTTCGCCATCTCGGCGAGCTGGTCCTCGTGGCGCGCACGGTAGCCTTCGGCGTCGACTGCGACGTGACGGCGCGGCTCGCCCGGACGGTGCGCGACGCGCGTCGTCAGGTACTGGATGGCCTCGAGCACGGCGCCGCGCTTGCCGATGATGCGGCCCGCGTCGGGGCCTTCGATCTCGAGCCGGATCTCGTCGTCGGAGCCTTCGCCGTCGTCGGGTGCGAGTGTGACCTCGGCGTCCATCTGCATCCCTGCGACGAGCTTGCGCACGAAGCCGAGGGACCGCGTGGTCTGAGGATCGAGGCTCGATTCGTCAGCGCCAGGCGTGCTCGCTGTGGTTTCCGTTGCTCCGCCTTCGAACGAATTAGACACGCGCTTTTCCCTTTCCAAGCTGCTTCACGCCATTCGCCTCGAGATCGCCGCTTGATGAGGCGACCTCCTTGACGACGATATCTCCTGGACCGCCGGGCTTGCCGGCCCTTGGTGCCAGCTGCTCGACCGCGAGCTGCTGGGCAATTCCGAGAACGCTGTTGGTGAGCATGTACACGCCAAGCGCGGCCGGAAGGAAGAGCATCATGACGGTGAACACACCGGGCAGGAGATACATCATCATCTTCTGCTGCACGGGGTCCATTCCTTGCTGCGGCACGATGCGTTGCTGGAGGATCATGAAGACGCCCAGGACGATCGGCAGCACGTAGAATTTATCGGGTGCGGAGAGGTCCGTAAACCACGCAAATGGCTCGTGGTACATCTCGACCGCCGTCTGGAGGGTCGTGTACATCGCGAACCAGATCGGCATCTGGACGAGCTGCGGCAAACAGCCGCCGAGCGGGTTGACCCCGTTCTTTCGCCACAGCTCCATCATGGCCATGTTCTTTCGCTGCGCGTCGTCGGCGAACTTGGCGTTGAGCGCATCGACCTCGGGCTTGAGGCGGCGCATCGCGATGGTGCTCTTGATCGACTTCCACGTGAGCGGGAAGAGCGCGAGGCGAAGGCAGACCGTCATCGCGATGATGGCGAGGCCCCAGTTGCCCGTGATGTGGTCGTGGACCCACTGCATGAAGCGCACGAGGTACTTCGCGACCGGCGAGAAGAAACCGAGGTTGATGAGATCGCCGAGGCCGCGCCCTCTGCCGTCTGGGGTCTCGCCCGCGTGCACGAGCACGTCGCGCTCCTTCGGACCGAAGAACGCAAGCTGCTTGTAGGTTGCACTTGCTTGCGGCACGAGCTCGCGCGGCGCGTAGGCGAGCTGCGCGTGGTAGACGGCGCCCGCGTTGTCGGCGTCGCGCGCCTGGCCCGCGGAGTACCAGTCCTCGGCGAGGACGCGGCAGTCGGCAGGCTCGCCTTCGGGGACGAGCGCTTGCGCGAAGTAGTAGTTCGACACGGCCGCGAAGCGATCGGTACCGGGGTCGGTGAACCAGCTTCGGTTCTTGAAGTGCGAATCGTCCCTGGCCTTGCGCTCGACGTCCTTGCCGCCCGCGCAAACGAGCTCGGTGAGGAACGGCGACACGCGCCCGAGGTGCCCGGAAACCTCGGCGTTGGTGCGGAACGCAAACGTCTCGACGGAGAAGCGATGCTTCTTCGGTGCGTCGGTGAGGTTCTTCAACGTGGTCTCGACCTCGAGCTCGAACTCACGCTTGCCTGCGGTCACCGTCTTCGTGATCTCGACCTTCGGGTCGACGTAGGTGAACTTGCACCCGGTCTCGCCGAGCTTCTCGAGCTTCCAGTTGAAGCGATCGAAGTCGAGCTGGTCGTTTGCACTCTCACCGCGGAAGGTCGTGCGGAGCGAGCGCCACCGCTCGTGGTCGGGCGTCGTCGACATGTCCGCCGCAGGCGTCTTCGCGTAGTGGTCCTTCAAGTGGAAGTGGCGGACTGCTGCGCCGCGCGTCGAGAGCTCGGCCTCGAAGCGGTTGCCTTTGATGGTGCAGAGCTCGCCCTCGGGCGGCGGCTTGTCGGCCCCTTCGTCGAGGACGTCTGGCGCGAAATCAGGCGCGTTGACGTACTTCTCCGCGGCCACCGGTTGCGGCGCCGATCCGTTCTTGCCCGTGATGAGGGGCATTCCGAACTTCCAGAAGAGGAGAATTCCGGCCGCAATGACGACCCAGCGAAGCAGCGTAGAGCGGTCCATGAACGTACTTCCTCAGGGGGGCGGCGGCAGGTCGAGCCCACCCGGGTGAAAGGGGTGGCACTTACACAGGCGCAGAAACGAAAGCAAGCTGCCCCGCAGCGCCCCATGCCCTTCGAGGCATGCGACCGCGTACCGCGAGCACGAAGGCTCGAACCTGCACACGTCCCCAAGGAGCGGTGACAGCATCCGCTGGTAAACGCGGATAAGTCCGATGAAGATGCGGGCTATCAACGGGCCCGAAGATGCGGCACCGAAGGCGCTTGCGCCAGGGCCTGGGCGCAACGTTTCGCGAGGGTGGGTCGAATTCCCGCCCATTCTGCCTGCACTGCACAAAGTCCGAGCGCGTCCGCCCCCGTACGGGCGATCACGACGAGATCGATCCCCTCGGGGACAAACCCTGGGGACAGGCGAAAACAAGCCCGGCAGACGCGCTTGATGCGGTTGCGCGCGACCGCGTTCCCGACCTTGCGGGTCACGACGAGGCCGAGCCGCGAGCGGCCGGCTGCGGGGGCGCCCACCGCTGCTGCGTCGCGCGAAGGGACGGGGACGCTGCCCTCGTGGGATCGCTGGGCCTTCGCGACCAGAAACACGAAATGCGCGCTGGTTACCCGGCGCGCACCGTTCTGAATGCGGAGATAGTCGGCGCGCTTGCGAACACGCGCCTGCTTCGGGAAGCCGAATTGCGTGGCCGCTTACTTCTTGAAAACGGAGATAGCGAGCCGAGCGCGACCCTTACGGCGGCGGTTGGCGAGGACCTTCTGGCCGCCGCGCGTGGCCATGCGAGCGCGGAAACCATGCGTGCGCACGCGGCGAACGTTGTGGGGCTGGTAGGTGCGTTTCATTTGGGCAGCGCAAAAAAGCACTGAAACGAGCGCTCGTCAAGGAACAACGAGCGCATCTCACTTTCTAGGCCGCGAAAGAGCAAAGCGTGTAGCGTGAGCCAGATTTTCCGCCCGCCTTTCAGGTGGGGCGACGCGCTCCTCGATTGGCGTTGTTCAAGCAACAACGGAGACTGCCCTTGGCTTCGAATTTCTCGCGCTGGTCAGGCCGGATGGCCGTCGCTGCCACATCGTTCACTGCGCTCTTTGCGAGCAGCGGGTCCGCGCATGCGCAGCAGCACACCTTCAAGCTCGATCGTCTCGAGATGCCCGGTGCGCCCGAGGACGGGCTCGTCCTCTTCCGGCCCGTCACGCAGCCGAAGCCGATCTTCTTCGCCCAGCTCGGTCTTGGCTATTCGCTCCACCCGCTCCACACGAGCAACATCGTCGCTGCGAGCGACAAGTCGACGCTGCGCGGATCCGCGTCGTCCGTCGTCAGCGATCAGGTCACGACCTATGGAACGGTCGGCTTCCAGTTCCTGAACCGCATCACCGTCGCCGCCACGTTGCCGGTGACGATCAACCAGGACGGCCAGAACCCCAACTACGCGACAGGCCCCTTCGGCGGCGCCAAGACGACGACGATCGACGCCAACGGCGCCGCGGTCAACGATCTCCGCCTCGATGTTCGCGCGGTGCTCTTTCGCACGAAGAACGAGAAGGGCGCGCTCGGCGCTGGTCTCTCCGTGTTTGCGCCCACCGGCTCGGTCGCGAACTTCGGCGGTGATGGCTCGGTCGGCAGCCTGTGGATGATCGCGGGCGAGTACGACTTCAAGTGGCTCATCGTGACGGCGAACACGGGCGTGCACTTTCGTCCGAAGAACTCGATCAACAACCCCGTCGCCGCCAACGGGCTCGGCATTGGCAACGAGTGGCGCTGGGCAGCGGGCGCGTTCATCCCCTTCAAGGGGGGGAAGTACCGCATCGGCGGCACGATCTTCGGCCAGACTGGGATCGAATCCGACAACAACATCATCGGCGACACGGCGTTCACGCCACGTAACTCGCCGATCGAGTGGAACGTCGAAGGCCGCATGAAGTTCGGCAGCAAAGATCGCTGGTGGGTCGGCGCTGGCGCGGGCTCGCGCCTCGCGAACGGCTACGGCGCGCCCGACTTCCGCATGGTTGGCCTCATCGGCACTTACCTGCCGATCATCGACTCCGACGCGAGCTCACCCGACCGCAAAGCGGCCCTTCGCGAGAAGTGGCACAGCGAGCGCACCGGCGACGCCGACAAGGACGGCATCCCGGACGACATCGACGCGTGCCCGAGCGATCCCGAAGACCACCAGGGCAGCGATCCGAACGACGGCTGCCCGATGCCGCCCGACAAGGACGGCGACGGAATCCCGGATCAGTACGACAAGTGCCCCGATCAGCCGGAGGACAAGGACGGCATCGACGACGGTGACGGTTGCCCCGAGGACGACGCCGACAAGGACGGAGTCCCCGACACGACCGACGCTTGCCCGAAGGAGCCCGGTCAGCCTTCGCCCGATCCGAAGAAAAACGGCTGTCCGCAGTTCATCAAGATGGAGGGCTCGGTCGTTCGCATCCTCCAGCAGGTGCACTTCGCGACCGGCTCCGACGTGATCCTGCCGGAGAGCTTCCCGATGCTCCAAGAGATCGCGAACCTCCTGAAGGCCAACCAGAACATCAAGAAGATGTCGATCGAAGGCCACACGGACAACCGTGGCCCCGAAGACCTCAACACGCGTCTCTCTGCGGGTCGCGCCAACTCCGTTCGCAAGTGGCTCACGGGCCACGGCGTCGAAGAAGGCCGCCTCACGTCGACGGGCTTTGGTCCGACGAAGCCCATCGAAGAGAACAGCACCGACAAGGGCCGCGCAGCCAACCGCCGCGTCGAGTTCAAGATCGTCGAAGAGGAAGACACCAACAAGGTGCAGAAGTAGCGAGCCCGGCAGAAGTAGCGGGCCCGTGCAGGGGTCGCTACTTCGCTGGAATCGTGAACTGGAAGGTCGTGCCTTCGCCAGGCTTGCTGTCGCACCAGATGCGGCCGCCGTGGAGCTCGACGAGCTCCTTGGTGACGGCGAGGCCAAGCCCGATGTTGTCGCACGCGTGACGGCTTCCGGGAGCGCGGAACACGCGCTCGAAAAGCTGGGGCAGGCGGGCCGTCGGTATCCCGGGCCCCCGATCGCGGACCGAGAACCAGCCGCCGTGCTGCTCGACGCCGGCGCGCACGCTGACGGCTGCGCCCTCTGGCGTGAAGCGGATCGCGTTGTCGAGAAGGTTGTCGAGCACGGCGAGGACGTGAACGCGATCGCAGACGACGAGACCGTCGTTCACGAGCTCGCTGAGGAGGACGATGTTCTTCTCTTCGGCGGACTGCGCGCGTCGCTCGACGGCGGCAGCCAAGAGGTCGGCGAGGCTCTCGGTCGCTTCTTGGAGGCGAACGGCCCCCTTCTCGAGGCGTGAGAGCTCGAGGAGGTTGTCGACGAGCCGGTTCATGCGCGTCGTCGTGCGCTGAATGTCCTTCACTCGCGTGCGCATCTGCACCACGTCCAGCCGATCGGCCGCGAGCGCGGTGGTCAGCGCCGCGGCGGACGCTTCGATCTCGGCGAGTGGAGCTCGCATGTCGGCCGAGACGATCTCGATGATCTCCTCGCGCCCGCGGATCGCGGCGCGAAGCTCGGCGTCGCGGTGACGCGTGAACTCGGTGACGGCCTCGGCCATGCCGACGTTGAAGCACTTGGCGAGGGTCTCGAACTCGTGGAGGAGGAGCGCGGCCTCGGCTTGCTCGAGGATGACGACGATCGAGCGGCGCAGAACCTCGTACTCGTGCATGAGCGACGCGAGGTCGAAACCCACGCGAAACCGCTGCTCGCCGTGCTTGCGCGCGCTGGCGCTGAATTGGAGGATGGCGCTCTCGGTGTCACGCCGCAGCGTGGCGACCATCTCGTCGAGGAACCGAGGCAGGTGGTCGATCAGGACCGAGTTCGTCATGCCGCTCGTGTCGCCGGCGCTCTTGCGCAGCTCGAGGACGAACTGGTTCAGGATGTCGTTCTTCCGCTCGAGGAGAACCTCGTGGAGGGCCATGGTTTGTCAGGAGCCTAACTGGGTCAACCGGAGCTCGCGACGACGATGCGCACCGGCCGCGGCCGGGCGCTCTTCGTGGAGGGAGCCTTCAACGCCTTGAGCCGTTCGAGCGTCGACGTGGACTGCCGTGCCTTCTCGAGAACCATCGATCCGAGGGCTATCCAGGTGGGACCGTCGACCGCGCGCTGATCGTTCTCCCAGCGCGACACCGTCTCGGCCGTGAGATCGAGTAGCTCCGCAAGCTCGAGCGCGCGCATGCCGAGTGCCTTGCGGAGGTACCGAAACGTTTCTCCGCACGCCGGGCCACGGCGAGCGAGCTCGCACGCGACCTCGAGCTCGAGGCGTTCGAGCGCTTTCGCGTCGACGTAGGTCTTCGTGCACGATCGACAGACGCGAGCGGGCAGCTTCGCGACGAAGCGTCGGTTGGCGACCTCGAGGATCTCCTCGGTCCGGGTCCGCACCAGGCGGCCGTCGCAGCTCGCGCATTTCGTCATGGCCCTCATCCGATGTCTCAAACCACCGTTACATCGCGGCCGCCGGCAGCCACAAGGACATCCACGCGCATTTCCGTTCCGTCGAGGGACGTTCCGACGACAGTCCAACGCCCGCCACCGCGGTCGAGGCACTCGGTGGCGCGTACGAGCGCGTGGCGCACGTCGGCGGGTGAGTGGCCGGCGCCGCGGGCTCGCTCGATCGCTTCGTTCGACAGAACGTACTCGCCTGCCATGGCGCGCGTCCGAACGGTCATCAGAAGCGCATCAGGGGACACGGCGGGAGCCTCGCGTGAACTTGACGAAAGATCAAGTCTTCACGCGGGGCCGCGATCGGCGTGACGGTGGGGGCCCCGCCGCTCAGGAGCCCGGGCTGGTGACGAAGAGCTCGACCACCCAGACCGAGCCGTCCGGATCCTCGGCGAGGCCGATCCCGACGCGATCGAAGCTCGCATGCAACAAGTTCGAGCGGTGCGATGGGCTCGCGTACAGCGAGCGGTGGGCGAGCGCGACGCTCGGAGCGTGAGCCACGTTCTCACCGGTGGCGCGCGTCGAAATGCCTGCATTTTGCACGCGTTGCGCAGGGTCGCCGTCGCCGACGTCGTGGCCGACGGTGTGGGTCTGGAGCATGCGGCGCGCGTGCGCGGCGGCGAGGGCATCGAGGCGGGGATCGCGGCTGACCGCGCGAAGCTCCGACTCTGCGCGTAGCGCGTCGATCATGCGCGTCAGGCCGGTGATTCCGTCGGGGGCACCCGCACCCGCGAGCTCGCCCGGCGCCGCCGACGAGATGGGCTCCTGCGGCGGCTCGACGTCCGCGAAGACGCTCGCTTCGATCACGGGCCGCGGCCCGGTGGCGACGTCGGCGACGATCTGCACGGTGAACGCGCCCGGGCGATCGGCGGCGAAGCGCGCGCGCACGCGTCCGCTCTCGAAGCTCGTTGGAACGGTGCGGGGCGTGCCGCTCGGGCCGACGACGACGACGTGCGCCATCGACGCGGGGACGAGCAGGCGCGCATCGACCGTGAGCCACGTGCCCGCGTGCGTGCGCAAGGGGAGGGGAGCGAGATCGGCCAGCGCGTCGACCGACACTGCGACCGCGATCTGCGTTCCGTCCGGCGCCACACCGGTGGCGACGCCGCACCTGCGCTCGCCGAGGTCGCGAAAGCCCGCGCGCCACGCGTCGAGCTTCTCGAGCGTCGCCGCGTGATCGAGCGCGCGTCCCGAGAGCGACCACGCGCGAGGCCACACGTGGGGCTCGCCGCTCGCGCGCTGCGCGGTCGACAGACCGTCGACATCGAGGAAAGAGGACCCGCGCGCCTTGCGATCGAGCACGCGCTTGGCGACGGCGCGGAGCCCCGCCTCCGACTTTCCGCAATGCGCTTGGAGCTCGGTCTCGCGATCGGTCAGACGATCGCCCGGTGAGAGCGCGGGCGTCGGCGACGACGTGCTCTCCGCCCAGATCCAGAGCTCGCGGGGGGCGGGTGGTCCGGCCGCCGACGCCGCGCTCGTGGTTGCGAGAACCGCAACGGCGAGAACGGCACGCGGTGAGGACATGAGGCGACGCTAGCCAGCCTTGGCCAAGGCGTCACGTTTCGCGCGGTCGAGACGCGCGCGATCGAGCTCGGCGCGCCGCCGGCGCTCGCCGCGGTAGCCGAGCGCGATCCCGAGGCGAACCCCGAGAATGAACGCCGCAAGAACGCCTAGCGCAGTTCCCAGCACGGCGTTCGTTTACGGGAGCTCGAAGGGCAGCTCAGTTGATGCTGAAGCTCTTGCCGACGGTGACTGGACCGCCGCTGAACGCCGGCACGTGCGCGCTGCGGTACTTGCCCGCGACGCAACCACCGACCGGCGTGCCCGAGAACGGGGGCGCGTCGACATCGACGGTGCTGACCGTACCGCTCGGCGCGAAGGTGACCTTCACGTGGCCGCCGCCCGTGGGGCCGTCGCCCTTCTTGCAGCTCGCGACATTGATGCCACCGAGCGAAGCTGGCGGCGGGCCGCGATCGGAGGGTGCCGGGCCCGACGTGGGCGCTTCGGCGGTCGGCTTCGGGGCCGTGTTGCCGGTCGCCTTGTTCATCTCGCTGAGCAAGTCCTTGGGCTTGTTGTCCGCAGGAGGAGGCGTCGGCGGAGCTTCCGCCGTCGTCGCGCCACCACCGCCCGTCGTCGGCCGACCGCCGGTCGCCTTTGGACCGCCGCCCATGGCGACTGCGCCGCCGGTGGAGCCCGGGGTGATCGCCTTGGCGCCGCTCGTGTTCGTCGGTGCGGCTGTCATCGCCGGTGCTGCAGCGACGGTCTCCGTCGCCGTGGGGGCCGTGCTCGTGGCCGAGGCCCCGGCGCTCACGGTGCTCGTCGTGTTGGCGCCCACCGCGTCGTCGGGCTTCTTGTTCATCACGATGAGCGCGACCACGATCGCGGAGACCGCGAGGAGGCCGCAGCCGCCGATGATGGCGTAGAGCGTCTTGTTGCTGCTCTGTTGCTGGCCGCCACCGCCGTAGTCGACCGAGCTCATGTCCGCGGCCGGCGGCGCGAGGATCGGCGCGTTGAGCGCGGCGCTGAACGCGCCACCGCCGCCGAGGTTCATGATGTCGTCGACGTGCTTCGAGCTCTTCGGTCCGTTGTCCGAGGCCATCGTCGCGCTGAGCGCGCGGATGTCGATCAAGCCGGAGCCGTCGCCCTGTGCGGTCGTCGAGCCGAGACCCAGGCCGCCGCCGCCTCCGCCGCCTCCACTGCCGCCTCCGCCGCCGCCACCACCACCACCGGAAGGTGCGTTCGTCGTGAGCGCGTTGAGGGAGAAGAGAACGCTGTTCTCGTTACGCTGGCCGGTCAGCTTGGCGTCGGCCCCCGAGGGCTGCGGAACGTTGGCCGCGCTCGTCATCACGTCGTCTTCACCGCCTGCCGCGGCGACGTTGCCAAAGAGATCGGTGCCGTGATCGCGACGGCCGCCGGTACGACGTGCAGCCGCCGACGTGGCCGCGGGCGGAGGGTTGCTTCCGCTACCGAAGAGAGGAGCGGACGATCCGTTTCCGTTCTCGTGGCCACCGCCGAAGAGCGCGCTGGATCCCGCGTCGCCGCCCACCATGGGCGCAGTATTCGGGGGCTGGGGAACATAGGGCGCCGGCGCCGGCTGCGCGGGCTCGTAGTGGTGCTGCTGCTCATGCCGCATGCTGACGGGCGCGAAGTCCTGCGCGGCGCCGCCCCCGCCGTCCGTGCACGCCGCGTAAAGCGTGTCGATCTCGCGGAGCGGCAGCCAGTCGTTCATGCCGTCCTTCCAACAGAAGGTCTCGTCGGTGACGACGCCGGTCTTGAACTCCTGGGCGATCTCTTGGACCGTCATCGTCCGCTGGTCGCCCTCGGCCACGTTGACCGTCCATTGCTCGTCGCCACCCTGGGCGTAATCGCCGCCGGCTGCTCCGGCGCCGCCCTGACCGACCGCGGTTGCCTCGGGGTCATTGCCGTTGATCACGATCGTGGCGCCGCACTTCTTGCAGCGGATCTTGACGATCTTCCCGAGGACTTTTTCGTCCGCGATGGTGTACTTGGCCTGACACGACTGGCACGAGATCTTCATCGGGAAAATACCTATCCTTCGCGGGGGGCGAATCGTCGCGCATGCGCTTTTTTTAGTTGGCGCGACAGAGGATTTTTCGCTTGCTGCAAGTATAGCGGCCCAAAACAACGGCGATCAAGCAACGCGCCAAAAAAGGGTGGCGGGTCCCCGAGACGCACCGGGTTACCGCTACGGACCATGCGACCGCGTCTTGAGTGAGAACCGTCCGAGAAAAACCGCCTTGGGTCGTTCTTGATGGACGCGGCAAACGCGCCAGGGATCTGGTCCGTTCGACACGGGTCAGTTCAACAGCACCAGCGCTGTACCGTCCTTACCGCAAAAGGTCGCCGCACCGTCGAATCGACCGCCGCAGGTCGGGCAGATTTTCCCTTTCGACGCCGGCGGTCCGAAGCTCGGGGCCCCCGCGACCGCAGGGAACCCTACTTCGGGCGCGGCGGTAGCGCTGGTCTCGGCGGCGTGCGCCGCGGCCGCACGTGTTGCGCGATCGACGCTCTCCTCGTGTGCCCGCTGGGCAGCCGCGTGCTTGGCGACCTTCTCGCGGCGGCGCTCTTCGGCCTCGGCGAGCTGCTGCGCGTGTCGCTCTTCGGCCTCGCGCACGATGGCCGCCGCGCGACGCGAGCGCCGCAAGCCAATGAGGGCGACCACGAGAAGCGCGCCACCGATCACGCTGACGATCGCGATGAACACGTTCCGCCTACGACGCGCGTCGCCTTCGGCGCGGGCCGAGTCGCCGCCGAGCGATCCCGTCGCGATCACGGCGACGGCAGGCTCGTCGTTGTCGCCAAGCTGCGCAAGGAGCGCGTCGTAGTGCGCGGCCGACGACACTTCGACCGTGACGTGCGCGCTCTTGCCGGCGGCGGTCACGACGACGTCGACGCTGCCTTCCGGCGCGTCGCTCGCCACCGTGACCTTGCCCGTGGGATCGACAGTGACCTTGTTTTCCGCGGCCGCGGGGCCCGAGGCGACTGTCCATGTCGACGGCGTGCCCGTCGCGCAGCCCTTCGAATCACGCACGACCGCTACGAAGCCGAAGCTCTCGCCTGCCTTCACGATCTTCTTGGACGGGCGAACCTCGAGCCGCGCGGCCTCGCCTGGCGTCGCGCACACGTTGGCGGGGGGCTCGGGCGGTCGCACGACCTGGGGCTTCGTGGGCGGCGGTTGCGTCGTCGTTGCGACCGCGGCGGTGGGGACGAGATCGAAGGAGCGCGAGCGTTTGACGTCCGCGGTGCAGCGCCCCTCCTTCAGTGTGATCTCGTAGCGGCCGGTTTTGACGAGATCGATGTGCGTGTCGCTCGTGGCGCTCACGAGCGTGTTCATCACCGCGTTGCGCGGATCGGCAGGCGGCGTCGCGCAGCGGGTTCGCCAGATTCGCCCCGAGCCCTCGCGCGAATGGGTCTGGCGGACGAGCGTCGGCATCTCGTCGTAACACTGGTTCGTGCGGAAAACGCGGCTACCGCCGACGAACGAGAGCTCATCGCCCTCTTCCTTGACCGCGATGAGCTCGCCCCCGCCGAGGGTCCCGTTCGCGGGTGCCCGACCTCAACCGGGGAGCCACTGCTGAACGGTGTACTCCTCACGAAGACCGCCTTGCTTCCACTGCCCCTCGAGCCCAGCTGCGCTCGCGGCGCGGCCAAACAAGCTCGCCGCTACGAACGCGAGAACGAACCAGGCGAACCGGGCGGAGACCAGGTAGTGAGGGGGGCGGCGCAATGGAGGCCTGGAGATTATCGAGTTCACGCTTTCTTGGCGATATGCGTCCAATTATGATGAGGATGTTAGCTTGCCGCGCCAGCAACGCGGGACACGAGGCACAGATGCGATCGATTCGACGGTTTCGACATGTGGTGGCGCTCGCATGCGCCGGAGCAGCGTATTGCGGCGTATTCGCGTCATCTGCTTCG
Organism: uncultured Polyangiaceae bacterium; assembly: GCA_964236615.1. GTDB lineage: Bacteria > Myxococcota_A > Polyangia > Polyangiales > Polyangiaceae > CAXSGV01. The sequence goes on from CAXSGV010000097.1 coordinate 14,870, forward strand.
GCCCAAGTGGTGCCGGGAAACGGCGATGGCTTCGATACGCACCTGTTTCGACCAGCGATGGACTCGAAAGGGTTCTTCACGGTCAACGGGTCGGACATCCTCGGGCACAACGACATCAGCTTCGGGCTCGTGATCGACTACGGGAACACGCTCCTTCGGGTGAAGGATCTCGGGCAAAAGAGCCCGCAGCTCATCAACCACTCATTCCAAGGAACCGCGCAGTTCAATTACGGCCTTTTCAACCAGGTCGTCGTGGGTCTCGATCTCCCTGTCGTCCTCATGGCGGGTGACGAGCAGATCAACAAGGCCACGCCACCCGTCGGCACCGTCCTCGGTTGGCAGCAGGGCAAGGTCGACGAGCAAAGCTTCGAGTACATCGGCCTCCACGCCAAATGGCGTATTTTGCGGGTCGAGCACGGCTTCGGTCTCGCTGTCGGCCTCGGCGCGGGCGTGCCCATCAGCGACGCGCGCACGGTCGGCGGCGCCGATCCCACGGCGTGGGTCTGGCCACAGCTGATGCTCGAGAAGCGCCTCGGCGCGACCGGGCGCTTCAAGCTCGGTCTCAACGGCGGCTTCCGCGCGCACGGCGCAAGCAAGACGGTGCTCCCGCTCGAGAACGGCTCGTTCAAGGACGGCAACCGTCTCACCTACGGTGCGGCCGCGTCGTTCCGCGTCCTCGAGCCGCTCGACCTCATCGCCGAGACCTACGCGACCTACTTGCTGAGCGACGCCGACGGCGCCGTGAAGCCGTCGAACGAAGTCGTCGGCGGCATCAAGGTGTTCGTCGAGCGCAACTCGTACCTGATGCTCGGCGCGGGGCCGCGTTACACGAACGGCTTCGAAGCGGCGGACATCCGCGGCTTCATCGGCTTCATCTTCGAGCCCTCGATCGGCGACCGCGACGGCGACGGCATCAAGGACGATCTCGACAAGTGCCCCGACGATCCGGAGGACTTCGACGGTTTCCAGGACATCGACGGCTGCCCCGATCCCGACAACGACAACGACGGCATCCTCGACAACGACGACCGCTGCCCGAACGAGCCCGAAGATCGCGACGGCGATCAGGACGAGGACGGCTGCCCTGAAGGCAACGACGGTGACCGCGACGGTGACGGCATCCCCGACTCGCGCGACAAGTGCCCCGACGTCCCCGAGGACAAGGACGGCTTCCAGGACGAGGACGGCTGCCCCGATCCCGACAACGACATGGACGGCATCCTCGACAAGAAGGACGCCTGCCCGAACGATCCCGAGGACAAGGACGGCTTTCAGGACGAGGACGGCTGCCCCGATCCCGACAACGACAAGGACGGCATCCTCGACAAGGTGGACCGTTGCCCGAACGAGCCGGAGACTTTCAACGGCTTCGAAGACGAAGACGGCTGCCCCGACAAGGGCGACGTGCTCATCAAGGACAACGACATCATGATCTTGAAGAAGATCAAGTTCAAGACGGCGTCCGCGGAAATTCTGCCGGAATCAAATCCGATCCTCGACGCGGTCGCGACCACGATCGTCCACCACCCCGAGTTCGTGCTCATGGAAGTCGCCGGCCACGCCGACGAGCGCTCCGACGACGGCTACAACCTTCGCCTCACGCAAGACCGCGTGAACTCGGTCATGGCCGCCCTCGTCAACCGCGGCGTCGACCGCGCTCGCCTCCGCAGCAAGGGCTACGGCGAGTACTGCCCTGAAGATCCGGGCCACAACGACGCCGCCTGGGAAACCAACCGCCGCGTCGAGTTCAAGATCGTGAAGACGAAGGACGGCCCGACGGGCGTCGAGCTCGGCTGCCAAGTCGCGGTGTCGAAGGGCGTGAGGCCGGATCCCGTCCCCTGAGTCTGGGCTTGGCTAGCGATCGCGGGGGTAGAAACACGCGAGACTGGGACGGTGGCCACGGGGACGTGAGTCGCGAGGCTGGGACGTAGGACGGTCCATAGTGCGGGTTGGGGCTCCGCCCCCCCCGTCCCAAACCTGCCGACGACGAGAGGATGTCGTCGGCAGTTTTGGGAACCCTGGCCCCCCCCGAAGAAGCTCGCATTGAGCTCGCA
>CAXSGV010000098.1:0-11445 GCA_964236615.1 uncultured Polyangiaceae bacterium
GGGTCGAGCGTCTGCTCGACGAGGCGCTTCACGTCACCGAAGCGCTGCACGACGAGCGGGGCCTTGCGGTAGTCGATGTGCACGACCACCGAGAGAGGGAGCGAAGGCTCGAACGCATCCTTCGTGATGAGCGAGACCTCGCTGAGGTTCTCGTCGAAGCGATGCGAGCCGGTCTCCTCCTTCGTCCACTTCAGGATGAAGTTCGTCGTCGGGACCATGATGATCTTTCCGGCGTACGTGTTGAACGCGTATTTGCCAGGCAGAAGCGGCTCACTCCACACGCCGCGCGTGCCCCTCGCAACGAGCTCGCCGTGCTTGTACTCGTTGCCCGAGATGTCCGAGCCCAGCTCGCCGGTGTACGAGACGACGACACCGACGGTACCGACCTCGACCACGGTCTTCGGAATGGTCTCGACGGTCGCGAACAGACGGTTGATGTAATACGTGCCTTCGACCAGCACCTGGAGCTGCCGGCCTCGCATGCCACCCGACGCGAGGAAGCGCTCCGGATCCTGGAATTTGTTGTGGTACGTCGCGTCGCTCGCGGCGTCGTCACCACACACGGCGCAGATGATCTGCCCCTGCGGCAACGACGGACCGTCGTGGACCGTGACGATGCCGACGTAGTCATCCGAGCCCTTGATCACGACCGGCGTGAAGCCGCCGCGCTCGTGGATGGTGCATGCCATCTGCTTGAACGTCGTGCCGTCGTCGCTCTGCAGCGGCAGGTGGTAGACGCGATCTTCGGTGAGCACGACGAACTGCGCGAGGTGCATCGCGTAGGTGCCTTCCCGAAGGATCTGACGCTGCGGACCTTGCTGGCCACCGCTCGTCAGGAACGATTCGACGTCGGAAAAATCGTGTGCGTTCGCATTCGAGGCGAGCGACTGCGTGGGGCCGAGCGGCGCGCCGTCACGCGCGAACACGTAGCCGATCTTGCCCTGCGGGATCGTAACGAGCGGCATCGTATGCACGCGGTACTGAAGCGGCGCGAGGTAGTGCAAGCCACCGCGGAGCAAGCGCGGTTGGTAGCCGGCTTCCTGGTGCAGCGCGATGAGGCCGCTCTTCACCGAACCGAACCGGCTCCACCTCTTCTCGACGAGACCGACGCGATCGTTCGGGATGTACCGAAGACCTGAGAGGACAACGAGGGACGCGATTGCGACGACGACGGAGATGAACAAAACCATCCCATCCAGCGCGATCATGGCTGACGACCTTTCTGCGCGGTGCTCTCGCACCGCTTAATCGGATTGTCGCCGGTCGCGCGAACGTCGCGTCACCGGCTCGAACGTCAAGGTGCGAACGAAGTTGCGCGCCGCAAGTGCCGAACAAATAAGGGTTTGGCTCGGTTCATTACGTTTTACCGTCGCGTTTTGGCAGGCTCGCCGGACACGCGTTACTTTCGATCTCGATGGGCGTCGCCGCAGTCCTGAGCGCGTTTGGTCTCGCCGGTGCCGCCGGCCTCAACGCGTACATTCCGTTGCTTCTCGTTGCACTGCTCGCGCGGTTCGGCGTGCTGCACTTGAGCGCGCCGTTCGACGTCCTCAGCAGCACGTGGGCGATCTTGGTGCTCGGCGTCTTCTTGGTGGTCGAGGTGATCGTCGACAAGGTCCCCGGCGCCGACCACCTCAACGATCTCGTGCAGACGTTCGTGCGGCCCACCGCGGGCGCCATTCTCTTCGCCGCGAGCACGGGGGTCGTCAGCGACGCTCATCCTGCAGTGTCGCTCGTGTGCGGTCTCACGATTGCCTTCGGTGTTCACGCCACGAAGGCTGTCGCGCGTCCGGTCGTCAACGCGAGCACGCTCGGCTTCGGCGCTCCGGTGCTCAGCACGATTGAAGACGTGATCGCGCTCGCGACCTCGCTGGTTGCGGTCTTCCTGCCGCTCGTCATCCTTGCGTTCATCGCCCTGTTCGCCGGGCTCGCGTACTGGATCTGGTCGCGCCGTCGAAGCAAGCGCGCCGTCGTTACGGGCTAAGCGTCTGCGACGATCGCCGCCATGTCGGCCGGGAGATCGCACGTGACGTCGAACTTCGCGACGCCGGGACCGCCGGTGAACGCTATGCGCGAGGCGTGAAGCGCATGCCGCTCGAGGCCCGGCACCGGCTCGCCGCCGTAGAGGATGTCGCCCGACAACGGAAAGCCGAGCGCCGCGAAGTGAACGCGGATCTGGTGACGCAGAGCGCGCGCGACCTTGGCTTCGACGAGCGCAAGGCCGCCGCTTCGCTTCACGACGGAGTACTGAGTCGACGCAGGACGAGGCGCGTAGCGCATGACGTCGCGCGGGTGCACGCATGCGTAGACGCGCCGCTGATCCTTCGGGTGGTTCGTGATCGGAAACTCGATCGTGCCGCGATCGGCAAGGCCGCTGCCGCACACGAGCAGGTAGCTCTTTTGGATACCGCCCTTGTCGAGCGCGGCCTTCAACGTCTCGAACGCCTCCTTCGAGCGCGCGGCGACGACGAGCCCCGAGGTATCGTTGTCGAGACGGTGCATGAGCCCCGGGTCGCGCGGCGAGTAACCGATGCCCGCGATCTCCGGGAAGTGACCGACCAGCGCGTTGGCGAGCGTGCCGGTCTCGCCCGGTCGAAGCGGCGCCGTCGGCATCCCCGCGGGCTTGTTCACGACCACCACGCCTTCGCCTTCGAAGACGACGTCGAGCGGGGCGTCGGGCTCGGGGACGGCGGGCGCGTCGACGTTCGGGACCTCGCCGATGTCGATGACGATGGTGTCGCCGGTCGCGACGACCGCGCCTTTGGGGCGGCGCCGGCCGTTGACCTTTACCGCGCCCTCGTCGATTGCACGCTTGAGTCGCGCACGCGAGAGGCTCGGATCGAGCGCAGCCGCGGCGCGATCGAGTCGAACGCCGTCGAGGCTATCCGGGACCAAGTACTCTCGCTTCTCCATCGCGGGCGTATACTAGTCGCGGTGAACCGCCGGCAACGACGTATTCCCGGCGGGGCCCCTTGAACAACACCCGCGTGGCCGAGATCTTCGACGAGCTGGCCGATCGGCTCGAGCTCCTTGGCGAGAATCCATTCAAGACGCGGGCGTACCGCACGTTCGCCGGCGAGGTCCGCAACTTGAGCGAGCCGCTCGCTCTCGTGCATGCGCGCGGCGAGCACCGTGAGCTCGCCGCCGTGGGTCGCGCGATCGGCGACAAGATCGACGCGTTGTTCGAGCGCGGCACGTTCGACGCGCTCGAGCGCGCCCGCGCGGAGACTCCGACGGGCTTGCTCGAGGTGCTGCGCGTGCCAGGCCTCGACCGCAAAACGGTGCAGGCGCTCTGGCATCACGCCCACGTGACGACGCTCGACGAGTTGCTCGCCGCTTGCGAGGACGACCGCGTTGCGAACGTGCCGGGCGTCGGCAAGAAGAAGCAGGAGAAGATCCACGGCGCCGTGCGCATCCTCCTCGATGAGAAGCAGCAGGTGCTCCTCGCCGTCGCCCTCGAATCGGCGGGGCTCGTGTGCGGCACCCTCGAAAGCGCCGGCGCTAGCCGTGTCGCAGTCGTCGGCAATGCACGCCGCGGCGTCGAGGTCGTGGCCCGCGTCGAGCTCATTGCCCTGGGGCTCACGCCGAGCGCAATTGCCGACGCCGCCGAGGCCGCCGACGATCACCTGCTCGTTCGCGCGTGCTCGGCTTCGACGAACGAGGTCCACCTATTCCTTCAGGGTCGAGGCGAGGTCCACGTCGTGGCCGTCGACGATCCCAAAACGTGGTTCGTCGAGTCCATCCTGCGGACGGGCGACGAAGCGCACATTCGGTGGCTCGAAGATCGCGCCAGCGCGCGCGGTGGCCTCGCCAAGGTCGGCTACGGAGCTGCCTCCGAAGAGGCCGTCTACGCCGCCCTCGATCTCACGTACGTGCCGCCCGAGCTTCGCGAAGGCCCGCGCCCCACCGTGCCTGCCGATCTCCTCGCCCGCGAAGGCATCCGCGGCGTCTTTCACGTGCACACGGAGTGGAGCGACGGCATGTCGTCGATCGTCTCCATGGCGCGGAGCGCTGCGCGTGCAGGCTTCGAGTACGTCGGCATCAGCGATCACTCGCAGGCCGCCTCCTACGCGAACGGTCTCGACGCGCCCCGCCTCCGCGAGCAGGCCGCAGCGATCGCCGAAGCGCGCGAGGCCGTCCCCGAGATCCGGATCTTCCACGGCGTCGAGGTCGACATCCTCCCCGACGGCTCGCTCGATCTCGACGACGACGCCCTTCGTTCGCTCGACTTCGTCATCGCGAGCGTGCACGCGCGATTCAACATGACCATCGAGGAGATGACCGCGCGCCTCGTGCGCGCCGTCAGCCACCCGCTCGTCACGATCCTCGGGCACCCGACGGGCCGGCTCCTGCTCGGCCGCAAGGGCTACGCCTTCGACGTCGACGCGGTCTCGCGAGCCGCGGCCGCCAACGGCACCTACCTCGAGATCAACGCCAACGCGCATCGCCTCGACCTCTCGCCACCGCTCGTGCGCAGAGCGAGCCTCGCGGGCGCGCTCTTCGCGATCAACCCCGACGCACACGCCGAAGGTGGCTTCGACGACGTCCCGCTCGGCGTGATGATGGCGCGCCGCTCCGGCCTCGCCGCCGATCGCATCTTCAACACCGCGGGCAAAGACGCGATGGAAGAGCTCCTCCGCGGACGACGCGCCCGCGCACGCGCGCACGCCGCAAGCACGAGCGTGTAGACCGCATCTCATAACCGTCCGATAGCTGCGCGCTCTCGACCGGTTCTGAGACACACTTTTTCGCTATCGACCGCAGAGAACGCGTCCCAGAATCGAGTGAGACCAAGCGGTGCCAAGGAGGGTCGAGGAGCCGTACTTCTGTACGGTGACGAGGCCTGACGCCGGCAGCGCGCAGGGCTCGCTCGGTTATGGGATGCGTTCTGCCTAACCTGGCTTCGCGCCCCAGGCGTGAAGGACGTCGACGTCGGGCTGCAAGAGGAACGGGGCGACCTCGTCGAGGGTGCCGACGCGCGAGGTCGCGACGCCGAGGCGATGCGCGGCGACCTTGGCCACGGCCGCCGTCACGGGGTGCGGCGACTGCACGAGCGAGATCAGCTCGTTCACGAGCTCGTGCGCCCCGAGCTCGGCAGCGACCATCGCCGCGAAGGGGCGCGGATCGATCTTACGCTCGCGGCGATCGACGAGGACCTTGCGCAGCTCGTCGATCGTCATGCCGCTCGCCGCGTGCGCGCTCGTGTGACGGTAGCCCGACGGCGGCAGCGAGAGCCGCGTCGACCCGGGCGCGCTGTCGACGAAGGCGCGCACCGCGTGAAGCAGCGGCTCGCACTCGGGCTCGATGGGACCTTCGGACGCGTTCTTTCCATCGAGGTCGAGCGCGACCACGTGCGCCGCCTCGCGTGTGTACGCCTCGAGGTGCGCGAGCAGACGATCGAGTGGCACCGCACCAGCAGCTCGCGCGACGAAGCGTTCGTGCTCGGTCTCGACGACGATCACGCTCCAGAGCGTCGAGTCGGTGGCACCGTCACGGCCGTACGTCATCTCGACGTGCACGCGCGTGATGCCAGGCCAATGCAGGACGCGCGGGTGCGCTTCGTCGTCGAGCAAGATCCCCCACGGCACGATCGCCATCTTCACGGTCTGCGCGCCCCACCGTCGCACCGACGGTCCACGCCCGCCGCGCAGCGAGAACGCAGCACCCACCGACGCGAGCAGCCCGCCCATCACGGCGGCGCGCGCCCCGAGCACGTGCAAGAGGCCCGCGCCTACGCTGGTCCCCGCAGCGATCACGCCGCCGAGCAGCTCTGCGTTCGAGCGCGGAGCAGGCCCCGGCACCAAACCGACATAACGAAAGTCGGGCTCCGGAGCGAGGTACGGTTCGGGTGTCGTGCGTGTGCGAGCCACGACCCTATTCTTGACGATTTCGGTGACCGCAGCACGCTCCCTCCTCACAGGCGTCGTGTTGAGGTTAGGTTGATCGTCCGTGAGCCACCTCTGCGCGACCTGTCACGCCACGATCGCCGATGGCCTCCGTGTGTGCCCGTCGTGCGGGGCGCTTCAGGCCGCACCAGCGGGTCCAGCGTTTGGGCCAGGTGTCACCATCGATCGGGGTTACGGGCGGATCGTCGTCGACGCACGAATCGGCGAGGGCGGGATGGGCCTCGTCTGGCGTGCCTGGCTGTTCTTTCCGCCTTCGCCTGACGGCGTCGCCGCCGCACCACTTCCGATCGCGATCAAAGTGCTCAAACCGCAAGCGGCGCTCCGCGAAGAGGTGCGGCGCTTCTTCCTCACCGAAGCGGAGGCGCTCGCGCGGATCAGCCATCCGAACATCGTCCGCTTTCACGAGCTGTTCGAGTGGCCTCCGCCACCTCCGGGCTCGGCGCCGATGTCCGTCACGCAGTCGACGTCACTCGCGCTCGCGATGGAGTACGTGGACGGCGACACACTCGAGGACGTCATCGCGCGGCACATCGCGCGCTCGCAGCTTCGCGGTCCCGGCGGCTCGCTCCCGGGGATGGCGTTTCGGCGTGCCTGGTACTACTTCCAGCAGCTGCTCGGCGCGCTCGCCGCAGTGCATGCACTGGGGATCGTGCACCGCGACGTGAAGCCGTCGAACGTGCTCATTCGACGCGACGGCATCGTCAAGCTCACCGACTTCGGCATCGCGCACGTCGAGCGGCCGGGCGGTGACGACCCTCGCGACAGGGATCTCGCGCCTGGAACCGGCGCGTACATGTCACCGGAGCAAGTGCTCTCGCGGCCGCTCGACGGACGAAGCGATCTCTATTCGGCAGCCGTGGTGCTCTTCGAGATGCTCGCCGGCCGCACGCCCATTCTCACGCAGAACAAGAGCGAGTTCGTGGTGCGGCAAGAGCAGGTCAACGTCATGCCTCCACCGATCCGAACCTTCGTCGCGCAAGCGCCACCGGTGCTCGACGCCCTCTTCGCGCGCGCTCTCGCGAAAGATCCTGCGTACCGCTTCCACGACGCCATCCAGATGGGCACCGCGTTCCGTGAGGCGCTCGGCATCCCCGAGAGCGACGAGTGGCGCGCGCAAGCCGAGATCGCCCAAGTCGCGGTCGCTCCCACGATGCCTGGCGACGACATCGCGCAGCAGAAGAAGCTCGGAACGCTCCGCGATTTCTTGGTGAAACGTTACAAGACGATGAGTATGACGGCGCAGTAGCTTCGATGGCTCTACTTGCCGAGGCGCATTCGCGCGAGGCGGGCTTCGCTCGCCGCCTCGTTGTTCTTCGGGTTGACCTCGAGCACGGCTTCGAAGTCGCGCAGCGCCTCTCGCGCTCGATCGGCGCGCTTGAGGAGCTTTCCGCGGTAGAGAAGTGCGCGCTCGCACGTCGAGTCCGCGTCGAGGACGGCGTTGAGCCGCTGGAGTGAGTCCGCGATCACCGCCGGCCTGCCGCTCATCGCACGAATCCACGCAAGCAAAGCCGCGTACTCGACCTGATCGGGATCGGCGAGCACGGCCTTTTGCGCGAGCTTCTCTGCACCCGCGACGTCGCTTCGTTGAAGGGCGGCTTCGGCGAGGCGAAAGTCCGTCATCGCGTCGAGCGCGCGCTCTGCCTCCGCCATCGTCGTCTCGGAGGTCGGAGCAGCCACCACGCGACGCGGCACCACCGAGGCCGGCGCGGGCGATGGCGTTTCGACGCGCGTCAGCAGGGGCGCGGACGGTCGCATGCTCGCCGAACGTGCCGCTACGCCCATTGGCCCGCCCTTCTGCCCAGCGAACGCAAGCTGGCGCGTGACCGCCAGCGCGTAGACGAGCGAGCTCACCATCTCGTCGTCGGCAATCGCGCCCTCCGCCGACAAGTTGCGAAGAAGGATCGGGAGCGTCCAGCGCTCGGCCTTGATGGCCTCGAGCGCGGCGCGCTCACTCTCGTCGAGCACGAGCCCGCCGAGCTGCGCATCGGGGTGAAGCATGAGCGGTTGCTTTGCGATCCGTGCAAGCGTCGCGCGAATGCGCGCGCGGTCGTGCCAGTAGCGAACGCACGCCAGGATGGCGTTGAGCGGAGCGCAGGGAATGGTCTCCTCGCCGCCCCATCCCGCGAGATAGTCCGCATCGTTGTAGAATACATATTTGGTCGCGGGTGGCATGTTCACCAGCCGCGCCACCTTGTGGACGATTTGGCTCTCGAGCGTGCGACCCAGCTGATCGCGCGTGATCGCGCCATCCCTCACGAGGAACTCACCGAGAAGAACACCGAGGCTCTTCGCGTGCTGCACCGCCTCGGCGACGCGCTCGCTTGCAAGGAGCCCGGCTGCGCTCATCTCCTCGCCGAGTGGCGCAACGAGGCGGCCCGCCTTCACTTTGCCGGGCGCGCCATGGCGAAAGTAGATCGCGTGGGAGATGTCTCCCGGCTCGGTGAGCTCGACGGTGCCGGTGAGACCGTGATCGAGCATGTAGACGAGCACGTGCACGAGCGGCGTCGTCGCGAGCGCCCCCTTGGCCGAGGGCGCGGAGCGTGGCGAGCGATCGGATGCGGCGGACGGCGGACGGCGGCTCGACGGAGCGACATTCACCTCGCGCTCCTCCTCGATCGGTGACGCCTGGAGGATCGTGCGCTCGCTTTCTTCTTGGGCAAGCGGCGGCGATGGACGACTCGCCGGCGGAATCGATCCTCGCTCTTGGAACCTACCCTTTTGCTCGAAGCCCTTTCGCCAGCCCTCGACGCTCATCACCTTCGCGATCGAGCGACCTCTGCCCTCGGCGGGATCGCAAAGATCGACCTCGACCTGCGGCGTGAGCACAGCACCAGCCCTGTCGAGCACGACGCGCACGCGTGGGAGCTCATTTCCGGCCGAACGATCGCCGCCGGGAACGACCTCGGCGACCTCGCCGCTCGAGAGCTGCACCACAGTGCCAATCGGGTAGAAGCGAAGCGCGGCGACGAGCATGCGGAGCACCGGACGATCCGACGCGTCCTTGAGCTCGCCTGCGAGCGTCGCGATCGCGAGGTCAGCGGGCGGCGCGTCGAGCCCGGGCTCAGGTGTCATGAGGTCGTTGTAGCGCCGCGCAGTGGCGACGATCTTCGCGTGCAGCGTGGGCGGACGCACGCCCCGGTAGACCGGCCCGAGGTGCGCGGCCCGGCGAAGCCACAGCGCTTCGAACGTGATCACGGTGCGCGTGATCGATGGCTCGTTGACGCGACCCAACGCGGTGAGCACTGCGGCCGCACCCGCGGGCAAGCGGTCTTCCGCGTCTTCGGAGAGCCGCGCGACGACGCCCGCGAGCTTCGGACCAGCCGAGCCGGCGAGGGCGACGGCCCGCGGTCGCGCGACGTCGTGCATCATTGCTGCCATTGCGATCTGCGCGAGGCGCACGCGATCGTCCGAGATCTCGCGCGCCATCGCCACCGCGAGGATCGCGCTGTTCACCGCGCGCCCGGCCTCGTCGGCGTTGGCGTTGCGCACCTCGGACACGCCCAGGAAAGCGCGCGTCGCGCCCGCCGATAGATCCACGAGGTTCTGCGCGATGCGCTTGATGCGGCGGGGCATCGAGTAATGGCCCGATGACAGGTCATCGTAGAAGCGCCGCATGATGACGACGGCCGAAGCGTAGGTGCGCACGATCTCGTGCTCGAGCGCGAGCTTCTCGACCTCGAGCCCACGCAGGCGTGCTGCCTCGTTGACGTGGCGCACGCGAATCTTCGGTGTCGGTGAGATGAAGGTGTTGCGACCCGATCGCATGGCCTTCGAGATCGCCTCGGCAAGCTCGAGGAGCTCGTCCGAGGTGACGTCCTTCGAGATGGTGAGCTCGGCGCCGCCGCACCAGTCGAGGATGCTTCCGAGCTCGAGCGCCGACTCGTAAATCGCGCGCGTGCCGCGAAGCAGCTGACCCGCGACGAACACGGCTTTCTGCGCGTAGAGCACGTTGACGTGCATTCCGGAGCGGAGGCAGTAGTCGTTGATGGCTTGGTAGGTTTGATCGAGCTGGCGCAAGAAGGCCTGGTTCGTCAGGTCGTGGAGCTGCGCGAGCTTCGCGAGCCTGTAGATCGACGTGACCACGCCCGCGCCTAGGTCGCGCGCGTGCTCGCGACGAACGAGCTCGCCCGCGTCGTTGGTGACGACGTCCACGCGCATCGTCATGCCGGTGCTCCCGATGGCGGCGGCGGACGCGTTGAACGTGCGAGACGTCGGACGATCGCGGCCGCCGCGGCGATGGCGGCGATGCGCGTCTCTTCGGAGGTGCCCCAACGTGACTGACCGACCTCGCGCAAGGACTCGACTACGATGGGCGAGGCCGATAGCTCGCCAAGAACCTCGGCGGCGCTGATGCGCGACTCCTCGCGTGTCTGCGACACGAATATGCCGCCCTTCTTCAGGACCTCGAGCGCGACGACCTCGCCGTGATCGATCGAAAGCGCGAGCAGCGTACGAAGGAGCTCCTTGCGCTCGTCGGTGCCGAGATCCGCGAAGCCCACGGCCTTCACATGGCGGCTCACGGTCGGGAACGCACCCTTCAACCCATGACGGCGTATCGCCCGCAGCGCCGCCATGCGCACGAGCGCGGAGCCGCTGTCGAGCATCGCGTTGACCTCGGCGTGCGCGAGATCAGGGCTGGCCGCACCGAGCACCTTGGCTTCGACGCGTACGCTCATGTCCTCGCTTTGCGCGAGCGTCGTGAGCACCTCCTTTGCAGCCGGCGTTCCCGAGCGCGCAAGCATCGTGAGGAGCTGCACCGAGGTCTCGGGATCGAGGCCCGTCGCCGCTCCGCCGATCTCGATCTCGCGACCGGGCAGCACGCGCTCGAGGTAACGAAGGAGCGCCGAACGCAGCGGCTCCTCGGTGCCGCAGCGCAGCGTGGCGAGCACGGCAGGAAGCTCTTTCGTCGCGATCTTGCCGAGGACACCCTCGAACGCAGGGACCTGATCGGGATGCGTCTTGAGGTGGCTGAACGACAGCTCGAGCACCTCGGCGCCGAAGAGCGCGTTGGTGAGCGCGCCCGAGAGCTTCACGAGATCGTTGCCAGCGACGCGCTGCTGTAGACGCTCGACGAGCGCACCGTGGAGCGCGAGCACGACGTCGAGCCGCGAGGCCACGACGAGGTCGGCGGCGGAAGCGCGCAGCGACGAGAGGACGAGGACGGCGTCGCGGCTGAACGCAGCGTCGATGTAGCCATCGACGAGCGCATCGACGTAACGCTCGCTCCAGCGCGCGTGCGGCATCTCGAGCTGGGTTGCGTAAACGGCACGCACGACGTCATCCAGCGCCATCGCCGAGGGGCCCTTCGCCTTCTTGAGGGCGGAGCGGTCGGTGCTGATCGCCATGGCCTTGGCTTCGATGCGATCGACGTGCAGACGCGCAGCCTCGGCCGCCATCTGCTCCATCTGATCGGCTTCGTCGTAAAAGGCTTCGCGCGCGGCGGCATCGCCTTCGGCGAAAGCGTCGACGACGTCGTACTTCACATGGACGAGCGCACGCTCCCAGAAGGCCGCGGCGAGATCGTCCTCCGGCGGAAGATCCT
>CAXSGV010000098.1:11455-16903 GCA_964236615.1 uncultured Polyangiaceae bacterium
GAGCGTGAAGAGTGCACGCATCTCGTCGAGGGTGATCGTCGGCGCAAGCTCGAGCCCGCGCATGCCGCACGCGAAGAGGTTGTACGGGATCGCGTCGAAGGGCGGGCCCGGCTCCCAGATGGGCTGGCCGCGCCACAGCAGCGAGTAAGGCCGGATGCCGACGCGTCCGAGAGCGGCGTCTTTGCCGAGCGCTTCGGCGAACGCTTCGAACGCAGTGCGCAACGTGCGCTCGGTCGCCGGGTGGTCCCACCCGAACTGGCGCACGCTCGGCAGCACTCGGTCGACCTGCTTGAAGAGGTCCTTGGTCTGTTGCACGCGCGGGTCGTTCTCGTCGGCGTCCACCTCGAGCGGCGGGGGTGGGGCCGTCGGCGGCATCGAGTGCGACGAGTCATCGCCGAGCCGCCTGCGCGGACGGCCCTCGGCAACCGCGCCACCAGCGAAGGCTCCGCGGGATGCGCTGGGCGCGTCCTCGCCCGTGAGCCAGCCGATCGCGTCGAGCACGGCAGCTTGCATCTCGCGGGCGTCGGCGAAGCGGTTGCGACGGTCCCACGACAGCGCCTTGTCGATGATCTTGATGAGCTCGACCGGTAGATCCGGTGCGATGCGGGCCACCGAAGGGATCGGGGTCGTGGCGGCCATGATGAGCGCCTCGTTCTCGGTGCGCCCGTGGTTGATGCGGCGGCCCGTCGTGAGCGCGTGGATCATCGCCCCGACGGAAAACAGATCGGTGCGGCCGTCGAGCTGATCGACGAGGCCCATCGCTTGCTCGGGCGACATGTACGCGGGGGTTCCGAGCGCGGTGCCCGTGGCGGTCATCTCGCCGGCGGCCTCGCGCACCTGGGCCACGCCGAAGTCGAGGATCTTCACCTCCCCCGCGTTCGTGATGAAAATATTTGCCGGTTTCAAGTCGCGGTGGATGACTCCGCTGTCGTGACACGCGGCGAGACAGTCGAGCATGCGCTCGGCGAGCTTCAGGACGTCGACCACGGGCGCGCGGCGGCCAACGCGCTTCCAGTAGTCACGAACGGTCTCGCCCTCGAGGAGCTCCATCACGAGGTAGGGCTCACCGGCATCGGTCGTGTCGTCGTCCAGCACGCGCACGCACGCGGGGTGACCGATCTTGTTCGACACGTACGACTCACGGAGGAAGCGCTCGCAAACCAACTTGTCGCGCGCAAAGTCGACGTGGAGAATCTTCAACGCCGCGCGTTGGCCGTTGCGATGTGCGGCCGCGTAAACAGCGGCCATTCCGCCCACGCCGAGCAGCGACTCGATCGTCCACTTGCCGCGGATGATCTGGCCCACGCGCGCTTGGGGCCCTTGCTCCTCCGTCGGAGAGGAAGGTCCGCGGGGACTGGGTGAATTTGCGGGATCAGGCATCGTTCGCGCGAAGAGCGTTCGCTTGAAGATAGCCCTACGGCCGCAAACTTGACGACGGAGAAAAAGGCCGCGCTCAGCCCCGCGAAAGCACGTTCACGAGGCACCCAATCGTGCCGTGAAATGGGAAGACGTCCTTCACGCGCACCGGCTTCACCTCCCAGCCGAGTCGCTCGTAGACGCCCTTCGCGAGGGCGTCCAGCGCGACGCCGTAGATCGGCATGTACGCGATCTTCTTTCCGGCGCGCGTCTCGTAAATTCCGTTCGTGTAGGTCACGTACGTCTTGTCGTCGAACGGGATGACCGGGACACGCTCGACACGGAACCCCGCCGCGACGAGCTCCTTCGCGGCACGCTCGAAGCGTTCGATGACCGGAGTGCTGAAGTCGGGCACCAGCTCGCCGCCAGTATCCGGGTTCTGGCCCCACGCGATCGGTGTGGGGTTTTCAGCCAGCCAACGCTGCGCCGCTGCGGGATCACCGACGAGCACTGTGCTGCTCCCGAGCGGCGCCATGTACATCGACATGTGATGGCGCGGCACGTCCCCGGCGGCGCGTCCGAGCACGGTGACCTTGCGGCCGAATGTCTTGGTGAGGAGCTCCGCGAGCGCCTCGGGCGTTGCGAGACCGCGGCCGGCGTTCTTGGCGACGAGGTTGACGTCGACGAGCACGCGATCGCCCGTGACGGTGAAGTCACCCGCGTCGAAGTCGAGCGGGAGCTCGCGCACGAAATAACGAGACGGAGCGTCCTTGGCGATCGCCGAAAGCGTCGCCCAGTCGTTGCGACGCTCGAGCCAATGCGCGTCCGGGGCGAGTGGGATCAGGAGTGTGGCGCGGCTCGCTTCACCGCGCGGGGCGGCGACGAGCGCGCGATCCTTCGACCATAGCGTGATCGGCGGATCGACCTCGACGATGCGCAGGTTGGCCTCGAGCGCGGGCCTGACCTTCGCGAGGAACGCGCGAAGCTTCTGCGCAGCGTCGCCCGTCGGCACGACCGCGACGAGGCGCGTCGACGGATCGATAGCGCGAAAGAAATCGGAGTACGTCGGCTCGATCAGACTCTCGAGCGAAGGGACGAAGTGGAAGACGATCTCGCGAAGCGGACCTTCGTCCTCACGAAGCAGATCGCCCGGCACCTCGACCGAGCTCGACGGCTGAACGAGGCGCTTCTGCGGCACGAAGCGCACGGCCACGAGCGCCGCCACGACGCCAAGGAGGATGCCTATGCCGATCCGTCGTCGGTCCGCGGAAGTGCGCCGCCCTTGGCCTGTTTGGCTTGCTTCGCTGCGACCGTCAGGTTCCGAGGGCATCCGCCTTCTGGAAGCGTACTCCAAACGTCGTGCGCGCCGTCGCGAACGGCGATTTCGCATTCTTGAGGGCGGGCGCCGGCGGCGCAGCTGCCGCCGTGAGCGCGGTCGCGATAGCGGCGGGAAGGTCGTAGCGGCGCGTGACGACCTCACCCTTGGCGAGCGTCAACGTCTCCTTCTTCTGCCACGCCATCTGCGGCATCGACGGCACGCGCGCCATGGGGTTCGAGACCTTGCGCTCGAGCACGGTCTCGACGGCGAGGGTCTCGGCCTTTTGCCCTTTGTTCTCCGCCTTCAGCACGACGACCCACCCGGTCTTCGCCTTGGCATCACGCTCGACCTTGCCCTCGACCCGAACATTCTCGCCGACCTTCGTGGTGGGGTCGGCGAGGACCGCGAAGGGATCGGTCTGATCGTCGGCCATCGTCGCCGTGGGCCACACGGCCGCAAGAGTGACGGACGCCGAGACCACGAGACTCGAAAGGGTGAGACCGAGACCACGAACGAAAGGCATGTTGAGCTCCTTGCCCTCTCCTACGCGGCCTTGCTCGAAACGATCTGCGCGCGCCCCTCAGCGCCGCGAATGCGTGAACGCCGCCAGACCGCCCGTCAACGCGGCCAGGGGCGCGACGAACAAAGGCGCGATCCCGAAGCCAATCAACATGGCCGCGACGAGCCCCGGCGCAAGCCCGACCGCGAGAGCGACCCGCGAACGATCGCGTGCGGTATGAGCAAGACAGAGCGCGAGCGCCGCGTCACGTACGTCGTCGGACGCAAGCGCCACTGCCCATTCGCCGGGAGTCGCCCCGGCCGCACACATGGCGACCGAGACGTCCGCGGCGCCGAGCGCGGCATCGTCGGTCTCGGGATGCCCGAGCGCCGCGACGACGTGCCCGCCTTCGGAGAGCGCGCGGATTTCGGCGCCACGATCGGCGGGCAGCACTTCGGGTCGAATGTGCTCGATATCGAGCGCGCGGCCGATGGTCTCGCAGGTCTCACGCGCTTCGCCGCTGAGGAGCACCGGCTCGATGCGTGCATCATGCAACCGTTGTACGGCCGCGCGTGCACCGGCGCGAAGCCCGTCTTGAAGGGCGACGAGACCGACGAGCTTTCCCGAGAGCGCGACCAGGAGAACGCTGCGCCCTTGGGCCTCGAGCTCGGAGACGCGCGCGTCGGCGAGCGCCACGCTCACGCGCTCCTGAAGGAGAAGCGCGCGGCTGCCCACGACGAGGCGATCGCCACTCGCGGACAGCGCGGTCACGCCGAGGCCCGCTTGCTCGGTCGCGTTGCGGACAGTCTCCATACGGACGCCACGCGCGCGGGCGGCGCGGCAAATCGCTGACGCGAACGGATGGCTCGACGCGGTCTCGGCCCCCGCGGCGAGCGCCAGAACGCGTGGACCGTCGAGCGACGCGATGGGCTCGAGCGCGACGATCTCGGGCTCACCCATCAGGACGGTACCGCGCGCGCAGAGCACCGCGAGATCGGTGCCGCCGGCTTCGTGAAACGCGTTCGGGTCCTTGAACACGATGCCATGACGAAGCGCCTCGCCTTGCGCGCGCGCGTGGTGCATCGAGACGACGACCGCGACCGTCCACGCGCCAAAGGCCATGGCAGCAGCGCTCGCGGCGGCGACGACCTCGATCGGCGAGCCGTTGTTCGCGTACGTCGCCGCAGCAACGAGCGCCGCAGCGGCGAGGCTTCCGCGCTCGACGAGGAGACGGCCGCCGCGCGCGAGCGGTGCGGCGACATCCATGCGGTGCGCAGGCGAAGCCGAGAGGCGCATCCACGCGCGGTCTTGCGCGGCCCACGTGACCATCAACCGGAGCCGACCGGAGATCACGCGCGCGCCGGCGACGACGGCGTCGCCATCCTTCTTCTTGATCTCGGAGGGCGCGTCGAGCCACGGCGAAATGAACGCGTCACCCGCGGCGACGAGGCCGTCGACGCCGATGATCTCGCCCGCTTCGACGATGACCTGCTCGCCCGCTTTCACCTGCGTCGCGGGCACGAGCTCGCCCGTGGTCTCACCCGCTTTCACGACGCGTACGTCACCCGCGAGCGCACGCGCGATGCGCTCGCGAGCCGCATCGAGCGGGAGGCGCGCACGCTCCAGCATCGTCACCATCAGGAGCGTCGCTGCGCAGCCGAGCCCCGAGAAAGAGGCGATCGGGCCGGCGCTACCGTGGCTGGTCACACGTGCCCAGACCGCGACGATGAGCGCGAGCAGAGGAGGCGCGAGCGCGACGAGCGGGTGCGGGTGGGCGCGATCTTTTTTCCCGCGGACGCCGCACGCGATCAGCACAGCTGCCGCCGCACCCGCCAGAGGAAGACGGAGCGGTGCCGCCGACGGACCTGCGAGTGCAACCGCCCATGCGAGCGCGCCGCTCGTGATGCCTGCGTACGTGATGTATGTGAAGACGCGATCTGCGCTCGGAAGCCGCGACGGCTTTCGCGCGACATCGCGCGCGCTGAGTGAGAGAGGGGCGCTCCACGTCGGCTCGACCGCGGCCTCGGAGACGGGCGCGAAGGCCACCGGCGGAGGTGCCGTCAGCTCCTCGCTGGATGACGTGCGCGGAATCGAGGCGCGGGGCGCGCTCGAGTCCGGTGACCGCAGCGTAGTCGGAGCAGCCTCCGACGCGGCAGGCGGTGGCGGCGGAGTCTCGGCGGGATCGGGCAGCGTCGGCACTGCGTCGCGCGGCGCGACCCGAGGGCGATCGGCCGAGATGGGGTCTCGTTCCTTCTTCACGAAGGTGACACGCGAC
>CAXSGV010000099.1:0-16870 GCA_964236615.1 uncultured Polyangiaceae bacterium
CCTCTGGCCACGACAACCACGCGTAGCGCTCGTCGGAAGCGCGCTCATTGCAGTGACCGGGCTCCTCGGCGTGGCCTCCGCCATGACGACGCTCTCGTATTGCCGAGACCACGCGCGCGCCATCGACCGTGGCCTGGAGCGCCAAGCGCGGTCCGGCCAGTCGACACCGGTAACGGCAGTGACGCCGCGGGACGACTCTTCCGCGCGCACCTGGAGCCGCTGGTACCTCGTCGTCCTTACGCTGTTCAATCTGTGTTTGGGGGGAGTGGCGTTGTGTCTCACCTACGCGTCACCGCGCATGCTCACGATGTTCTACGGAGGCGCCCTCGCCGCGTTCGCCATCGTTGCGCTCTTTGGGACAGGCATCGACGCGCGGCTCCGCGTGTCGTTCGTGTACGTGACCTGGACCGGGCTCGCGGTCGCGTTGATTGCCATGTCCGTTTCACCCGAGCTCTACGCCGCCCCGGCCGCAATCGCCGCCGGCCTCTGTTACGGCCTTAGTCTCCCCATCACCGTCACCTTGGTGACGCGACACCTCAAGGGCCCGGGCGAGTCCACCCGAATGATGACGGCCGAGCAGGCCGGCCGGCTCGCGGCCTTCGCGAGCGCCTTCGGCGTCGGAGCGCTGATGGATCACGGAGCATCGCCACGTTGGATCATCGTTTTCGGGAGCGCGTGCTTCCTCGCGGGCCTTTGGCTCGCCAGAAACTTCCTGAGGCCGTCATGACGACACACGCATCGTGGATTCGCAGTGAGGTTCTGGCGTGGCCACCGTTTCCCTCGGTGCCCGCGTCGGTCGACGCGGTCGACTGGCCCCAGCTGGGGTTTGTCGCCAAGTGCGGCGGCCGCCTCGAGATCGGTGATGCCGGATTCGGGCTTGGTGGTTTCTCCTTCCGCCGGGCCCGTGAGGACGCCGAGCTCGTCGCGCGCTGCGAGCTCGTCGAGAGGTTCCTTGCTCTCGAGGAGGTCTTCACCCTCCTGCGTGACAGTGACATCTACGAATGCCCGTCCGCGCTGGAGGCCGGCTTCGATCCCTGGATGCGATGGGACTCGCGCGAATGCACGAAGGTGGAGGCCGACGCGCCGCGCATTGCAGCCTCGCGCGTGTTGATCGGTGGCGAAGGTGCAGAGTCGAACGGGCTCGGGTTCGGTCGCGCCCCCCGCCGCGCCCTCCAGCACGCGACGCTCGAGGTCTTGGAGCGCGCGCTATTCGGTGCCGTTTGGTACAGCGGCACCGCGGCGCTCGTCGAGTCCGGCGCTGGCGAGACCACCGACGCCGGGCTCTCGATACGCTACTTCTTCGTCGCCGGCGCGGGCACGGTGCTGCCGATGTGCGTCGCGGTCGGAACCGCGCGCGACGTGCCGGGCATCTACTGCGGCCTCGCGCTCCGCACGAGCCATCGCCAGGCACGCGATGCGGCGCTCTTCGAAGCGACGATGCTACTTTCGGACGCGCGGCGCGGACATTCCTCTCGTCTTCAGGGGGACTCGCCGCATGACCGCGTCATGCGAATCCGCGGTACCGAGGTCGCCGAACGCACCGAAGCCATGCTCGTCGAGCGCACGACGCGTGCGCGGCTTCCGCACTTTCGCGGAAGCTTTTCGTCCGTCGTCATCCGGTGTCTGGAAGCGTTGAGCGCTCCCGAGTCACCCGAGTCGAACCGAGGCGCGTCGCTTCAGGTCGTCCGCATCATTGCTCGGCCACGCTTGCACCTGTACCGCGCGGTGCTCGACGGGGCTCCGACCCTGCGCGAGCTACGCGCCCGACACGCCGGGCACATGCTCCACGACCCCATCGCGTGAAGGCGAGCCCATCGCGGGAACGCGAGCCCATCGCGGGACGCGCTAGTTTAGTTAACGATCCACAGAGGTAGCTATCGATTGCGACTGTCGAGCGATGTCCACGGGTCGCGTGCACCAAGCGTGGAATGTCCGCGGACCGGTTGTCAGCGTGCAAACGGGACATCGTGGACAATTCAATCCGAGGGTATGATTTACATCTTGACTCCGCGGATATTCCCGCCGTCGCGTCCTGCGTTCGTCGCCATGGGCCCTACGTGCCCTTCGATGAGAAGCCATCTCTCCGTTAGTTCCCCGAGACGCCGCGTTTGTCCCGCCAGCGAATGCTGCCGTCGCGATCCAGTTGCGGCGGTCGAGCAGTTTCCGCCTTTGAGCGTGCGGTGGAAACGCTCCTGGCGTCCGTTCTCCTGGTGCTCGCATGGCGTGATTCGCTCGACCCAGACCCCGAGCCAAATCCAACCCACGCAAGCGTCGTGAGACCGCCAGCACCAACCGACGCGAACGGAGGACCGTTCTCGGAGCGCATCGCGGCGGGCAGACCGAACGCCGTAAACGCCGATTCGAAGACGCGCTCGACCTTCGCGACCGTCCGGCTCGAGCAGGCCTTCGCACCGAACGAGGCACGGCGGTGCGCGTCGCGGATCGTGAGCGGGTAGGCACGGGATCTCGGGATGGCGAGTGAGCAGCAACTTCCGCAGCTTCTTCGGCCCCACGTCGGCTGGATCTTGCGAGCCGGAGGTATCCTCGACGCACTCACCGAGTTTCAGCCGCATCGTGTGCCGAAGCCGCGACTGCGAGGCGAGCGCGGCGACGCGATGTTCAACTCTCGGTATCGCGCGAGCCAGGCGCTGCCGGCTTGACGGCTGATGCCGAGCTCGCGGCAACACTCAGAGAAGTTCGGCGAGCCCTCGCCGTCGTTCCATCGCTTCTCCCACTCCAAAGCAAACTTCACGCGTTCCTTCGTCACGTCGCGCTCCTGCCAGGGCATGAGGTCGACTGTCAGGCATTTCCTCGGATCGCGTGCAGCGATGCCAAGCATGTCCTCGGATCGCTTTGTCAGGGATGTACCCGGCTCATACCGCGAGGAAAATGGTGAAGTGGGTTGCGTGAACGAATCCTTGGAGTAAATTATGCCCTAGTCAAGATGACGACAAGACGAGCTCACGCGCGACCACGAGCACGCCGCCCGAAGCGTGGCGAGCAGCTCGAGCTTCCGGCCCAGCCGCCGCCGCCCAGCTGGGGCGGCAAGCGCGCGGGTGCAGGGCGCAAGAAAACGGGGCGCCGTGTCGGCGTCGCGCATCGCACGCGTCCCGCGCACAGCTGGCGCTTCCCGCTCCACGTGACGATGCGCGCGGTCGAGGGCCTGCCCACGCTGCGCGAGCGGGCGCTGTTCGGCGTCATCTGCGAGGCGATTGCCGCAGCCAATACCGAGGCGAAGCTGCGGGGCTCGTTTCGCGTCCTTCAGTTCTCGGTGCAGACGAACCACGTGCACCTGTTCGTCGAGGCCGATGACGCCGACACGCTCTCACGCGGCATCCAGGGCCTCGCGATTCGTCTCGCTCGTCGTATCAACGGCGCGCTGCGTTCCGCGACGGGTCGGCGTCGTGGCAGTGTCTGGAACGGGCGCTACCACGCACGCGAGCTCAAGACGCCGCGCGAGGTACGCAACGGGCTCGTCTATGTCCTGCACAACCTGAAGAAGCATCGCCCGACGGAGCGCGGGCTCGACGTGTGCTCCTCCGCCGCAGCCTTCACCGGCTGGCGCGACTTCGAACCTGCCGCGCCGCTCGACTGGCTTCCACCACCACGCACCTGGCTCGCACGCACGGGCTGGAAACGCGCTCACCGCGGACTGCTCTTCGTCGGTGAGCGTCCCACCACGCCCAACGCGTACCGCGACTCGAGGTAGCGATTGATTGCGGTCGTAGCGGCGGAGTCTCCTCGATGGAAACGCACAGCTCGATGCTTCGTGCTTGGCGCGGGACTCGACGGATCAGTCTGCGCCGCTCGAGCTCGACGACCATGCGATGGACCGACGGCGGCGTGACTTGGAAGTAGGCGTCGCGGGACGTTCTAAAAGAGTCGCGTAAGACCGGGATCATAGAAAGCGTGCGACGTGGCCCGCGATCCTTTCTGGATAGGCGTTGAAGGTCTCGAAGATCGAGGTGAGCGCCCCGTCGCGCTCTTCGACGGAGCGATAGAAGCGGTTGTGCGTCGTGGTCTTCTTCGTCGCCTTCCAGACGCCCTCGATCGCGTCGAGCTCGGGCGAATACGGCGGGAGTCGGAACAGCTCAATTCGATCCCTGTGTTCGGCGAGCCATTCGCGTCCACGCGGCGTGGAGCTGATGACACGGCCCGTTGTCGATGATGAGGAAGACTTTGCGACGCCGGCAGCGGCGAACGAGCTCTTCAGGAACGCATGGAAGGTCTCGGCTGTCCGCCGACGCGATGAGCTCGCGGAGCTTCCGCTGCATCGCTGCCGTTCTTTGACCCGGACTGATCGCCTCACCTGTCCTCAGGTCAACGCTCTTGGATCGCGCTCCGTGGCGCTCTAGTTACCGATCCACACGCCGCGCTGGTTGGCGACGACGACCTCTTGGCGGAGACGCGACTCTTTGAGATCCAGATCGTGGCCGCGCTCACCGCGGCGACGGCGGTTCTTGATGAAGGCGAGCTCGACCAGCGCGAGCTGCTTGTGGCGGCGAAGTCGGAACGCGGACCACCCCTTCGAGAAGAGGACGCCCCAGTTGTTCCAGCCGATCTGGACGTAGGTCGTGATCAGCAAGAGCTCGCGTGGGTGAAGCAGGCCGCCGACCTCGTTGGTGAGCTCGCGCACGACGATGGCGCGATCGCGCACGACGAGGAAAGCGAGCAGCACGAAGAAGAGAAGGTCGATGACCCAAGAGATGAGGATCATCAGCACGGTGCCGGCGCCGCCCCCGAAGGTGGGTAGTGCATTGTGCATGCAATGCATCATCATCGCGATCGCGAGGCCGCCGAGTGGCGCGAGGATCTTCACCGCCCAGCTACGTGACTCGACGGCGATGCCGAAGCCGATGCCCGTGCACGCCGTGAACGTGCAGTGCGAGAGCCCAAGGAGCACCGTGCGCACGATTAGGAGGACGACGAACCCCGGCATGCCGTTCTTCGCGAACTCGCTGCCGACGTAGAGGATGTCCTCGGTGAGCGTGAAGCCGAGACCCACGATGCCGCCGTAAATGGCGCCGTCGAGCGGGCCGTCGAGCTCCTTCAAGCCCATCGCGCTGAGGCCGGCGATGAGCGCGACCCCGATGCCCTTGAAGCCCTCCTCGAAGATCGGCGCGAGCACTGTCGCGCCAAAGGCCTGAATGCCCTCGTCTTGCGAGTCGCTCACGCCCGTGACCGCCATCGCGATGCCCTCACCGATGCCGCTCGAGACGCCCCCGCCCATCGTGGCGAACAGGGCGCCCCAGACGAACGCGCAAATCAAGAGCCACCAAGGCTCGGGCTCGAAGCGGTCGCACCAGCGAATGATGAGGACGTACGTGACGACGAACGGCGTCACGCAGATCAGGCCAAGCAGGAGACCCAACGCGATCATGGGGCGATCGTAGCCTTAACTTTCGGAAGATGGGCGGAGTGTCAGGGCTCGCTCGCGAAACGTTCCGGTGCGGACAACGTGCCGGTGGCCGGCGCGAAAGCGGCCGAAAGCGCGGGGTAGATCGTCGTGCCGTCGCCTTGCTTGTCTTGTTGCACGTAGAGCATCGAGCGCGTGTGCCCATCCTCCGACCACTCGAAGAGCGCGGGAGCGGCCTCGTGCTTGTCGACCGAGAACACCGGCAGCGCGTTGCGCACGAGCGGGCCGGTGTCGCCGTACCGCGCTGCAAAGCCGATGGCGGAGGAGGTCCCGGCGTGCCCCGTGTAAAGTACACGAATGTGGAGTCGGCCCGCCGGTGTCAGCCGCGGGGCGAGCACCGGATCACCGACCGCGCCGGTGTCGAAGGGCGGCTTCTCGCCCGGCAAGAGCGACTCCGGCGCCACCGGGGGCGAAGGCGTGAGGACGGGATCGGGACCGAGGCGCGTCCACCGCACGCCGTCGGTGCTCTCGGCTTCCCCGATCGCGTTGCCCGCGGCATACAGCATACGAAAACGTCCATCGGGTAGACGCGCGACGCTGGGTGCGTGCGGCGGGGTCGTCTCCCAGCGCGTGGCCGCGTCGGCCACGAGGATCGGCGCGCTCTCCTTCGTGAAGACGAAACCATCCTTCGATCGGGCGAGGCCGACGCCGCCCGCCGCCGCGTAGTAGAGGAAGATCTCGTCTGCAACGCGAAGGGCGCTTGGCCCCGCCAGCCGTCCGCCTTCCCAGGGTGCGTCGGGCGCGAGAACCTCGCGCGGCGCGTGACCGAGATCGGTCGGGGCACCGAAGAAGGAGCGTGCGTCGTCGGCACGCGAGCGCACGAGAACGTCGCGCGCCGCCGCGCCCTCGCCCTTCGTCGCGACGAAGTAGAGCGCGACGCTCGAGGGGCTCGCGCCTTCGATCGCGAGCGCCGCGGGTTCGCGGAACTGCGCGGTCTTGTCGTCGAGGACGAACGGCGCGACGCCGAGCACCTCTTGGATCGTGAGCTTGCGAAATGGGCCGACGCCGCTCGTCGGAAGATCGACGTCGCCCTCCCCCGTCGAACCTAGGGTCGCGCAACCGGCAAGCGTTGCGGCGAAGAAGATCAGACGCGCTCTCATACCGCCCCCAGGATTTGGCTCACGAGGGCGAGCATCGCGAACACGGTGCGGAGCGCGTGGTACCGCTGCCATCGCTCGCGGTACTGGATGTACGTCGCCGGCGGGCCCTTCACGTTCCACCCGGCGATGACCTTGTTGATCGGACGGATGACGATCGCGGTCGCGGCCACCGAAGCGACGGTGAAGCCCATTCCCGCGGTGACGGCGAAGAAGTGAAACGAGGGCTGGAACTCGGTGCGACTCACGACGATGAGCACTGGCAACGACGAGAGCGCCGTCAGCGGCATCAGCAGCACCATCACCGGCGTGAGCGTCTTCACCATCCCTTGGTGCACCAGCGTGAACGCGGCGCCGGGCAGCTTCTTGATCGTGGGGCCGTACGCCATGAGCCCGAGCATCAGCCCGGCGAGCACGGCGGTGAGGAGAAGGCAGGTGAAGTGAACGGCGCGCTCCATTTCAGAACCCCACCGACGTCGTGACGCCGACGTTCCAGATGTGACCTCCGGCGCTGTAGTCGCCGATGAAGTCCGAGGGGTCGTCCTTCGTCGTGATGCGATCGGGGAGCACGCTGAGCTGCGTGTGCACGTCGAAGCGGAGATCGCCTGGAAGCTCCTCGATCGGCGCCACGATGCGAAGACCGAGCCCCGCCGAGATCGAGTGACGGTCGCGATCGACGTAGTTGGTGACGCCACGCTGCGCGCGCACCGGGCTCTTGGCGAATTCGTAGCCGCCGCGTACGAAGCCTTCTGTGTGCGCCTTGTGAAGTGCTCGCCACTCGAAGCCGAGGTGCGGCACGACGCGGTCCTGCATCGCGAGCGGCACTACCTTCGCCGGAGCCGGCGTGCTCGGGGGCGTGATGTTCGCGGGCCAGCCACCGGCGGGCGGCGGGATGTCGAGAGCGACGTTCAAGTGCGCGACCGGTGAGATGTACGCGCTCCACTGGATCCAGGTGAGGTCGACGTTGGCGCGGAGGTCCTTCGTGATCTTCCACGACGAGCCCATCACCACCTGGCGCGGGAGAAACGCGTTCACGCTGAAGGCCTCGAGCGCGTAGTACGCGGTCGTGAGCTGCGAGATGTCGCCGTTCAAGCGCGCCTTGAGATCGAGATCGAGCTGGAACTCGCCGCGGTACACGAGCGCGAGCGACGCGCGCGAGCCGAGGTTCACGCGCATGCCGGCCTGCGGGTAGCGAATCGCGGTGAGATCCGCGTCGACCTCGTGGCGAAGCTGCGACTGCTCGGGGCGGAAGATGTTCGCGGTGCCGCTGATGTCGAGACGCCCCCGCGTCGAGGACATGAAGGAAAGACCGGCGCCGAGCTCGAGCCAGGGCCACGGGCTCACTGCCACGTTGGTTGCAAAATACAAACGCTGGTTGCGGTTGTCGTAGAGCTCCCAGCGCGGCTGCTCTTGGCGCAGCGCACGCACGCGCGAGAGGCGATCGTCGGGCAAATGGAGACCGAGGCCGAACGCGAACGGCACGCCGAGGATCGTGCCTGGCGCGACGACGCCGGCGTTGAGCCCCTTCACCGGGTCGACGTGGTTGTCCTGTCCATTCGTCTTCAAGTAGTGCTCGGCGCGAAAGTAACCGAACGAGATCTCGAGGCCGGGTGCACGCGCGAGCCCCGCGGGGTTGTAGTAGTTCGCAGACACGTCCTTCGTGTCGGCCGATACCGCGCCGCCCATCGCGGTGCCGCGAGACCCGAATCCGAACGTGTCGAGCGGGTTTCCATGCGCGACGGTCGGGAGCGCGGCCATCGCCAGGCTCGCGAGCGCGGCGACGCGCAGAGTGACGCGCGCCTTCAAAACGACACCCCGGCGAGCATGCCGACGACGAGCACGGTGCCGCGGATGCGCGCGACGCCGTCGGGGCCGATGCCCGTGTCGACGGTGCGCTCGGGAAGCCAGTGCACCTGGCCGTAGAGATCGAGGGACAGCGGCGGCAGCGGATCGGTGAGGACGATGCCACCACCAAAGCCGAAGATGTGGCGCGTGCCGTCGAAGAATCGGTTCGCGACAGGGACCGTCTCCTTCGCCGCGCGGTCGTAGGCCTCGGACGCGGGCAATACGTCTGGCACCGGCGTCGGCTCGAGCGAATAGCCGGCGCGGAGGCGAGCTGCGAGCCCGCGCGTCACGTCGAGCTTTCGTTCAACGCCGGCGCGCGGAACGAGCGTGTCCGAGAGCTTCGGGTTCTTGGGCTGGAGCGCGCCGCAGTCCGGCGCGTCGTCAGGGCAACGGATCGTAGGCTCGACGAGCCCCGGGTAGGCGCTCCAACGCTTGTAGGTTGCACCGATCGCGAACGTCCACGGACCGTGCTCGAGCGCAGCTTCGATCTGCGCCTGCATCGGATCGTACTGCGCGACGCCGGAGATGTTGAAGATGGGGATGTTCAGCGACGAGAGCTTGGTGCCGTCGATCGCCACGGCGAAGCGCGCGTCGAGCGTGCCGCGGAACACCGCGCCCACGCGCAGCACGTCGGGGTGCTGGCCGGGGATGGTCTTGCCCACCATATCCCTGCCCCGCTTGCCGATTGGGCCTTCGTGGGTGAGCCCGAAGATCGGCGCGTAGGTGGCGACGAGCTGATCTTCGACACGCGAGCCCACACGGCCGGTCGCGTCTGTCGCGACGATGACGTCGCCGGCAATTTCGGCGAGCACTGCGAAGCCAGCACCTGCACGAAAGCCGTAGCCGAGATCGAGCCCGAGCCCGATGCGCAGGGCGAGCGACTGGCTGCGGTCGGGCAGCAGCGGGTACTGCGGGTCCTCGGCGTAGAGGATGCGCCCGCGCACGAGGATCTGCGTGGGGGTATAGAACGCCATGCCGACGCCGACGCGATCCTTCAGCCTTCCACCGAACGGGATGGGGAGGTCGATGCCGATGACGATGCCCTTCGCCGGATCGTAGGGGAGTCGCCCGGGGAGCCCGGGACCGTCGGCGTGCAGCTGGAACGTCGCGCCCTGGAACCCGAGCGTGAGCTTGCGCGCGCGGAGCCGCGAGAGCAGCGCTGGATTCGTGTAAGCTGCATCGAACCCTTCGGCGTGCGCGGTGCCTGTTCCGCCCATGGCCGGGGAGCGCGGCCCGTAGCCGAAGATGTCCTCGGGCGACGCGTGCGCCGCGGTCGACGCCAAGGTCGTGAGCGTC
The DNA here is from genome assembly GCA_964236615.1 of uncultured Polyangiaceae bacterium. Taxonomy (GTDB): domain Bacteria; phylum Myxococcota_A; class Polyangia; order Polyangiales; family Polyangiaceae; genus CAXSGV01. The sequence continues at coordinate 9,655 of CAXSGV010000099.1, forward strand.
GCGAGAGCGCCGGCCACGAGCCAGGGCAGGACGCGAGAGCGAGGCATCGCGCGGCAGAATAACCGGGTGGCGGCACATCACGGCACATGATCCGTTTGCCCTACCTTTGCCCTACCAAAGGGCGACGATTTCCAAGGCTTTCCCGTTGGAATGAGCAAAGTCACATGTGGCGCGATGCCTGCATCTGCGATGCTCGACGCTGCAACATCGTCCCGGAGACTTCCCCCATGATGAAGACGAAGAGCCTCGCCCGATCCTTCTCGCTCGCTCTCGGCCTCGCGCTCGCCGCCTCCCTTGGTGGTTGCTATGGAAGCGACGGGACCGACCCCGCTGCCGTCGATCTTCCCCCGCCGGCCAACGGCGTGCAGCTCTCGACCCCGACGTTCCAGGTCGCGGCCGGCGTGGAGCGACAGTGGTGTTACTGGTTCAAGCTTCCTAGCGACGTCGACCTCGAGGTCGTGCGCTTCCAGATCAAGTTCCTGTCGGGCAGCCACCACATGAACTTGTTCCAGACGAACCAGGACGTCCCCGATCACGACGAGGAGTGCTTCAAGCCCGCGAACTTCTCGTCACCGACGAACCCCGACGGCTACGACCTCATCGTCGGCTCACAGAGCGGCGACTTCGAGTGGAAGCTCCCCGAGGGCGTGGCCTTCAAGCTGAAGGCGCACCGGCAGATCATGCTGCAGACCCACTACGTCAATGCGACTACGCAGACGACACCGCTCAACGTCGGCAAGGTGAAGATCAACCTCGAGTCCGCGCCCGATCCGACGAAGATCACGGCCCACATGGGGACGATGTTCGCGAACAACGTGAACATCAAGATCCCGCCGCACGAAGAGCGTGGCTTCTCGACCACGTGCGGTCTGCCGAAGAGCGCGAAGATCGCCGCGCTCACCGGGCACTTCCACAGCCGCGGCAAGACCTTCAGCGTCAACCTCGCGCCGGACGGCAAAACACCCACCGACGAGATCTACCGCTCGCGTGAATGGGCCGAGCCGCCGTTCACCGTGCTCGACACGCCGCGCGAGCTGCCGGACAACGGCGGCCTCTATTACACGTGCGACTTCATGAACAACACGAGCGCGGAGATCACCTTCGGCCCGCACGTCGAGACGCAAGAGCACTGCAACCTGTTCGCGTACTTCTACCCGGCAGATGGCGACCACGCGCGCTACTGCTTCTGAGAATTCATTCCGTGCGCCTGAAGCCCGCTACCTGCCTCGTCGCGCTCGGCGTGCTCGTCACGTTCGCGTGCGCGCCCGACCACGGCGGTGAGCCCGCGGCGTCCACGATGGTCGTCGGCCTGCAGACAGAAGAGATGGGCGGCGTCTTGGGACGCCTCCATATCGTCGCGAGCGTCGGCGGCGTCGTGAAGACCGACGAGGTTCTCACGCTGAGCCCGCCCACGAACCCGCCGGTGCTGCCGAAGGAGCTCCGCTTCACCGCGCCGCAAGACGGCGACGTCAACGCGAAGATCGAAGTGAAGGTCGAAGGCTTCGCGAACGGTCCTTCGACCGGTGGGCCTGCCGATCCGAACCAACCGATCCTCACGCGTCTCGCCACGACCAAGTTCGTCCCCGGCGAGACGAAGCTCCTTCGGGTGCGGCTCGAGTCGCGTTGCTTGGGCGGCCTCGTCGGCGGTCTCGGCGGGCCCGTGTGCACTGCGCCGCAGACCTGCGTCGGCGGGCGCTGCATCGACAGCACGCTGCTCCCGCAAGATCTCGAGGCGTACCGCTCGAACTGGGCGACCGATCTGCCCGACATCTGCCGGCCTGCCGATCATGGGGCGCCCGAGGTGATCGTGGGCACCGGCCAAACCGACTATTCACCCATTTCGCCGGGGCAATCGCTCCAGGCCGAGCTTGGACCGCAAGGCGGTCACCACCTCTGGATTGCGCTCCGCATGCGCAACTTGAAGCAGTCGGGCACGACCACCACGATCACGGCAGTGCAGCCCGGCACCGACGTCGCCGTGCCGCCGAGCGGCTTCGTCTTCACATTCGACAAAGACGAGGGTGGGTTCTGCAAGCTCTATGGGCTTCGCTACCAGCTCGACAATGGCGGGATCGACTACAAGCAGTTCCTCGGCAAGCCGCTCGACGTGAAGGTCGAGCTCCGCGACACGAGCGGCGCGGTTCAGTCCGGCGTGGCCCACATCACCGTGGACCCCAAAGTCATCGGCGAGAACTGAGCGTCAGCGAACTCGTCAGGGAACGCGTCACGGAACGCGTCACGGAACGCGTCACGGAACGAAGGTGAGCTTCGGCGTCTTCGGCGGGCGCGCTATCGCCGACGCGAGCTGACCGCAGGCTGCCGCGACGTCGCCGCCGCCGCTGTAGCGTTTGTGGGTGCCGACGCCGGCCTCGCGCATGGTCGTGCGGAACGCGTCCTCACGCTCATCGGCCGACCGGTGGTAGGGATCGTCCGGCACGCCGAGCGCGTTGTACGGAATCACGCTGATGCGCGGACGAATGCCACCGGTTGATTCGGCAAATTTCTTCGCGAGCGCGGCGAGGGCGAGCGCGTCGGCTTCGGTGTCGTTGACGCCCTCGAGCAGCGTGACGGCCCACATCGGCGAATAGCCGGTGGCGCGAGCATGCTCGACGGCGGCCTCGAGCACCTCGTCGAGCCCGTGGCTGCGGTCGATCGGCATGAGCGAAGGGCGAAGTTCACGGCGCGCGCTGCCAATCGAGAGGCCGAGGCGGACGCGCGGCGCCTCCTTGGCGAGACGGCGGATGCCACTCGGCAGGCCGGCGGTGCACACGGTGATGTTGCGCGCGTCGATGGCTTGCGCGCTCGGATCGCAGAGAACGCCGATGGCCTCGAGAACGCGATCGAGGTTCGCGAGCGGCTCCCCCATCCCCTGAAAAACGACGCCGTGGACGCGCTGGCCCTCCCCGAGCGTGCGGCGAACGGCGCGGACCTGTTCGACGATCTCCCAGGTCTCGAGGTTGCGGCGGAGACCGAGGCGTCCCGTCGCGCAGAATGAGCACGCGAGCGCGCAGCCGACTTGTGAGCTGACGCAAACCGAGAAGCGGCCCGGCTTCTCGAGCGGGATCCGCACCGTTTCGAAGAGGTTCCCATCGGCGGCGCGGAAGACGAGCTTCTGGAACGGATCGACCGTGCTCGCCTGCGCCGAGACGATCTCGAGCGTAGGGATGTGAAAGCCCGCGCGCACCGACGCGAGCGCGCCGCGGCGCACGCCGGAAAACGCGCCGTGGATGCCAAGCTCGCGGTGCACGCGGCTGACGATCTTTCGAGCCTCCGGGAGCTCGAGCGCTCCACCGCATGCGAGCACGAGCGCGGGCGGCAAGAGCCCCTGCAGCGCGATCGACGAGGATTCAGGGCTCATGGCACGAGACGGATAGCCGATGGGACAAGGGCGTGCACGTGCTACTTTTCGCCGTACGCACCATGTTTGGCCTGAGTTTCGGGGAGCTTGTCGTGCTGGTGATCGTGGCGGTCGTCGTGATCGGCCCGCGCGACTTGCCCAAGATGCTGCGCAAGGCGGGTCAGTGGGCGGGCAAGCTCCGGCGCATGGCCGCGGATATGCGCGCCCAGAGTGGCATCGATGACGTGCTCAAGGCCGACGGCCTGGGTGAGGACCTCGCCGAGATCCGCAAGCTCGCGCGCGGTGAGCTGGACAACGTACGCGCCGGCGCGACGCTCGGCTCGCTGAGCGCGCTCACGTCGTCGAGCAACGACTATGGCCACGGCGTCGCGCCGCTCTCGCACGATCCGAACGCGGGCGCTGGTCACCACGGGCACGACGGGCACGACGATCATGCGCACGGCTCGCACGGCTACGGCTACGGCTACGGGCAGGATCCCACGTACGACGAGGTCGACATGGCCATCGCGCGCGACCGTGAGTACCCGCGCGAGGGCGCAGACAGCTACAACGCGCTGCCCGACACCGCGATGGTCTACGACGACGGTCTCCCCGCGTCCGAGATCGCGAGCGATCCGCTCTACGTGACCGGCGAGCACGCGCAGACCGAAGCGGGCGCGACATGACCGCCGCCGTGGAGCCGGACGCGCCCGAGCCCGAGCAAGACGGCCTGCCCGAAGAGGGCCCCGACGCGAAGATGACGATCTGGGATCACCTCAACGAGCTGCGCTCGCGGGTGGTCAAGGCGGCCATCGGCCTCTTCATCTCCAGCATGGTCTGCTGGGCGTTTCGCGTGAAGCTGCTCGCGCTTCTCGTCCGGCCTTACGAGGTCGCGTGGGTCACGCAAGGAATGCCGGGCAAGCCCGAGCTTCAGACGCTCGGGCCGGCTGACGTCTTCGTGGGCTACATGCAGCTTTCGATCGTCGCGGGCGTAATCGCCGCGGCACCGATCATCTTTTACCAGCTGTGGTCGTTCATCAGCCCAGGGCTCTATTCGAAGGAGAAGCGGCTCGTCGTGCCGTTCGTCTTCTTCTCGACGGGGCTCTTCCTGTCGGGGGTCGCGTTCGCGTTCTACGTCGCGTTCCCCTTCACGTTTGGCTACTTCTTCTCGCTGCTCGGCACCGTCACCGAGCAAGGCATGGTGCTCACGCAGCGGCCGACGCTCGAGTTCTACCTCGACTTCGCGACACGGATGCTGCTCGCGTTCGGCTTCGTCTTCGAGCTCCCGCTCTTCATCGCGTTCCTCGCCATCGCCGGGATCGTCACGCCGCAGCAGCTGCTCAAGTTCAGTCGCTGGGCGATCATCCTCTCGTTCGTGCTCGGCGGAATCGTTACCCCCGGCCCCGAGATCACGAGCCAGCTCGCGGTGACCGGCGCGCTGATCCTGCTTTATTTCGTTTCGATTGGCGTCGCCTTCATCGTCGGCAAGAAGAAGGAACCCGTCGACGACGCCGATGCCGGCTGATCCTCCGCTCGTTCCGAGTCGGCACGTGCTCGGGCAGCTACCGAGGCTCGCCGCCGATCCCCTCGCCTTTTTGGTGAAGACGACGCGCGAGCACGGCGACGTGACGCGCTTTCGACTCGCGCACATTCGGGCGCAGCTCGTCGCGAGCCCGGATGGCATCCGCCACGTCCTGCAAGAGAACAGCAAGAACTACAACAAGCAGACGCCCGGCTTCAAAGTGCTGCGGCTCGTCTTGGGCAACGGTCTCCTCACGAGCGAAGGGGATTTTTGGCTGCGCCAGCGACGCATCGCGCAGCCCGCCTTCCACAAAGAGAAGATCGCCCAGCTTGCCGAGCGCATGACGCAGGCCGCGGTCGATCTCGCGGAGACGTGGGCCGCGCCGGCGAAAGATGGCAAGCCCATCAACGTCGCGCGCGAGATGATGCGCGTCACGCTGCGCATCGTGGGCGAGACGCTGCTCTCGAGCGACGTCACGAAGAACGCCGACGCCATCGGCGATGCCATCAGCTACATCGTCGAGGACGCGAACACGCGCATCTCCTCGATTCTCGGGCTACCGCTCGCCATACCGACCAAGAACAACCGCCGTTTTCAGAAGGAGCTGCGCACCCTCGACGAGGTCGTGCTTCGCACCATCAAAACGCGCCGCGACGTGGCGAAGGCGGCGGCGCCGTCCGATCTCCTCACGATGCTCATGGAGGCGACCGACGAAGAGACCGGCGAGCAAATGAGCGACGCACAGCTGCGGGACGAGATCATGACGATGTTCCTCGCCGGGCACGAGACCACGGCGAACCTCCTGACGTGGACGTTCTACCTGCTCTCGAAGAATCCCGCGGTGCAGCGTGAGCTCGGGCGTGAGCTCGACGAGGTGCTTGCGGGCGAGCCCGCGCGGCTCGAGCACGCGCCAAGGCTTCGCTACACGAAGATGGTGCTCAACGAGACCATGCGTCTCTACCCGCCGGTGTGGATGATCGCGCGGCGCGCGATCGCCGATGACGTCGTCGGCGGCTTCCGCGTTGCGGCAAACAGCATCGTGTTCATGAGCCCCTACGTCACGCAGCGGCACCCCGGGCTTTGGGACAATCCCGAGGGGTTCGATCCGGAGCGCTTTCGTACGGACAAAGAGGGGGAGCGGCCGCGTTTCAGCTTCTTCCCGTTCGGCGGCGGGCCGCACCTCTGCATCGGCAACGCGTTCGCGATGCTCGAAGCGCAGATCCTCCTCGCGACGCTCGCGCAGAAGTTCCGGCTGGATCTCGTGCCCGGGCTACCCGTCGCGCCCGAGCCCCTGATCACGCTGCGACCACGCGGCGGCATGCGGATGACGGTGCATCGTCATCCGCAGCCGTAGCGCTGGCAGCGACCTTCAGCCGTCCATCGGTTCGCGGTCTTCGCCTTTGCCGTTCTTCGCGTCGTAGAGGACCTCGCCCTCATCGTCGGCGACTTGAAACAGCACGTCGGGGTTCTTGCGGCTGAAGTCGACGCACTTCGCCTTGGCCGACATCAGGTCGCCCGTCGCCGTTTGCGGCGTGATTGCGTCGACCGAATCCCATCTCTGCACCGTGTATCGCATATCAGCGGAGCTCCTCGGGCACGGGGACCGGAATCCGGCGTGCGTCCATCCAAAGTCCTTCGAGATCGTAGAGGCCGCGGGCTTCGTCTTGGAAGACGTGCACGACGACATCACCGAAGTCCATCAACACCCAATGTGCATGTGGCAAACCTTCGACCGAGAGTGCGCGCTTGCCCTTGAGGCGAAGCGCTTCCTCGATGCCTTGCGCGAGCGCAACGACCTGACGGTCGCTGCGGCCGGTCATCAGAACGAGAAAGTCCGCGTAGTCGACTTTGCCCGCGACATCGAGGATTTCGAGGCCGGCGGCTTTCTTGTCGAGTGCGGCCGTCGCGACCAGGATCGCCAGCTCGCGCGCCCCGTCACTCGCAACGCTCGGTGAATCGGGGCTCGCCTTGGCCGACGGCTTACGCGACTTCGGAGGGGCGTCGGCGCTGCTTCGCGGACGTGAGAGGTTCGTCTTCGGACCAGGCGCACGCGGCGGACGCGGAAGGTTCTGCGACGCGTTGTCCGCGCGTGATGCGCGTTTGGGCTTCGCCGGAGCCGCTGTCTTCCGCGCGGCGCTCGGACCTGCGGCGCCTCCGTGGGAGGACCGGATACGCGGGCGTCCGTCGCTGCGCGAGGTCGTCCCCGCACCGCTTTTACTCGAACCCGCGCCGCCCGATCCGGACGCGCTTTTGCGCTTTGCTGCCACGAGATGCCTACCCTTTTCCCGCGCTCACGCGCGCGTCTGCCCTTCGCCATCCAAAATCCACTTCATCGTCGTCAGCGCTTCGAGCCCCAT
>CAXSGV010000100.1:0-16591 GCA_964236615.1 uncultured Polyangiaceae bacterium
CAAATCCTCAGCCGCCGCACGAAGAACAACCCGGTGCTCATCGGCGAGCCGGGCGTCGGCAAGACGGCGATCGTCGAAGGCATCGCGCAGCGCATCGTCCGCGGCGACGTGCCCGAGTCGCTCAAAAACAAGCGGCTCGCGTCGCTCGACCTCGGCGCGCTCGTCGCCGGCGCGAAGTTCCGTGGTGAGTTCGAAGATCGCTTGAAGGCGGTCCTCAAGGAGGTCGAGGCCGCGAACGGTCAGATCATTCTTTTCATCGACGAGCTCCACACGATCGTCGGCGCGGGCAACGCCGAAGGCACCATGGACGCGGCGAACCTCTTGAAGCCCGCCCTCGCGCGCGGCGAGCTCCGCTGCATCGGCGCCACGACGCTCGACGAGTACCGAAAGCGCATCGAGAAGGACGCCGCGCTCGAACGCCGGTTCCAGCCGGTGATCGTCTCGCAGCCTACCGTCGCGGACACGATCGCCATCCTGCGCGGCCTCAAGGAGCGCTACGAGGTTCACCACGGGATCAAGATCCAGGACTCGGCGATCGTCGCCGCGGCGGTGCTCTCGGATCGCTACGTCACCGAGCGGTTCCTTCCGGACAAGGCCATCGATCTCATCGACGAGGCGGCCGCGAAGATCAAGATCGAGGTCGAGAGCATGCCGTCGGAGATCGACAGCGTGCAGCGCCGGATCATGCAGCTCCAGATCGAGGAGGAAGCGCTGAAAAAGGAGCGCGACAACGCCTCGAAAGCGCGGCTCTCCTTGGTGCGGCGCGAGCTCGCCGAGCTCGAAGAGAGCGCGGCGGCGATGCGCGCGCAGTGGCTCAAGGAAAAAGAGGTCATCGAGCAGATCCGCAAGTCGGCGACGGCTCTCGAAGAGCTACGCGCGGAGGAAGAGCGCGTGCAGCGGACGGGCGATCTCGGTAAAGCTGCTGAAATCAAGTACGGCAAGCTCCCCGAGCTCGAGAGGAAGGTCGAGTCGCTTCGCAAGGACCTCGCGAAGGTGCAGGAGAAGACCTCTTACCTGAAGGAGGAGGTCACCGATCAGGACGTCGCGGCCATCGTGTCGAAGTGGACCGGCATCCCGGTCACGAAGATGCTGCAGGGGGAGCAGGACAAGCTCCTTCACATGGAGGACGCGATTCGCCAGCGCGTCGTGGGTCAGGACGAAGCCCTCGAAGCCGTGGCGAACGCGGTGCGACGTTCGCGCGCGGGTCTCGGTGACGAGCGTCGCCCGATTGGCAGCTTCTTGTTCCTCGGCCCGACGGGCGTCGGCAAGACCGAGCTCGCGCGTGGGCTCGCGGAGTACCTGTTCGACGACGAGCGCGCGATGATCCGCATCGACATGAGCGAGTACATGGAGAAGCACTCGGTCAGCCGCTTGATCGGCGCACCCCCGGGGTATGTCGGCTACGACGAGGGCGGCCAGCTCACGGAGCCCGTTCGGCGTCGCCCCTACTCCGTCATCCTCTTCGACGAGGTCGAGAAGGCGCACGCCGACGTGTGGAACGTTCTCTTGCAAGTGCTCGACGACGGTCGGCTCACCGACGGCCAGGGCCGCACGGTCGACTTCAAGAACACGGTTCTCATCCTGACGTCGAACATCGGCTCGGCTCAGATGCAGGCGATCTCGGATCGCACGAACCTCGAGCCAGACGACAAGAAGGAGCTTCTGCAGCGCGCGGCGATGGAGGAGGTTCGCAAAGCGTTCCGTCCCGAGTTCGTCAACCGCCTCGACGAGGTCGTCGTGTTCCGCCCGCTCGAGCGCGTGCAGATCCGGCAGATCGTCGACATCCAGCTCCGCCGTTTCGCGGAGCGTCTCGCGCGTCGCGAGATCTCGATCGAGCTCACCGATGGCGCGAAGGATTTCATCGGCGAGTCCGGGTGGGACCCGCAGTACGGCGCACGTCCGCTCAAGCGGGCCATCCAAAAGCTGCTCGAGGACACGCTGGCGAAGAAGGTTCTCGCGGGTGAGTTCCCCCCGGGCTCGACTGTCCTGGTCGATCGCGGGACGTCCGGGCTCAGCTTCGAGACGCGCCTACCTAGCTGACCGGACAGGGGTAGTGTGCGCACACGATCGCCTGGAGAACGCCGGGCGGGGTGAGGAGGTGAGGCGCTTTTGCGGGTTGTGACGGCGACGCTCGATCGCGAACGATTGTGCGCTCCGCCGTAAGGTTGGCCGCCTTCGTCCGTTTCTGCTTTCGCGCCGGCAAAGACAGCGGCTTCCACGCGGGTCGCGGCGAAAGCGCTGCAGAACTTTCGGGCTTCAGCAGCGTCAGAGCCGCGATCCACGGCCCGAAAGAGCCTGTTCTCGGCTCACAAAACGGCGCCGCAAGGGCTTGACGCTCTCTGGCACGACACTCGCAGTAGGACCCATCGAACGCCATGGCTGCCCGCAAACGAACCCACCTCCGAGCTGTCGCCACCGCCCACACCGGCGACGCGCCCGGCTCGTGGATGTCGCTCCTCGCCTCCACGACGCTCGGCGTCGACACGGCCGCGGCCACAGTGCACGCCGAAGTTCGCCTCGACGCGACCGACCTCGCGTCGCTGTCCGACGAAGCCAACTACCGCCTCATCGTGCAGTCGTACGATTGCGAAGGGTCCGACGGCCGCTCGAAGCCCGTCGGCAGCGTTCAGCGCGCCATCTCCAAGTCCGACCTGCGCGCCGGTGTGAAGGTCGACCTCTTCGAGCTTCGTGGTCTCGCGGCCCGCTCGCACGAGTGCGCGCGCAAGCCGATCGTCGTCGCGTGGATCGAAGCCGGCCAACCGAACCTCGAGTTCGACGGTCGCATGGCACGTCCCGCGAAGGGCGCTGTCTCCGGGCGCGCGCCACGCAACGCGGGCCCGCACGTTCAGATCACGCTGAGCCGCACGGCCGCCTGAAGTCCTTCGGCAACGTTCGGAGCGAAGCGCGCGTGCTCACGTCGCGGTGACGGTCGGAAGTGCGGCGCTCTTCACTGCCTTCGTGACCTTGATTTCACGCACCCGCCGCTCGAAGTCGCGTGCCCGTTCGCTCGTGAGCTCGAGCCCGCCGAAGCGGGTCTCGATGTAGAGGTTGGTCAGCGCGAAGACCTCGTCGCCGAGCGGATGCTTTCCGTCGCGCAATTGCTCGGCGTGGCGAAGTGGCGGAAGCGCGGCAGGCCGGGGAATCCCCTGGAGCGAAAGGGCCCCTTCGAGCCCACGGTAGAGTGCGGCCGAAGTCTCGAGCCGCTTTTCGAGCGGAGTGCGCGTGCCGACGCTGCCGTCGACCAGCGCCACGCGCTTGCGACGTTTCCAAAACGTGTAGCCGACGAGTGACAGCACGAGGACGAGCGTCGTCAGCACCGGCGCGCGCGTCACCTTGTCGAGCACGCCTTTGTCGAGACCGGCCGAAGCGCGGACGCTGTCGTAGCGCTTGCCGATGTCCTCGAAGAGGTGGACCTGGGTGCGCAGATCGTAGCCGACGACGTAACGGTTCCATCGCTGGGAGAGCGCTTCGACGATGTCGCGCAGGTACACGAATGTTCCCGTCGTCGCTTCGAGTGGCTGCGCGCCGACGGCAGGCGTCGGGTCGAACGTGATCCAACCGGGCCGCCCATTCTCCTCGACGTAGGCTTCGACCCACGAGTGCGCGTCGCCTTCGCGGACGGCGTAGTAGTGACCGAAGCGGTTGTAAGTACCGCCGACGAACCCGGTGACGTTGCGCGAGGGGATCCCGACCTCGCGCAGCATGATCGCCATCGCGGTCGAGAAGAACTCGCAGTGCCCCCGCTTCGACTCGAAAAGGAAATGATCGAGCGGCTGCTTCGTGCCGCCGGACGGAGAGGCCACGTCGTACTTGAACAGCGTACGCAGGCGCTCCTCGATCACCTTGGCCTTGAGGTACTCGCTCGGCTCCTTGTCGCTCCACTCGTGCGCGAGCACCCCTATGCGCGACGGCAACGCCGCAGGGATCGTGAGGTAGCGCGCGCGATCGCCCGGGGGGAGCGGCTCGGGAAAGGTCTCCTTCTCGCGGGCAAGGAAGACGTCGTAGCGAAGACCATGCGCGTCCGAGCCGGCGTACCGAAGCTCGCCTTCGGGCCCCTTCTGGATCGTGAGCGGATCGTTGAGGAGCGCCTGGTTCTGCGCGCGCACCTGGACGGCGATAGCCTTTGGCGGAAGGAAGATGACCGGCGGGTCGATGGGCTCGAGATCGAAGGTGACGCGGCGATCGTGGGCGGCGTCGGGCTGACGCGAGATCGTGTAGATGTCCTGCCCGCCCGCGATGCGCTCCGCCGGGCGACGCTCGCTGATCGTACGGGCCCACGCACGGCCGTCGTAGGCATCGAACGCGGTTCCGCGCAGCCGAAGAATCATGCGCGGTGGCGGAGGGTCGGGCAGATCCGATACGTCGAAGCGCAGCGCAATCGAAGGGTCGCTGCGGAGCACACCGACCTCGCCGAGGTCGACGTGATCGGAGAAGCCCACCATGCGACCCGCGCGCGGATGATTCAGCAGTAATAGCGAGAGGCCTACCCGCGGGAACACGATGAACAGGGCGGCGGTGAAGAAAAAGATCGGCACTGACATCAGGCACGTCGCGCCGAGGAAGCCGCGACCCACGACGCGTCGACTTCGAAGGATGCGTGGTACGTCGACGGGCAGCCCAGTGCGATCGCGCGCGCCTTGGCGGTAGTTGCCTTCGACCTCGCGTCGAAGATGGCTGAGCACCAGCGCGCCGGGCGCCACGACGAGGAACCCGAGAAAGCAGATCCCATAGGTGAGTCCGCCGCCGAGCACCGTGCCGGCGACGAAGTGGAGCAGCGCGAGGACGATGATCTGCTGATCGTGCGCAGCGCCGCGGCGCGTGGCGAGGCGGACGATCTGGAGGAGCGCCGCGAACTCGACGGCCACGTCGAGCGCAGAGCGACCGGCGACCAGACGCGCGCCCTGGAGCACGAAAAGCGCAAGCGGCGCGATCGCGGCGAAGTGACGAAGCGGCGCGAGCGTCTGCCATCTCTCGGGCACGGCGAGCGCGATCGCCAGTCCGACGAGCAGCACGATGTTGGTCCAAGGCGACATCGACGCGGTGCTCACGACGGCAAGCACGCCGAGCGCGGCGAGCGCGTCGGTCATCACGCGGTGGACGAGTCCGAACCTCATGAAGCCTTCCGCTTCTTCTTGGTCGCGTCGCCGTGGAGGTCCGCGTCGGCGTTGCTGCTTGCGTCGTCGTCCTCGTCGTTCGGTGGCGGCGGCACGCTGCGCGCACTGGCGACCGACTGCACGAGCGCGAGGTAACGGAGCACGGGATCGGCGCCTGCGGTGCGATCAGCGCGCGCACAGCCGCCGTTGCTCGTGCGAATCGCGACCGAGTCGCCCCGCTTCAAGTGAGCGACCGCGCGTGAGGCGACGTCGCGCACGCGGCGCTCGAAGGCTACGTCCCACTCCTCGCCCGACGCCTTGGGGCGCACGACGTCGAGCGGGATCGATACGTCGGGGCGTGCTTCGCGTGCGCGCTCGCGCATGACGAGCTGGCCGGCGGCGGCGCTCTTGCGCCAGTGGATGTCGCGCGGATCCTCGCCCTGGCGCATCGTCTTCAGACCGAGAAAGTCGTCGCCGTAGCCGCGGCCGATCGTTCCGTCGCCGCCCGGAGCGCGCCCCGGCGGCGATGGCGAGAGCTGCACACTGTCGACGGCCGGGTAGATGATGAGCTCGCCCTCGGCCTCGATCTCTCGCGACTTCTCGAACAGACCGAAGGGGAAGCGCGTGGCTATGCGGAAGCCGACATGGAGATCCCTGCCCCGCTTCGACGGCGTGCGCCTGTACGCGGCGACCTGTGCGGACTTCGGGCTGATCTTCAGAAAGAAGCACCGCTTGTCTGCCGGCTGACCGAAGCGAAGGTCCTCGACCTCGATCGCGTACGAGGGCACGCGCTTCTTGTGGTTGAAGACCTCGATTTCCACGAGGTGCGCGCGACCGACCTGCGCGCGAAGTGGGAGCCGGCGCACGACGGTGAGGTCACGCAGCGAGACCTCGCTCATGAGGCCGCTCACGACGATGAGCGCGAGCAGCATGCCGAGGAGCAAGTAGAGGAGGTTGTTGGCGGTGTTGATGGCCGCGAACCCAACGCCCAGCGTGATGCCGACGAAGAACTTCCCTTCGCGCGTGAACTTCAAGCGCCGCGGCGGCCGCGCGAAGGCTCGAAGGCGTCGCCACCAGGTTCGTGGCGGAGGCGCACCGTGGCGATCGCTGTCGGTCTCGCGTTCCGTGGCGCGAGGTGGCGTCGCCTCGCGGGTGGGAAGGCGTGCGGCGTCTGCTGCGGCCGTGGGCTTCGCGGTCGCGCTCTTCGAAGAGGTCCCCTTCGAAGGCTTCGGCGCTTTCGACGAACCCGGGTCAGCCGCCATCTGCTTCTTCTTCGCCTCTCAGAGCGGAACGGGCACGCGGCCAACGATTTCGCGAACCGTGGTCTCGGCCTCGTCGCGCGTGGGCATGAAGCCGTCAGCGTGGGTGGCGAGGCGGACGCGGTGAGCGAGGACCGGAACCGCGAGGTCGTGGATGTCGTCGGCGATGCAGTACGTGCGCCCGCGGAGCAACGCGCGCGCACGAGCGGCGTTCGCCAGGGCGATGGCGGCGCGGGGCGAGGCTCCGAGCGAAAGGCTCGGCGCGGTGCGCGTCGCCTGGATGAGCGCGTGCAAGTAGCTGCCGAGTGACGAGTCGAGCGACACGCGGTGCACCTCGCGCTGTAGCTCGACGAGGCGCGCGGGATCGAGGACGACAGGCACGTCGCGCGCCGTGTCGGTCTGTCCGTCGAGGACGAGGCGCTGCTCCACAGCCGGCGGCGGGTAGCCAATGCGCACGCGCACGATGAAGCGATCGAGCTGCGACTCAGGGAGCGGAAAGGTACCTGCGAAGTCCTGGGGGTTCTGCGTCGCGATCACGAAGAACGGATCGGGCAACGGCATCGACTGACCGTCGAGCGACACTTGACCTTCGTTCATCGCCTCGAGGAGCGCCGACTGCGTGCGCGGGCTCGCGCGGTTGATCTCGTCCGCGAGGAGCACGTTCGCGAACACGGGCCCCTGGCGAAGGACGAACTCGCCAGACCGCTGGTCGTAGACCGAGACGCCGAGCACGTCGCTCGGGAGGAGATCACTTGTAAACTGCAAGCGTCGAAGCTCGCCGCCGACGGCCCGTGCGAGCGCGCGTGCGAGAGTGGTCTTGCCGACGCCAGGCACGTCTTCGATCAGAAGGTGTCCGCGTGCGAGCAGCGCGACGAGTGAGAGCTCGACCGCCTCCTGCTTGCCCTCGAGCGCACCCTCGACGGCGTGGCGGAGCTTCTGCAGCAGGGGGAGCTCTTCGGACATCACCGCGGCCGCAGCGGTCATGAGGCTGAGACTAGCACGTTCCCGCGACCGGCCGCATTTCGTGCATCCTTCTCTAGCGAGCGACTGCGGGAGCGGGAAGCTTGACGGGGCCGGCCCTTCCCGTCCACGGTCCGAGGTGTGGGGCTAGCCGTCGAACTGCGCGCCGTCACCAAGACCTATGGTCCGGTGCGCGCGCTGGTCGGCGTCTCGGCGCGGTTCGAAGGCGGTCAGGTCTCGATGATCGAGGGGCCCAACGGCTCCGGGAAATCGACGCTGCTCGCGATCTTGGGGACTCTCGCCCGCGCCACGTCGGGGGTCGTCGATCACGGCGAGCTCGGTCCGTCGCGCGCCGGGATTCGCGCCTCGCTCGGCTGGCTCGGGCACGACTCGCTGTCGTACGGTGACCTCTCGGGGCGGGAGAACGTCGAGCTCGCGGCGCGGTTGCACGGGCGCGACCCGGCGAAGGCTTTCGCAGAGGCCTCGGCTCGGTTCGAGCTCGCGGCGTTCGTGGAGCGACCCATGCGAACCTATTCGCGGGGCCAACGGCAGCGCGTCGCACTCGCGCGTGCGCTGGTCCACGCGCCTCGTCTGATCTTGCTCGATGAGCCCACCGCGGGTCTCGACGCCCGCTCGACGAAGCGTCTGACCGCGGTCGTTCGGGAAGAGGCGTCGCGGGGGGCGGTCGTCGTGGTCGTCACCCACGACGCGGACTTCGCGGCGATCGGCGATACGCGGGTGCGCCTCGAGCGCGGGCGCAGGCAGTCAAACGAAGTCTAACGACGTCGCTCGCGTGGGTTCTGCCGGGAGCGAGCGGCTGACGTTCAGGCCGCGGGTTCGGTCAGAGTGAAGAGCGTCGCCAACGCGTCGGTGGTCGCAAGGGCCGCGGGGGTTGGGACGTTCGGGATCTCGACGACGTCTCGCGCGAGGAACCGCCGAAGCTCCGTGGAGTTCGACGCGGTCGACGCATCGGCGGGCGCGACCGCCGTGAGCGCGATGGCGGTGAAGGGTGTGGTCGTTGCTCGCGTCGTCACGAGGACGTCGTGGAGCACGCCGAGGCGGTTGGGTGCGACGAGGATCGTGAAGGTCGGTTCGAGCGCGAGCAGCAGGTCGACGTTGAGCGCGCCGTCGCCAAGTGGCGTGAAGAGTCCACCCGGGAGCTCGACCAGAAGCAGGTCCGCGCGCGCTCGAAGGAGCCGCGCTCGTTCGGCGACGAGCCCGATGTCGATCGTGCGCCCTTCGCGGCGCGCGGCCAGGTGGGGGGAGATTGGGGCCGCGAGCCCGTACAGCAGCTCGAGATCCTGTTTCACGTGAAACGTGCTCGCCGCTCGCAGGGCTTCGTGATCGGTCGGGCCCGCACCCACGCCTGACTCGATGGGCTTCCATCCGGCGACGACGAGATTCGGCCGAGCGCGCCCGGCGCATAACGCCAGAGCCACCGTGAGGTGCGTCTTTCCAATTCCGGTCCCCGTACCGGTGACCACCACGAGGGTGCCTCGAGGAGTCGTGGTCACAACGCGCGAGCAAGCGCTTCGACGGCGCGCTCGATTTGGTCGGTCGTGTGGCACGCCGTACAGCTCATGCGAAGGCGCGCCGTGCCCGAGGGCACCGTGGGGGGTCGGATCGCCTGGATGTGGATGCCCTCGTCGCGGACGGCTTGCGCGACCTGCACCGCGCGTCGCGGATCGCCGACCACGAGAGGGACGACGTGGCCGTAGCCGAGGACCTTCGCGGACGGGATGCGTTCCGCGAGGCGCGCCCGAAGGTCGGCTGCGCGAGCGAGTGTCGCGGCTCGGAGCTCGGGGTGGGCGATCGCGTGCGCCAACGCTTGGTGAGCCCCTGCGGCGACGACGGGGGCAAGCCCCGTGGAAAAGACGAAGGACCGGGCGCGGTTCCAGAGCCAGGCGACCAGGTCGTGGCTCCCGGCGACGAACGCGCCGCCGTGGCCAAACGACTTCCCGAAGGTGCCGACGACGGCGTCCGCCGCGAGGCCGCCGGCCGCGAGCCACCCACGACCGTTGGGGCCTACTACCCCCACGGCGTGCGCCTCATCGACGATGAGGCCCGCTCCATACGCCGTGGCCAGCTCACGGATCCGAGCGAGGTTCGGAGAATCGGCGTCCATGCTGAAATACGATTCGGTCGCGATCCACACCTGGCGGGGTGGGCGGGCTCGCGCGGCATGCTTCGAGAGCGTCGCCTCAAGAGCGTCGAGATCGAGGTGAGGGAGGACCTCGACGGTCGCTCGCGACAGCCGCGCTCCGTCGATGAGGGAGGCGTGGTTGAGCGCGTCGCTCACGACGACGTCGTCGGGGCCAGCGAGCGCCGAGAGGAGCCCGACGTTGGCGGCGTAGCCGCTGGTGAAGACGATGGCGGCTTCGGTCCCAAGCCAGGTCGCCACCGCCGCCTCGAGCCCGACGTGCTCGCGCCGCTCGCCGCCGACGAGCCGAGACGCGCCGGCACCCGACGGGATCTCGGCTTCCGGCAGGCGTGCTGGCTCTGCCGCAAGACCGAGGTAGTCGTTGGAGCAGAACGACACCTCGCCAGGCCGAAGTGGGGCCGGCGGCCGACGCAGCAGACCCTCACGCTCCAGGTTGGCCAGCCCGTCGCGCACGTGGCCGAGCGGGTCGAAATGTTTCACGTGAAACTATCCCTCGTCCTCGTCGCCAACACCGTCGTCCCCGTGGTCGAGCGCTGGAACACTTCCCAGCTCGCCGTCCTCGAGCGCCTCGTCGATGCGAAGAAGGACACGGCGCATGAGGTCGCGGGTTTTCACCTCGAGCGTTTTGCGCTTGCCGCGCTCCGACTCGAGCTCGTGCGCGAGCGAGATGGCCGCGAGCAGCATCGACTGCGGCGACACCGCGCGCCCACGAGGCGTGACCTCGGAGACCTTGGCGTCGACCGTGGCGGCCAACCGCTCGAGCTCGTTCTCGGGGGCGGAGCTGACGACCTTGTAGCTCTGTCCGGCGACGCGGAGCTGCACCGTTCGACGATCCATCGCCGGACCATACCACCTCCTCCGCGACCGAATGCGACCCCGGTCGGCGCCGGTGAACGCTGTATGAAAACGTAAAACGGAACCGATCACACGTCGGACGCGCCGCCCCGCGTCGCTCGCCGTTTGGTTGCAAAGCGGACCGGTGCGGCAGAGCTCGTGCCGCCCTCGCAGGCACGAGGCAAAGTACACGGCCGGGTGGTACAATCGAGCGACTCGCCGACTCTCGGCCCCGACGCCGCCTCGACCCTCGATGACACCCCGACGAATCCTCTCGCTCACCGTTCTCGCCAGCGCCTTTGCGGCGACGGCGTGCAGCGCCATCCTCGGTATCGAGTCCGGCGTTCTCGACACGCCCGATGCGAGCCTGCCCGATGGCGACGTCGACCAGCTCACGCCCGAAGCCGGCACCGCCGACGCTCCGCCCGACACCCCGCCTGACACCACGCCGCCGTGCATTCCCGACGTGGCCGAGACCGTCGACGACGGCGCCGGCGTTTTCGTCGCCGGGGTAGGCGTGGGGAGTGACAACGCGGCGTGCGGCGATCGCTCGAGCCCCTGTGGCTCGGTGCAGTTCGCCATCAACCGCGCGACCACGATTGCCGGCAAGACGACGGTCTATGTCGCGAGCGGCGAGTACGTCGAGACACGGAAGCTCGTGCCTGGGATCACCGTCGACGGCGGCTGGGAAATCTTCAACGGACGCTGGGCGCGCAACTGCAGCCCCAGGCCGAACGCGGCGGTCGTCATTCGCGCCCCGAACGACGCCAACGTCACCGTGCTTGCCGAGTACAGCGGCCAAGCGACGCTTCATCTGCTCACACTGAAGAGCAAACCGACCGCCCTTCCGAGCGAGTCGCTCTACGGGATCGTCGCGCGCGGTGCCGCGACCAACCTTCGCCTCGAGGACGTCGCGATCGTCGTCGCTCCTGGCGGCGATGGGAACGACGGCCCCTCGGGTCCGATAGGAACGCCCGGCACAGGGGGCTGCGCGCCGAACGACGGCGGCTCCGGGCTCACTTCACAAAACGCGGGCGCCGGCGCAGATGCGGGCTTCTTCACCGACGCTGGGTACGTGGCGCTGCCGGCGGTCGGCGTCGGCGGAAACGGCACAGCCGGGCTCCCCGGAACTCCAGGGATGGACGGCGGTTGCGTGACCTGCGTCGCGAGCTGCTCCGTCAGCCTCCTCGCGTGCAGCGCACCGGCTGCCGCAGGCTCGTGCGGTACCGGCGGCATGGCGGGCTGCGCAGGGCAGGGCGGCACCGGCGGGCAACCGGGTGCGGGCGGTGGCAGCTCGATTGGCATCTACGCGATCTCCGCGAAGGTCACCGTCGTCGGCGCGGGCGTTGAAGCCGGCAGCGGCGGCGCAGGCGGCAACGGGGGTCTGGGTGGCAACGGCGGGACCGGCTCGAACGGCCCCCCAGGCGCACCGGGTCCGCAATGCACGACCGACTGTGTTCCTTATCCGTCGTGCGCGCCTGTCAGCGGTGCGGGCACGCCCGGTGCGGGCGGCGGCAAGGGCGGAAGCGGCGGGGCAGGGGCTCGTGGCGGCGGCGGCGCAGGCGGCTACTCCTACGGCATCTACCGAGGCGGCGACGCCGATGTGACGTTGGGCTCGGGCGCCACCGTGACGCATGGTCAACCCGGCGCGAGCCGCGGGAACGGGGCGAGCGGAAAAGCCGCTGACCTCTTTCCATGAGAGCCGCGTCATGAGCTCCGTCGCAGAGCCCGGCAGCATCATCGCGGGCAAATACAAGGTCGAGAAGTTGATCGGCACCGGCGGCATGGGCGTGATCCTCTCGGCCACGCACATGCAGCTCGAGCAGCGCGTCGCGATCAAGCTCCTCACCTCGGAGGCCGCGACCGATCCCGAGCGCGTAGGTCGCTTCTCGCGCGAGGCCAAGGCGGCCGCGCGTATTCATAGCGATCACGTCGTCCGGATTCTTGATTACGGCACACATCCGTCGGGCGCTCCGTTCATCGTGATGGAGCACCTCGTTGGGTCGGATCTTGCGGTCGCAGTGAAGACCCGCGGCGGCCTCCCCATCGACGAAGCCGTCGACTACATGATTCAAGCGTGCGACGGCGTCGCCGAGGCCCACGTGGCCGGAATCATCCACCGCGATCTCAAGCCGGCGAACCTGTTTCTCACGCGCAAGAAGGACGGCACGACGATCCTGAAGGTGCTCGACTTCGGCGCCTCGAAGCTGACTGCCGAATGCAGCCTGGCTACGAGCGACATGTCGAAGACGCACGCGTCGTCGCTCATCGGCTCGCCGCGTTACATGGCGCCCGAGCAGCTGAAAGCCGCACACGAGATCGACTCGCGCGCCGACATCTACGCGCTCGGCGCGACGCTGTTCGAGCTCCTCGCGGGCGAGCCTGTCTTCAAGGCCGAGTCGATCTCGCGCATCTTCACGAAGATCCTCTGGGACGCGCCGCCGTCGATCACGCAATTCCGCGACGACGTTCCCGCGGGGCTCGACGCGCTCCTCTTCAAGTGCCTGCAGAAGCGCCCCGAGGATCGCTACCAGACGGTGAAGGAGCTCGTCGTGGCGCTGGCCGAGTTCGCGCCCGAGCGCTCGGCCGCGGTCGTCGCTCAGGTCGCACAGATCGGCAAGCCGCCCGCCTCGATCGCACCGCCCCCGAAGCCCGTCATGAAGTCGCGGCCGTCGGGGCCTCCCCGAAGCTCTCCCTTTTTTCAAAAGCCGGACGGCGAGCCCACGCCCGCCCCGCCGCCGCGTCCCGGCGAAGCGGGTGTGACCGACGGGTCCGTGTCGATGAGCACGATGGCGGTGCTTCGCGCCGCGCAAGTCGACAGCAAGGGCCGTCGCGTCGGGACGATCGTCGGCACGCTCGTCGCGGTGCTTGGTGTGGCGGCCGCTCTGTTCGTGTTCGTCATTCGTCCGAAAATGATGGGGTCGCCCCCGACGCCGAAGACTCTCGCGACCACCGTCGCCAACACGGTCGACACCTTTGGCGCCAACGTTCCGCCGGTACCGACGGTGTCACCGGTCTCCGCGACGGCGACCAACGCCGCGGCCGATGTCGACGCGGGTTCGCTGTCCGTCGCATCGACGGCGCCGGTGCACCCGGCGCGCACCGGCGATCGTCCGACGGCGACCACGCCGCGCCATAGCGGACGACCCGGTACGACCGCCGCCACGAGCGCGACGGCCGCGACGACTGCGACGGCGACGACGAAGCCCACGGGCGACTTCACCGATTTCGGAAACCGAAAATGACCGCACGAATTTCTCGTCCCCCTCGTAGCCATCGTCTTCCGTTCGGCCGCCTTCGCTCCACGCTTCTCACGGCGAGTCTGCTCGCCTCGATGACCTTCGCGCCCCTCGCGCAGGCCGACGTCGAGTCCGACAAGGCCGGCGCGCAGGCCGCGTTCGACATGGGCAAGCGCCTCATGGTCGAAGGCAAGTACGTCGAAGCGTGCCCCAAGCTGGCGGAGAGCGTGCGGCTGGATCCCGGCGTCGGCGCGATGCTTTTTCTCGCCGACTGCTACGAGCGGACCGGTCGCACGGCGAGCGCGTGGGCGGTCTTCCGCGAGGCCGAGTCGCTCGGTGCGAAGCAGGGCGACAACCGCGTGCGCGTGGCGAAAGAGCGCGCCGACGTCCTCGAGCCCAAGCTGAGCAAGCTCGTCATCGTCCTCGCCCCGGCCGACGCTGCCCTCGCTGGCGTCAAGGTTCGGCGCGACGGCGCCGACGTCGGGCAGGCGCTGTGGGGCAGCCCGATCCCGACCGATCCGGGGACCCACGAGGTCGTCGTCACGGCACCGGGCAAGAAGGCGTGGAAGGGGTCCGTGCAGATTGCATCGAGTAGCGCGACCGAAACCGTCACCGTGCCCGCGCTCGATGATGGCCCCGCCGAAGTCGACCCGAAGACGGGCAACGGTGTCGTTACGGCGCCGCCCGTCGAGCCAGAGAAAAGCGACGGAAGCTCGCAGCGCACGATTGGAATCGTCGTCGGCGTCGGTGGTCTCGCGCTCGTCGGCCTCGGCGCGGGGTTCGGTCTCAGCGCGAAGTCGTCGCTCGACGATTCGAACGCCGACAACCACTGCCGCGCAGACAACAAGTGCGACGCGACAGGTGTCGCTGCACGCGACGACGCCCAGTCCGCCGCGGTCGTCTCGACCATCGGATTCATTGCGGGCGGCGCCGCCCTCATCGGCGGAACGGTTCTCTACTTCACGGCCCCCAAGCGCGACGCGAAGCCCGCGGCGTTGCGCGTCGTGCCGAGCGGCGGGCCCTCATCCGCGGGGCTCATGCTTCACGCGACCTGGTGAGCTGCATGCTCACGGCGTGCTGAGTGCGTGCCGGGCGTGCTGAGCGTCGCGTGAACGGCGTGAGCGTGGGATGTCGCGCGCGTCAGTGCGCGAGCGCCTGGTAGCCGAGCAACCACGGAAGCGCGAGAAGAACGACGTCGAGGCGAACGCCGAACAGCACGTCACCCTGCTTGCCGTCCCCGAGCCCGTAGCGCCCTTCGACGAAGAGGCCGTTCGCCATGCCGTACCAAGAGTGGAAGTTGTAGCCGCGCGGGCCGAAGAACACGCTCGCGGCGAGGCCGGGCTCCCAACCGAACATCGGCGCGCGCCGCTCGAAGGCGCCGGCGCCGATCACGAACGGTACAGATGGCACGATCGGAAGGAGCCACTCGATGCCGCCCCCGAGCTCGAGCGTGTCGAAGCTCTCGGTCGTGAGGTCGACATACGGGCCGATGCCCATGTCGCTCTCGCGACTGCGCAGGAACATCACGTCGCCGCGGCCGCCGAGCAGGAAAGCGCCGCTTGGCCCCTGCGGCGCGCGCAGATCCGTGACCGCGCCGCCCACCGTCGTACCCAGGCTGGCCTGCGGTGCGGCGTTGGCGAGTGGGGCGCTCGCTAGTATCGCAGCAGCGAGCGTGAGCTTGGGTCGGAGGGCTCGAGTCTTCGTCAGGGGGGGGCAGGATCGCAGGCCGGGTTGTTCTGACACAAGCGACAATCGACGGGCTGATCCTGGCCCCTCACGCAGGGGGCGCCGACACCGCCGGTGGCCGAGATCACCGCGCTGCAGTTCAGTTTGCCTGTCTGCTGTTGGAGCGCGACGTCGACCGAGTCGGGCGGAAACGAAACGAGGCATCCGTTGCAGACGGTGATTGGGAACTGGAACTCGGCGGTCTCGACATCGACGCCGCCCACGGTGCGACCGAATACCTTGAACTTCGCAACCACGCCTTTGGTTCCACGCAAGGGGATGGAGCTGCGAAGCGCGTTCGCTGCGTCGGGATCGAGGAGGCTCGTGGACATCACGCCGTAGCCAGGGCTCGAGCCGGCCGAGCCTTCGATCACACCACTCGCGAGCGTCGTGAAGGAACGGATGTCGTTACCCGCAAGGTCGGTGAGGTTCACGACCGAGCCTTGGATGACGATGCGCGAAGTATCGACGCGCGGAACCGAGGGATCGGCGCGCGCTATCAGCTGGTTCCCGACGAGGATCGCGGGCGTGTACGAAGAGATGAACGCGACGTCGAGGACGCCGCTGCCGATCATCGCGGCGGTGGGGTCGGCCGTGTAGAGGCAGGCACCGCCCCCAGCGGCGGCAGGCGGCGCAAGCACGCCTCGGACGAAGAACCCTGGGTTGTCGTCCGTGCAGCCCGCGACGAGCGCGAGAAGCATACTGCTAGCCGCCACCCCTGCAGCGAGATGGCCCCTGATGCGCTTCATACAGGAAGGCTAGCTGCGCGCTGCCGGCGCTGCCAAATTCCGCGCACACACCAAGATGCGCGCGCGCTTCAGAGGGCGAGGGCCGCTTGGCGCAGACGTTCGAGCGGCACACGCTCGACGCTCACCTGGCCCACCGCAGTCACGACGGGCAGACGCATCGTGCTGCCTGCCCGCTTTTTGTCGGCCTGTACGAAGCTCCATGCGGCGGCCATCTCGCCTGCAGGGACGGAGGTCGGGAGCGCGAGCCGCGTGAAGAGAGCGCGTGCACGGGCTGCGAGATCGGTTGGCGTGAACCCGAGACGCGCCGAGGTCTCGAGCTCCAGCACGGTCCCAATCGCGACGGCCTCGCCGTGCCGGTAGCGCGCGTAGCCGCCGTGGGCTTCGAGCGCGTGGCCGAGCGTGTGACCAAGGTTGAGGATCGCTCGGTTGCCGGACTCGTGCTCGTCGTCGCGGACGACGCGCGCCTTGGCCTCGATGGCGCTACGCACCACGCGGGCGAGGGCTTCGGTGTTGCCGGTCGCGAGCTCCTCGGCGTCGCTCCCGAGACGCTGCAGGGCGACCTGGGCGACGA
>CAXSGV010000101.1:0-560 GCA_964236615.1 uncultured Polyangiaceae bacterium
GCCCTTGCCTTCGAGCGCGTTGAGGTATCAGGGGAGGGTAGCGACGAGCGTCTTGCCCTCGCCCGTCCGCATCTCGGCGATGTTGCCGTTGTGAAGCACCATGCCGCCGATCATCTGCACGTCGAAGTGGCGCATCTTCAGCGCGCGCCAACCCGCTTCACGGCAGACCGCGAAGGCCTCGTGCAGGATGTCGTCGAGGGTCGCTCCGTTGTCGAGCTTCTCTTTGAACTCGGCGGTCTTGCCGCGGAGCTCCGAGTCCGAGAGCTTTTTGATCGCCGGCTCGAGCTCGTTGATGCGCTCGACGCGCGGACGGAGGCGCTTCACTTCGCGCTCGTGGGAGGTGCCGATGAGTTTCTTCAGAGCCCAGGTAAACATCCGGAATTATCCTTATAGGTTCCGCCGGCGGGGCGCAACGCGACGAGGGCGCGCACCGAAAAGACGGCGGTCGCCATCGTATCTCTCGTGAACCAACTTCGCGCCCGAAGGATTGCCACGTTTTCTTCCAGCCTCGCTTTTTGTGCTTTCGCCGCGGTCGCGGCGTGCGGTGACGACAGCGAGAG
>CAXSGV010000101.1:570-13792 GCA_964236615.1 uncultured Polyangiaceae bacterium
GCACCTTCGTTAACCCCGCGCCTGATGGGGGCGCTCTCGACGGATCCGGTCCCGGCGACGGGGCCGGATTTGCCGACACGGGCTCAGCCGACCCCTTCGAAGGGTGCGCCACCGCTCAGGCCGAAGCCGAGCGACGGCCCGTCTACATGCTCTTCGTCCTCGACGGATCGGGCAGCATGGCGACCAAGCCCGACGGCACCGCGAGCAACAAGTGGGCAGCGGCGCGTGACGCGCTCGGCGCGATTTTCGACGACCTCGGCACCAAGAAGGACAGCGCGTTTGGCGTGGGGCTCACCATCTTCTGCGACACCGCCGACACGACGTGCAAGGACGTGGTCGGTACGTCGAACGCGTCGACTGCGGGGCCGTACAATCAGATGAACGTGCCCGTCGGGTTCGTCGACGCGACGCAGCTCGGCGCCCTTCACGCGCGCCTCGATCCGGCGACGCCGAACCACGGCACGCCGACGTACGAGGTGCTGTCCGGCCAGCTTCCGGTTCTCTCTGCCTTCACGCCGACGGGCACGTTGAAGCCCGGCGGAAAGAAGGTGGTCGTCTTCATCTCGGACGGCGTGCCGGACGAAGAGATGCCCGAGGGGCGTCGCAACCCGAGCGACACGGACGGCGAAGCCAAGGCTTCGCGCGACGTGGTCACGGGCGAGGCGAGCAAGCCTGAGGGCGTGACGACGTTCTCGGTCGGCGTGGGCGAGCTCGTTCCGATCGATGCGAGCTATTACGATCCGAAGTTCATGGCGTCGCTCGCCGTCGCCGGAAAGACGGAAAACCAGGGCTGCGATCCGAACGAGGTCATCGACGCGAAGAAGATGTGTCACTTCCAGATCACGCCTGGAGCCAAGACGGTGCAGCAGCTTCGTCAGGACTTCATCGACGCGATCAACGTGATCCGCACGAAGTCGCTCTCGTGCGAGTTCCCTCTCGTGAAGCCCGATGGCGGTGCGTCTGTCGACCCGTCGAAGGTCAACGTCGTGTTCGCCGACGGGACCGGCGGAAAATCGGTGCTTCCGCAAGACGGTCAGGACGGCTGGACCTACGACGACCCGCAGAACCCCGCGAAAGTCGTCCTGCATGGCGCGACCTGCGACCGCGTGAAGGGCGATCCCGCCGGCAAGGTGTCGATTGTGTTGGGGTGCAAGACGATTTTGAAGTGACGCCCTGTTGCATTCTTCGCCGTCGATGGTACCCCGTCCGGCAATGCTTACGCGCCGCGTGACTCGATCCCTTTTCATCGCCACCGCTTTGTCGGGAACCGCTTTCGGAGCCGCTGTTGCGACGGCCGCTTGCTCGACCGCCGCGCCGCGTTCGAGCTTCGATCAGCCGGACGCCAGCGCCGACACGGGGCCGACGACGCCTCCCGTCGACGACGACGCGTTCGCGCCCAAGGGCAAGTGCAACGGTGCCCCCGAGACGTCGATCACGGGCGTCGTCTACGACCCCGCGGGCAACACGCCGCTCTACAACGTCATCGTCTACATCCCGACGAAGGAAGTGGAGCCGTTTCCGCCCTCGGGCGTGAGCTGCGATCGCTGCGGCACCGTGACGTCCGGGGCACCCAAGGTCACCGCGCTCACGAACGCAAAGGGCGAGTTCAAGATCGAGTGCGCGCCGGATGGCGAAGACATCCCGCTCGTCATCCAGGTCGGCAAGTGGCGTCGCCAGGTCACGCTCCCCAAGATCGAGCGCGGCAAGGACAACAACCTCGCCGACAAGAACCTCACGCGCCTCCCGAAGAACAAGGGCGAAGGCGACATGCCTCAGATCGCTCTTTCGACCGGGTCGCTCGACGCGCTCGAGTGCCTCATTCGAAAGTTCGGCATCGACGATACCGAGTTCACGAACGAGACGAAGGACGGGAAGGTCCACATCTACCAAGGCAACACGGCGGGCGCGCCGTCGCCGGGTGGCGCGAGCACAGCGCCGGGCGGGTCGACGCCATCTCGTGTGCTCTGGCAGAACAAGGCGAACCTGATGAAGTACGACATCCTCATGTTGTCGTGCGAAGGCACCGAGCCGTTCAACGACAGCGGCTCCGGGATGGGCGGCGATCGCCTCTCGCGTGAAGGCCTCTACGCCTACGCGAACGCCGGCGGCCGCATCTTCGGCACGCACTACAACTACTACTGGTTCAAGTACGGACCGCAGGGCCCCGACGGAAACTTCCGTGGGACCGCGGCGTGGACCAGCACGTCGAGCTCGGGCACCACGTACAACGTCGACACGTCGTTCCCGAAGGGGAAGGACTTCGCCGACTGGCTCGTCAACGTCGGCGCGAGCACCGTGCCCGGCAAGATCGAGCTGAAGAGCGTTTCGTCGGATGTCGGCGGCGTGATGCCCGGCACCGAACGCTGGATCTACCAGGGCAACTCGACGAAATACCTCTCCTTCAATACGCCCCAGGGCAAGCCAGCCGCCGAGCAATGCGGGCGCGCGGTCTTCAGCGACATCCACGTCGCCATCGACGATCAGCGCGGCCCGGTGTTCCCGACGGAGTGCACGACGAAGACGCTGTCCCCGCAGGAGCAGGCGCTCGAGTTCCTCTTCTTCGATCTCTCGTCCTGCGTCCAAGACGAAACGAAGCCGCCGGAGCCCCCGAAGTAATCCGCCAAGGCTAGCCGCCCAGCGCATTTGCATTTCCAGCCGCCGGTGATAAACCGGTCGGCACCGATGGAGGTGTTTATGCGACACGGTGTCCGACGTTCCGCTGTTTTAGGCCGCCGCTTCCTCTTCGTCGTGGCCGCTTCGATCGGCACGCTGGGCGTGGCCTGTTCGACAGCTGCGCCGCGCTCGAGCTTTGGCGAGGCCGACGCCTCCGTCGACGCTGGCAGCACACCGGCCGTCGACGACGACGCGTTTGCCCCGAAGGGCAACTGCAACGGCGGTCCCGAGACCTCGATCACCGGCACCATCTACGACCCCGCGGGCGTCACGCCGCTCTACAACGTCATCGTCTACATCCCGACGAAAGAGGTCGACGCCTTTCCGCCCTCGGGCGCGAGCTGCGATCGCTGCGGCACCGTGACCTCCGGCGCGCCGAAGGTCACCGCGCTCACGAACGCCAAAGGCGAATTCCGACTCGAAGGCGCGCCCGATGGCGTCGACATTCCGCTCGTCATCCAGGTCGGCAAATGGCGCCGCCAGATCACGATCCCGAAGGTCAATCGCTGCAAAGAGAACAAGCTCACCGACAAGGATCAAACGCGCCTTCCGAAGAACAAGGGTGAGGGCGACATGCCGCTCATCGCGCTCTCGACCGGAAGCCTCGATCCACTCGAGTGCCTGCTTCGCAAGATCGGCATCGACGACAGCGAGTTCACGACGCCCGCAGAGGGTGGTCGCGTGCAGATGTTCGTCGACGGCACCGGCGGCACCGCGCCCGGCACCGGCGCCACGCCTGCGGCCAAGGGGCTCTGGCAGAACAAGGCGCAGCTGCTCGGTTACGACATCCTGATGCTCGCGTGCGACGGCAACGAGCCCTACTCGGATTCGGGCACCGGCAACGGCGGTGAGCGTCTCGCGCGCGAGAGCCTCTACGCCTATGCGAATGCGGGCGGCCGCATCTTCGGAACCCACTACCACTACTACTGGTTCAAGTACGGGCCGCAGGGGCCCGACGGGAACTTCAGCGCGACCGCCGACTGGACGAGCAGCAGCAGCACGGGGTCGATCTACAACGTCGACACCAGCTTCCCGAAGGGGAAAGACTTCGCCGATTGGCTCGTCGCCGTCGGCGCCAGCGCGACGCCTGGGAAGGTGGAGCTCTCCGACGTTCGCGACGACGTCGCCGGCGTGAAGCCCGGCACCGAACGCTGGATCTACCAGGGCACCGGCACCAAATACCTCTCCTTCAACACGCCGCAGGGCAAGCCGCCGGCCGAGCAGTGCGGGCGCGCCGTCTTCAGCGACATCCACGTCGCCGCCGACTCCGGTGGTCGCAAGTTCCCGGCGGGCTGCACGAGCACGACCCTGTCCCCTCAGGAGCAGGCGCTCGAGTTTCTGTTCTTCGATCTCTCGTCGTGTGTCCAAGACGAGACGAAGCCGCCGGAACCCCCGAAGTAGAAGTAGAATCACGCGAACGTGAAAAGAGCGCTCGCCGGTTTCTGCTTCATCGCCCCCGCCATCGTCGTGATCGCGGGCGGTGCTTGCACCGAGTCCGGTAGCGTCATCATCACCACGGACGCCGCGGCCGTCGACGCCGCGGCAAAGGATGGCGCCGCGTCCGATGCCAAGGCCATCGACGACTCCGGCTTCGACGCCGCCTGTGTCACGGGCACGCGCAACGCCGTTGCACCCGCCGCGTACCTCGAGCTCGTGATCGACGGCTCCTCGAGCATGTCAGGGACCAAGTGGGCGGCCACCGTCGGCGCGGTCGGCACGTACGTCGACGCGTTGCTCGCCAAGGGCGATCCGACGTTCGGCCTCGGGCTCGTCATGTTCTCGGACACGAACGATCCGTCGAACGGCGCGGGTCCGTACCCCACGTCGAAGGACAGCGTTCCGCGCGCGATCGATCAGGTCGTCCGCACCGCGCTTCGCGGCCGTATCGACAACGCGACGCCTGCCGGTCCATCGTCCGTCTTCTCGGCGCTGCGCGGCGCCTACGCGCTCCTCGAAGGCATGCCCGTGCTTCCGCCGCTCGTCGACGGCGGCAAGAAGGCCGTTCTCCTCCTCGCCGACGGACCTCCGAGTGACGATCCGTCGTTTCAGGGCGCGATCGACCTCGTGCGGGACAAGCGCGACGGTCCGAAGATCAAAACATTCTCCGTCGGCCTTGGTCCTTTTCCGCAGGCCGAGGGCTACAGCTCGGACTTCATGGGGGACATCGCGCTCGCCGGCGGCACCGCGACGTACCCGCAGTGCAACCCGCACACGAGCACGCTCGTCGATATCTGCCATATTCAAGTGACGCCCAATGCTCGCACTGCCGAAATCATCTCGGCCGAGCTGGTGAAGGCGTTTCACAAGGTGCACACGAGCGTCTCGGCGTGCGAGTACACGGTCGAGGGCGGAACCCCACCCGATCCCACGCGCGTGAACCTGCTCTGGATCGACGTGGCGAAGCAAGAGCGCCTTCTCACGCAAGGTCCCGTCGATGGGTGGACGGTCGATCCCAACGCGGCTGACCGTGTCTTGCTTCACGGCAAAGCGTGCGGCGACGTCAGCGCGTCCGAAGGCTCGAAGCTACGCGCCCTTCTCGGGTGCGACACTCGCCTCGGGAAGTAAGCCGCCGCGGGTCTCCGCAGCACCGGTGGCGGCCGCGCCTTCGCGTGCGTCCTGCAGGAAAAGGCGCTCGAGCTCGGCGGTGTACTCCTTCGCCGACGCAATGAGCGCCTTTTCGTCGTCGCGCTGCGGAGTCTGCTGCTTCACGCGCGCCTCGTCGTATTCGCCGAAGGTCTGAACGGCGTGGCGTGCGTCGGCCTCGCCGAAGCCGAGCTTCTCGAGAGCCCGTTCTGCCATCTCGAGGCTGCCCGCGAAGTTCTCGCGCACGACGACGTCGATCCCCATCGCGTAGAGCACCATGGCGTGTTGGCGGTTGCGCGCGCGCGCCACGACCTTGAGCTGCGGGAAGTGATGCTGCACCGTCTTCAACGTGGCGATCGACGACTCCATGTCGTCGATCGCGAGAACGAAGAGCTTGGCGCGCTCGGCGCCGGCAGCGCGGAGCAGATCGGCTCGCGAAGCATCGCCGTAATAGACCTGGTTGCCGTAGCGCCGGACGAAGTCGATGTGCTTGGCGTTCGAGTCGATCGCGGTGAAGGGGAAGCCCTTCAAGCGGAGGATACGGCCCACGATCTGACCCACGCGCCCGAACCCGGCGATGATGATGCCGCTCCCCTCGTCGGGGATCTCATCGAAGGGCCGCGCGCCTTTGGCGTCGATCCGTGCGAGCACGCGATCGCGAATCAAGAACAACAGTGGGGTCATTGCCATCGAGAGCGTGACGACGACGACGAGCACCTCCTCGAGGTGCGGGCTGAGCACGCGGCCTTTCTCGGCCACCTGGAAGATCACGAACGCGAACTCGCCGCCTTGCGATAGCGCGACGCCGAGGCTCGCCGACGATCGGCTCGTCAGCTTCGTCGTCTTCCCCACGAGGACGAGCACGACGAGCTTCACCAGCGTCGCCGAGGCCACAAGCCCGAGGATCGCTCCGGGCATGATGGCGATCAGCGTCAAGTTCGCCGACCCGCCGATCGCCATGAAGAAGAGGCCGAGGAGGATCCCCTTGTAGGGCTCGATGTTCGCCTCGAGCTCGTGCCGGTATTCGCTTTCCGACAGGAGCACGCCGGCGAGGAAGGTGCCGAGCGCCATCGAAAGACCGACCGCGTTCATGATGAGCGCGGTGCCCACGACGACGAGCAGCGTCGCGGCGGCCGATAGATCGTGATCCCGGGCCCCTGCGATGAAGCCGAGCATTGGCCGGAGCAGGTACCGCCCACCGACCGCGATTCCCGCGATCACGCCGACGATCACGCCGACGCGCTCGAGGTTCGACATGCCGCCCGAGGACTCGGTGACGCCGAGCAGCGGTACGAGCGCGAGGATGGGGATGGCGGCCAGATCTTGAAAGAGCAGAATTCCGAACGCGGCACGCCCGTGCGCAAGAGCGAGCTCACGCTTCTCGGCGAGCACCTGCAAGGCGAACGCGGTCGACGACATCGAAAGCGCAAGGCCGATCGCGAGCGCCGCCTTGCCCGGAACGCCGAGGGCGAGCGCGCCCGCACCGACGGCCAGCGTCGTCAGCACGACCTGCATGCCGCCCGCACCGAACACGGCGCCGCGTAGCTTCCAGAGGCGCGAGGGTTGAAGCTCGAGGCCAATCAAGAAGAGCAGCATCACGACGCCGAACTCGGCGAAATGCAGGGTCTTCTCGACCTGGCCGATGAGGCCAAGGCAATACGGACCGATCAAGGCACCGGCCGCGAGGTACCCGAGCACCGTGCCGAGACCAAAGCGCTTGAAGAGCGGCACCACGAGCACCGCGGCGCACAAGAAGATGGCAGCGTCCTTCAGCAAGCGGAGCTCGCGGTCGTGTCAGAGCGCAGCTTCGAGAACATCGGCCACGGTGGAGGCCGCCTTCACGCGAGCCCACCACTTGTAGTCGCCCTCGACGACGGTCCACGGCGCGTTCTTCGTCGAGGTGCGCGCGAACATCTCGTCTATCGCCTTCTCGTAGGGCTTTCGCTTCTTCCGATTGCGCCAGTCGTCGTCGGTGAGCTTCCACGACTTGAAGGGATCTTTCGCGCGGTCTTCGAATCGTTCGAGCTGCTCTTTGCTCGACACGTGGAAGAAGAGCTTCACGAGGGCGACGCCGTCGTCGGTGAGCATCTTTTCGAACGCGTTGAGCTCGTCGTATGCGCGCTGCCACGCCTGCTTCTTCGCGAAGCCTTCGACGCGCTCGACGAGCACGCGGCCGTACCAGCTGCGATCGAAGAAAGCCCACGAGCCCTGCGCCGGAAGCTTCGACCAGAAGCGAACGAGGTAGTGCTTTCCCTGCTCGACCGGATTGGGCGCGGCGATCGGCCACACCTGGTAGTGCCGTGGATCGACGACCTCGACCATGCGCTGGATAGCGCCGCCCTTGCCGGACGCGTCCCAACCCTCGCAGACGATGACCGCGCGGCGGCCCTTCTTGATGTAGTCCGACTGCAGGAGGAGAAGTCGCTTCTGCGCGGCCTCGAGCTTCTCGTCGTACTCCTCGACATCCGCGAGCTTCTTGTCGAGGTCGACGTCGGCGAGGACGATGGCCTCTTTCATCAGAGCCAACCGTTCTCGCGGTACCACTTCACCGAACGCTCGGTGCCGTCCTTCCAGGTGACCTCGGGCTTCCAACCGAGATCGGCCTGCGCGGCCTCCGAGCTGCAGACCCAGTACGGCTGCCGCAGCATGTTCACTTTTTCGCGCGTCAGCATGACGGCCTTCTTCGTCACGCGGCCGTACGCTTCGACGCCCATCGCCACGACGTGGAACACGCCGAAGGGGAGGCCGCTGCGCAAAATCGCGCGCTTGCCGATCGCGTTCTCGATGTGGACGAGCGCTTCCTTCCAGACGTAGACCTCGCCGTCGGTGATGAAGTACGCGTTGCCGCTCGGGATGTCGGCTTCGATGGCGCGGATGCACGCTTTCGCGCAATCGACGACGTACGTGAACGTGAGCTTCGCAGTGCCGTCGCCTGTGATGGGGAGCACGCGCCGCGAGACCGACTTGAACACCTCGAAGATCTCGACGTCACGCGGACCGTACACGCCGGTGGGGCGCAGGATGACGACGGGAAGAATGTCCTTTGCGGCGCGCACGAGCTTTTCGGCCTCGAGCTTGGAGCGGCCGTAGGCGGTGATCGGGTTCTCTTGATCGTGCGGAACGGGGTCGCCGTTGGCCGAAGGTCCGACCGCCTCGAGGCTCGACACGTAGACGAAGCGCTTCAATTTCGGCGCGTGCTTCTTCGCCGCTTCGAGGAGGTTCTTCGTGCCCTCGACGTTGACCTTGCGGAACTCTTCGGCGGTGCGCGCCTTCACGATGCCGGCGGCGTGGATGATCGCGTCGACGCCCTTCACGGCGCCTTCGACCTTCGCGTATTCCTCGACCGCGCCGTAGACGAGATCGACGCCTTTGAGCGACTGCAGGAACCGCTTGTTCGAGCTGTTGCGAACGAGGCAGCGCACGACGTGACCCTCGGCCACGAGCTGCTCGGCGATGTGGCTTCCGACGAACCCACTCGCGCCTGTGACGAGAACGATCACGTGGAACCTCCTGCCGTCAGCGGCCGCGCGTAAATGCGGTACTTCTTGTAGAGCTTGGCGCCCATGAGCTTGATGGCGGTGTTCACCGGCGCGTTTTCCTCGAGCGTCCAGCCGAGCTCGCCCCACTGGATGCCAATCTTCTTGCCACCCTCGTTGAGCTCCCCGAACAAATAGAGCGAGAGGCCGGCGTACTTCCGGATGTGGCGGTACTTCTTGCGGATGCCGAGGATGATGAGCCGCGCGCTTCGCGGGCCTTCGACCTTCAGGCGGTAGAGAAGCTTCGGCAGACCGAGTGGAAAAAGCTTTCCGTTCAGGTCTTTGATCATGTCGTTCACGTTCGGGAGCGTAACGGCCACGGCCGCGGGCTCACCGTCGATGAAGGCGATGCGCGTGATCTCGGGGGCGAGGATCAACTTGAAATCGGCAGCTGTCTTGCGAACCTCGCTGCGCGTCATCGGCACGAAGCCCCAGTTGTCGGACCACGCGTCGTTGAAGACATCGAGGACGATGTTGGTGTCGCGCTCGACATCCTTGAGCGAGACGGGGCGGCTCGTGACCTCGGGCATCGCCTTGATCTCTTCGTGCGCCTTCTTCGTGCGCGCGTTGAGCTCGCCCACGGTGTACTTCCAGGCGAAGACGTCTTTGAGCTTCTCGTAGCCAGCCTTCTCGATGAGGCCGCTCTGGTACGGGCGGTGGTGCGGCATCATCAAGACCGGCGGTGTGTCGAAGCCCTCGATGAGGCAGCCAATCTCTTCGTTGATCGAGAGCGACATCGGCCCCTGCGCGCGCTTCATTCCTTTGTCGCGCAGCCAGGCTTCAGCGCGTGCGAGCAGGGCCTTCACGACCTCGGGATCGTCGACGGTGTCGAGAAAGCCCCAGAAGCCAGTGTCGTCCTTGTAGCGATCGAGGTGCTCGCGATCGATCGATGCGCTGATGCGACCTACGCAGCGGTTGCCTTTGTGCGCCGTGAACAAGACGCCGTCGGCGTGCTCGAAGAACGGGTTCTTCTTGGGGTTGAGTCGATCTTTGAGATCTTGATCGAGGGGGCGGATGTAGCTCGCATCGCCCTCGTAGATCGTCTTCACCACGTCGAGGAACTCTTTGAGGTTTCCCCCCATCTCTACTTGCCGAACGTCCACCATTGTCGCTCTCGGTTACCCCGTCGCTCACGGGACGTCGAGGGTCACGTTGTCGACCAGGACCGTGGTCGGGCCGGCGCCGGCGCGGGCAAAGCCAATGCCTACGCCCAGGCTCACCTTGCCGGGGACGAAGCCCGTGTCGATCGTGTTCACGGCCGACATCACGCCGTCGTAGGCGATCGAGCTGGTGTGAGCGACGAGATCGAAGGTGAGCGCGTAATGGTGCCACCCTGCAGGCACGCTTGGACGGAAGACCCACTCGCGGAAGAACGAGCCTGACTGCTCGAAGTAGTGAAGGTCCTTCGGCGTCACGAGCAGGTTGAGGGTCCAGCTGGACGAGCCTGTCGCCGCAGGGAACGTGACGTCGCAAAAATTGTAATTGTCGTTCGGAGCGGCTTCGAACTTGGCATCGAGCGCGAACACGCCCTGCCCGGTGACGATGTTCGTATCCAGGTCGAGCCCTGCAGCCGCGTTGCCGCTGCTGTTCGGCACGGTGAAGCTCATCGCACGCGGGCTGCTCACGAAGTCCGTCGTGCTTGGAACCGCCGTCCCGCCTGCCTTCTCGACGACCCGCCAGCGTCCCGGAAAAACGAACGACGGGTCGTCGAAGTCTTCGCAAAATACATGAGCCGCGCGCGTACAGAATCGTCCGCCGGCTTCACCGGCTTCGAGCACGTGCCCGTCGCCGTCGCCGTCGCCGTCCGTGGCCGCTGAATCGTCGAGCGCAGACGCGTCGCCGTTCGTCCCGCCCTCGGCCGGCGGTCTGCTTTCCGCGGTGAGGTCGTCGGTCGAGACGAGCAGCGAGCAGCCGAACAGGCACGCGACGAACCCGCCCGTGATGCCGAACGCGAGTAGCACCGAGCGCATCGTGCGCGATTGTACCCGTTTTTGTTACTTGCGGAGCGCGGCGTAGAACGACGCCTCGCGGCGGCGCACGCGAAGAAGGAGCTGTCCGTCGGCGGCCGACTGCTGCACCTGCATGCTCGTCGGCTCCTGAATGCCGTCGACCTCGACGATGATGTCGCCCGACTTGAGGCCGGCGCGATCCGCGGCGGAGCCCGGGTTCACCGCCGTGACGAGCGGCAACGCCTTTGCAGGTAGTCCGAGCTGCTGCGCTTGCGCGGGCGGAAGATCGCGCACGCTGAGCCCGAGCCCAGGCTGTGGAACACCCTGCTGTTGCACCGGCGGCGGAGGGGCTGCCGGCTCGGGACGCGCCGCGAGCACCACGCTTGCTGCGTAGTGCTTGCCGTCGCGAATGACCTCGACCTGCACCGTCTTGCCGACGTCGTTCGCGATGACTTCGCGTACGAGCTCGTGGCCGTCGTGGGTCGGGCGCCCCTGCACGGAAGCGATGACGTCGCCCGCACGAAGCTGCGCTTTTTGCGCGGGGCCGTTCGGCGAGATCGAGTTGAGGAGCGCGCCGGCGCGGGTGTCGAGCTTCATCGCGCTCGCAATGTCGGGCGTGAGATCTTGCACGCCAGCGCCGAGCCACGCGCGCTCGACGTGACCCGTCTTCAAGATCTGCTCGGCGGTGCGGCGCGCGAGCGTCGACGGAACGGCGAACCCGATGCCCGAGCCGCGTCCGACGATCATCGTGTTGATGCCGATGACGCGCCCCTCGAGATCGCAGAGCGGTCCGCCGGAGTTTCCGGGGTTGATGCTCGCGTCGGTCTGCAGATAGTCCTCGATCGCGTTCATGCCGAGGCCGCCGCGTCCCTTCGCGCTGAGCACGCCGGTCGTGACGGTGTAGCCGAGGCCGAACGGCGAGCCGATTGCGACGACCCACTCGCCGACGCGCAAGGTCTCGGTGTCGGCGAACTTCGCGGCGACGAGCCCCGTGGCATCGACCTTGATGACCGCGAGATCGGTCGAGGGATCGCGGCCAATCAAGCGCGCCGGGAGAAAGCGGCCATCGCGAAGGTGCACGTTGATCGAGAGCGCTTCGTCGACGACGTGGTTGTTCGTGAGGATAGCGCCGTCGGGCGTGAAGACGACGCCGGATCCCGTGCCGCGTGCGACGGGCGAGTCGCCCGTACCGCGACCGAGCCAGCGCAGAACTTTGTCCGCGTTCTCGTCGCGCGAGGTCACGTCGATCTGCACGACGCTCGGGCTCACCTTTTCGGCGACGTTCACGAACGCGTCCGATAGGCGCTTGGCTTCGGTCTGCGCGACCTGCACTTGCGCCGGCGTCGGAGGTGGCTGGGCCGGCTGCACGGCCGCGGTCGGCGCCGGGGCGGCGGGCTTGGGCGCGGCGGGGGCCGCAGTGGGCGCGGGCGCCTGGGCAAAGGCAGAACCCGAAGCGAGCCCGAACGCGAGAAACGTGAACATCGGGACGAGGCGTGTGGCGTAGTGCATGAGAAGAGCCTCCTGGCGGCGGCAGACAAGACCAAGTCGAGACGCCGGGTGCTACGGGAACCGAGGTGCCGGGGGCTTCATTCCACCCGCGCGATTAAAGCTACTGCGTGCGGTCGTCCGGGACCAATTGAGTGACAATCCGCGACCACGGCCGCGCGCCAAGCGCGAGCGCCGCGTCGTGGAGATCGGACCCCGGGGGCGTGAGATCGGTGAGCTCGATCGTGGGCGCTTCCGCGGCAGAAGCGAGGCGGCAGGCCAGCGCTACGAGCGGCGCGGCGATGGGCAGAGGGTCGCGTGCGGGGTCGAGCGCGAATCGGCCGAGGATGCCGCGCTTCGTGGGAACGAACGGGGGATCGAGCGGAGCGACAACCATGCTCGCCGATCCACGAACGTCGCCGTTGGCGTCGACCACCACGAGCTCGACAGGGTCCATCGGATCGCGAAAGCGGCGCGCGAGGTGTGCCGAGATCGCTCCGACGAGCGTGGCGTCGATTGCGCGCGGGCGATCGAAGCGCATGTCGCCGAGCTGCCGTCGTCGCGCCGCGAGCATCGACTCGAGCATCGCTAGCGCGAGAGCGTCGCTCGGCTCGGCGATGCGCGCGACGTACGGCGAAGGCCAGCGTGGCTCGCTCGCGGTGAGAATGCGGGTGCTCCACGCGACGGGCCGAAAACCGACCTTCGCGTAGAACGCGTGCGCGGGGTTCGGCTCGAGCACCTCGGCGGCGAGCACCGAAGGCTGACGACGCGCGAGATCGGACGACGTGCGCGCGAGAGCGGTGAGGAGAGTGCGGCCGACGCCGAGACCGCGCGCGCTCTCGCCGACGATGAGCGATCGCACCTCGCACGTGAACGGGGTCGATGCCTCGCTTCCGTGCCGTTCGAACCAGCCTTCGACCTGACCGCACACGCGGCCATTGACCGTCGCGACGAGGTGGATGTGGCGACCGAGAACGGGCTGACCGCTACAAACAC
>CAXSGV010000101.1:13802-15989 GCA_964236615.1 uncultured Polyangiaceae bacterium
GGTTTGTATTGAGTTCGAATGAAGGCGAGGACGCGGCATGTCACCAGACCGGCTTCGAGAGCATGCCGACGAGTGCGAGGAGATCGCCCGCTTCATGAGCGATCCGCGCGATCGAGACGCGCGCGTCCTCGTCGAGGCGAACACCGAGCCGGCCGTACACGCGCTCGTCTTTGGAGCTCGCGTAGCCGCCCCAGTTCTCGTGCGCCTCCCACAGCTCGCGCCAGAGCAGCGCGATGTCCGCACCTTCGCCGTGCATTGCAGCGCGGACCGAAACGCGATCTTGTGCGATCACGGCGGCCACGGCGCACCCGTCCCTTCGGGCAATGCGAGATCGACTTGCTCGAGCGTGAGCCCGTGCGCAGGCGCAGTGGTGCCCGCCATGCGGCGATCCTTCGAGGCGATCGTTTTTCGGATCGTGCCTTCCGCGAGGTGCCCGCGCGCCACGTCGACGAGCGTGCCGACGAGGATGCGCACCATGTTGTAGAGGAACGCGTTGCCCTCGATCACGATGCTCACGACGCGTCCTTCGAGCGGCTCGACGGCAACACGCGTCATCGTCCGTACCGTAACCTGCCTCGGGTCCTGCGCCGAACGGAACCCGCCGAAGTCGTGCTCGCCGACGATGGTCTGCGCTTCACGCGCGAGGAGCTCGAGATCCATGGGCCAGCCGACGCGCCACGCCTGCGTGCGAAGCCTGGGATCGCGCACGCGATCGAGCACGAGGCGGTAGCGGTAGCGCTTTCCGCGGGCATGGAAGCGGGGATTGAATCCGGGCTCGATCGGCCGCGCCGCCCGCACCGCGACGTCGTCGGGAAGGTGCTGATTCAACGCGAGCACCCAGCCTCGCGAAGGGATCGCACGCGACGCGTCGAACGCGGCCATCTGCGCTTCGGCGTGAACGCCCGAGTCGGTGCGGCTCGTCCCCCGAGGCGCCGATGCACGCGGATCGAAGGCGGCGATCGCGCCCCGCAGCGTGTCCTCGACGGTGCGGCCTTCCTTCTGCGTCGCCCAGCCTTGGAACGCCGTGCCGTCGTACGCGACCTGCAAGAGGACGCCGTGAACGTCAGGCCCTGGTGCTCTGGAAAGCGGATCGATCACGTGACCAAGTAGCGGCCCGAGCGGAGCAAGGGGGCTCCGTCGAGGTCGACGTCAGCGGAGGCGCCAGTCACGGTGAGATGCGCGCGGGTCGACCAGGTCGCGCCCGTTTGATCGGCGTAGGGGGAGCCAAAACCGAGGTGGAGTCCGGGAACGTTTTGATCGCAGCCCGCCTCGCCGACCGCGTTCACGATGCCGACGTTCGTGCCGAGGATGACGAGGCCCACACGATCGAGGTTGTGCTCGCGGCGCAAGAGCTCTTCGACGCTGCGCTGGAGCCCGCGATCGGGACAGCGCACCGTCCTGCAGACGCCGGCCTCGATCTCGAAGCGCACGGGAACGCGTTCGAGCAGCCCCGCCGCTGCGCCTGCTTGTCCGCCGATGCTGGCGTCGGCCACGAAGACGCCTTGCACCTCCGAAGGCGTCGTGAAGAGCTCGCCCGAGGGCAAACACTCGGCGCGACCGGGGCGGATCACGCCGACGTGCTCCGCCCAGCGATGCATCGGGTCGAGCTTCACTTCGAGATCGGAGCCCGACGCGCTTCGCAGCCGCAGCTTCGAGTCTGGCCGCAGACGCATGCGTACTGCACGCGTCGCATCCAGAATGCGCGACGGATCCACGGAGAATCCGGCGATCAGCGATTTTCGCGAGGCGCCCGCCATGTGCGCGTGGCGCAGTGATTTCGCGCGCACGAGCTGGAGCAGCTCCCATCGCATCGACTGCTCACCATCGTCGACACCCGCGAGGAACACGCTCGCTTGCGCCGCTTCCAGCAGCTTTTCGAGCTTCTCCGGCAGGCGCCGTAGCGGACGATCGCCGAAGCTCGTGAGCGGGGCGATCTCGGCGGTGGCGCCGATCGTGTGTGCGACCTCGACGAGCGCGTTCGCGAGGTCCGCGCGATCGCGATCGCCGACGATGACGAGGTGCTCGCCAGGCACGATCCCGAGCGAGCCTTCGAGGATGCGTCGCGCAGCGTTGACGAGATCGAAGTCGATCGTGGACAGCCGCGCCCCGGACAGGCGCGACGCCGGCGGTGTGCGGAGCGTGCCGGGTGATGCTGGCGTTCGAAGCGAGGGGGGTGGCGAAGCGCGG
>CAXSGV010000102.1:0-7467 GCA_964236615.1 uncultured Polyangiaceae bacterium
CCCTCGGTGCAGCCGCGCGCGATCTCGATCGACATGCGATCGAAGATGGCCTCGGGCCCGCCGATGGGGCCATCGTCGGGGAAGGGGAACTTGTTGAGATCCTCGACGAGCGCGCGGTGAATCGGAAAGGGGAGGCCTGACTCCGCGCTCGGCGCGACGACGACATCGAAGCCGGTGTCCGGATCGACCTGTGTAGAATACAAGCTAGGCACGTAGACGCCCGGCATGCGCGCGAGCTCACGCAGGCGCTCGGCACGCGGAAGCCCCTTGGCCTTGAGATCGACCCACAGGAGCGCGACGGCGGAGGCGCGCTCTTCACCGTCGCCGATGACGACGGCGTCGAGGAAGTCCGCGAGCGGCTCGGGGTGCGTGGCCGTGGGCCCGCCGGCGATGACGAGCGGATCGCTCTCGCCGCGTTCGGAGCTCCGCAGAGGAATGCCGCCGAGGTCCAGCATCAAGAGGACGTTCGAGTACGTGAGCTCGAACTGGAGCGAGAAGCCGACCACGTCGAACTCGGATAGCGCGTGCGCCGTCTCGAGCGAGACGAGCGGCAGCTTCCGATCGCGGAGCTCCTTCTGCATGTCGACCCACGGCGCGTAGCAGCGCTCGGCGAGCGTCGACGGATCGTCGTTCAAGATTTTGTAGAGGATCTTGAACCCGAGGTGGCTCATTCCGATGTCGTAGAGATCGGGGAACGCCAAGCACACACGCGCGCGCACCGCGTTCCAATCCTTCTTCGCACTTCCGAACTCACCGCCGAGGTAGCGCGCCGGCTTCTGCACGAGGTGAACGAACGAGGCGTACGGGTGTGGGCCGGCGAGGGGTACCGCGGGTACTACGGGCATAAGGTCCGCGAAAACTACGAGATACCCTCGCAAACGCAAGGCGAAGGGGTCAGGATCGACCGATGTCCCGGCTTTCACCCGTCGCGCTCCTGATCCTTGCAGGTTGCACGAAGCCGGCTCCACCCGCTGCAACTGCCGCGCGCGACACGACGGTCGTCATCCCCGAGGCTCCGGACGCGGGCGCGGGCACCTCGCCGAAGGCCGCGAGCCCGGCGCCCTCGTCGGATCCCGATCCATTGTCGCTCGAGCCGCGCGCGGCCGTCGACGCGCCCGAGGAATGCCGTGGCTCGTGCAGCGCCAAGATCGGCGCGGCGCTCACGAAAGATCTCAGCGAGCGTGCCAAGAAGACCCGGCGTTGCTACGAGCGCGCGCTCGCCTCGGATCCGACGCTCCACGGTCGGCTCACGGTCGCGGTGCGCATCAGCAAGGACGGAGCGCCGTGCGCGGTGACGGTCGTGAAGAACGAGCTTCTCACGTCGAACGTCTCGGAGTGTGTCGTGAACGTGATGAAGAGCGCGCGCTACGCGCCGCCGGAGTCGCGTGACGACTGCGCGGCGGCGAACATCCCCATCTCGTTCGTTCCCGTCGTCGACGCCGGCGCCGGCGCCAAGCCATGAAGCCTCGGCGCTCCTCGCGGGTGGTGGCGATCACGGGCGTGGCGCTCGCGTCGGTGGCGCTCGTGCTCGCGTGCTCGAAGGACGACGTGCCCTCCATCGCGTGCGAGCCGACGGCAGGCTTCGCGTGCGACAACGTCGTCAACGCGGTGGCGCTACCGCTTTTGAAAAAGGAGGGCGTGACGCCGCGCGCTGCGAGCACCCAAGAATTCTGCCGCCGCGTGTACGTCGATCTCACGGGCGCGGCCCCCACGTGGGCCGAATACCGCGCACGTTGCGAAGGGAAGTCGCCGGCGAAGATCATCGATCTCTTGATGAGCGAAGGGCCGTACGTCGACGCCGGTCGCCGCGTGTGGGCCGATGCGTTCCAGCTCGACAACCGCTTCTCTTGGTACGCGTATACGCGCGATCTCGATGCGCAGGTCGCGCGTCTCTACAAAGGCGAGATCGACTACGCCGAGCTCGCGCGCATTGCCGTGTCTCACCCGGCCATGATCTCGAAGCACGCCGGCGAAAACGTCGTTGCGAAGGCTTACTCCGTCTTTCTCGGTCGCGACGCGCTGCCCTCGGAGCGGCAGGACATGCTCGGCCTCTTCCACATCTGGGCTCGGCGCGAGTCCTATGACGAGGCGCTCGCGCCGCTCGGCTTCAACCGCTGTGGCGAAGACTCGTCGGTGTGCGACGCAGGGCGCATCTGCCGCAAGGGCGTGTGCCAGGATCCGTACACCTACGTCGAGATCTACGTGGATCCGTCGCGCTGCGCGGGCGAGCTCGGAGCGCTCGCGTGCAGCTCGCCGGCGAACGGCGTCCGCGCGATGCTCTCGCCGAGCCGCGGCGAAGCACCGCGCAGATTCGAGGAGCTCACCGCCGAAGACATGAAAGCCCTCCGCGCGCCCGGCGACGTCATCGTGAAGATGCCGTCCTTCTGGGAGCACGCCGTCGACGCGGTGCTCGAGCGTTACCTCGGCTGGTGGCACGCAGGCGTGGAGCTGCCCGGGTACGATCTGCCCGAGGTGCGGCGCGTGCTCGCCGAGCGCTTCCGGAAGACCGGCGCACTACGCGGGCTCGAGCGCGACGTGCTCACGAGCGTCCTCTACGGAATGGCCGGCGACGGAAACGGCAAGCCGTACCAGCAAGGGCCGACGAAGCAGATGCCCGCCGAGGCGTGGCTTGCGACCATCGGCAAGATCCTCGGCGTGCGGCTCGGATCGTGCGATCCGCGCTACCAGAACACCACGCACGCTTGGGTGCCGGAGTCGCTCGTGCCCCCGCCAGGCGATCTCGACGGATTC
Source organism: uncultured Polyangiaceae bacterium (assembly GCA_964236615.1). GTDB lineage: Bacteria > Myxococcota_A > Polyangia > Polyangiales > Polyangiaceae > CAXSGV01. The sequence goes on from CAXSGV010000102.1 coordinate 2,752, forward strand.
GCGTACGTGGATCATGCACGCATTCTCGGCGGCTGCCCCGATCAAAGCTCGCAGCTCCGCGCCACGTCGGTGGGCGTGCTCCATGCGATGGAGGAGCGGCTCGTCCTCGCCGACGTGTGCAACCGTCCCCGCGCGGCGGTGCGCACCAATCTTGCGGCGCTCTTCCGTGATGCATTCACGCGCGAGCCGTCACATGAAGAGCTCGCGCAGCTCGAAGCCACGTTTCCGCAACCCGACGAGGCCGCTGCCCGCCGCGCCTGCCAGGTGCTCCTGCGCTCGTCGCCGTTCCTCTTCTACTGAGCCGAGCGAGATCCCCGATGCCCCGACTTTCGCGACGAAACTTTCTGACGATGGCCGCAGCCGGCGCTGGCCTCGCCGCCGCGCACGTGTGGGTCCCGAAGAAGGTGTTCGCCTCGCCGCCGGCCCTCGGCCTCGTGAAGCGGATCCTGATCTTGCATGCCGACGGCGGTATGCGCTCGCCGTGTCTCTTCAACGCCGACGTGACGCCGCAGCTCAATCCGTTCGGGAAGGTCGCGCTCGCCGACCACGATTCGACGGGCGTCCCGCTCCTCGCAAGTGGCGTGGGTTGGACGGTGGGCAAGCTCCTCGCCGGCAACGCGCAACCGATCCGTCTCGCGAGCTGGGGCGACCAGCGCATGCCGCTCCTGCCGCAGATCGCCGATCGGGTGAGCGTCCTCGGTGCAGTCGATCACGATCCCGATGCGACCGTCGGTGAGTCGCAGCACCAGGCCGCCAACCGCCACATGTGCACGGGCCGCGCGGACGGGCAGAACGGACTGCTCACGATCATCGCGAAGGAGCTCGCGGGAAAGTACGCGCTCGCACCGACCGTCGTCGCGAGCACCAGCCCGCTGTCGGCGAGTGTGTACGGCGAAGGTGCGGGGGAGCTCGCGCGGTTTCGACCGATTCGTTTGAATGGTCCGCTCGACTTTCGTGCGGCGCGACAAGACCCACGACACGACGCGCCCGAGTCGGAGCGCGCCCTCGAGCGATCCTTCGACGAGGCCATGCGGCGTGCGCGTCCCAACGCACTCGATGGTCGGCTCGCCGACTTTGCGCTGGTGAAGGATCTCGGCCTTGCCTACGGCGGCGTGCTTGCGAGCGACGCGCTTCGTGTCGAAACCGCGCCCGACGCCGTGCTCGGTGCGACGATCGACGGAACGCCGCTCACGAACGCGATGCTCGCCGAGGCCTTCGGTCGGGGGACCGATCCTGGTGGCACCTTTGGTCCGACGCTCGCTCTCGGTGTACGGCTCCTGCAGCTCGGATCGCCCGCAGTCGCCCTCGGCCTGACGGGCTTCGATCTCCATTCGGAGGAGGCGCAGCGTCTGCCTTCGCTTGCAGGCTCGCTCGGTCGCGCGATGGCGGCCTTGCACTTCACGCTGACGCGCATGGCCGACCCCGCTGCGCCCGGCAAAACGTATTTCGACACCACGTTGATCGTCGTGACGAGCGAGTTCAGCCGCGACAACGTCTCCGATGCCGTCGAGGCGGGCTACAAGCGCGGCTTCAACCGCGGCGACGGATCGGATCACCACGGCTCGCTGCCCTGCCGGATCCAGTCCCTTCCGATCATGGGCGGCGGCGTCCCCGGCGGTCGCTTGATCGGCCTCGGAACCGATGAGCGCTTGAAGCCGCGTGGCGCACCATTTCGCAGCGCTTCGCTGCTGGCGACGCTGCTGCAAGCGCTCGGGATCGATCACGCGCCGTGGCTCCCGGGGATCGATCCACTCGCCGAGATCTACGGCTGATGGTCACCCGCCGTCGCGCTCTGCCGGCGTTGCTCGCCTCTGCGCTCGCAGCCGTCACGTACGCGTGCGCGAGCGATCACGAGGACGAGAACGCAACTGCTCGACGCAACGCAGCCCGCGACTACCCGACGTTCCGCGAGCTCCACGCGGCTGTCGTGCTTCCGACCTGCGGACCGCGCAGCGGCGTGTGCCACAACGGAAAGCAGTACCCGGACTTGCACAGTCCGACCGAGATGCTCGCTGCCGTCGGCAAACGCTGCAACGCGATCACGGCCGATCCGCTCGCGATCCTCGACGCGTGCGAGCCCGCGGGCGACGAGCTCGTGCTCGGCTTCTCGACCGGCCCCTTTCGCTCGGCGATCGGTCGTGTGCGTGCAGCCGACGACGGCCAAGCGATCGAGATCGAGCTCGAAGACGCCGTGCCCGCGGCGGCCGAGTCGATCGAAGCGTCCATCGAGCGCGCCGGTCCCCCCGCGTTCGTGGTGCACCTCGGCGCGCGCGTGACCTCACGCGCCGGCGAGCACACCGTGAGCATGCGCGCGGGCGACCTGCCGGACGATCTTCGCAGCTTCCTCGCGGGGCCGTACGTGCCTGGTCTCGCGACGCGTGTGGTCCTCGGCGATCCGAATGCGAGCGGCCGCTTCGGGGTCATCCGGCCGGGCGATCCCGAGCGCAGCTTTCTCGTGCAGCGAATCCGCGGCAAGGTGCTCCCGCGCATGCCGCTCGCGAACGGCGACCTCACGCCCGCGCAGATCTTCGCGCTCACGTGCTGGGTGCGTCAGATGCAGCCCGACGGCTCGAACGCCGACGGCCCGATCGACTACCGCGCTTGCGACACGTTGCAGCTCGATTGACCGCGGGACAACCGAGATCCTGCCCGCCTTGGTCGCGTGCGATCCGCGGGCTGCGCTAGACTGCGCCGATGTCGCTGGAGCGCATCCACCTCGTCGACCGCGACGCCGCACTGGTCGCCGCGTGGCGAGAGGTGTTTCGGGAGTTCCCCGAAGTCATCCCCGAGCGACGGGACTTCTTCGAGGAACCTGCGGACGCGATGGTCAGCCCCGGCAATAGCTTCGGCATCATGGATGGCGGCCTTGACGCCGCGATCCGCGAAGCGCTGGGCGCATCGATCGAGACTCGGGTGCGCGAGATGCTCGTCGAGCGGCATCACGGCGAGCTGCACGTGGGCGGGGCGGAGATCGTCGAGACCGGCGACAGCCGCTGGCCACTCCTCGTGTTCGCTCCGACCATGAGGGTTCCTGATGACGCGAGCCGAACGACCAACGCCTACGTTGCCTTTCGCGCCATTCTCCTCTCCGTTCGTAAGCACAACGCGCACAACGCGCTCGCGGGAATGAAGCCGATTCGTTCGCTCTTGTGCCCTGGACTTTGCACGGGGATCGGAGCGATGCTTCCTCGCCGTTGCGCCGCCCAGATGCGGATTGCGTACCGCCAAGTTCGCGAGCCCCCGACGCTCTTGCCGTTCGACGCCATCTACGATGTTCACACGAAGATGCGGACGGTCACCTAGGCGGAGGCAATTCGATGGTCACTGCGCGCGGGCTGCGTTGGTCGAGGTCGACCGCGATCGTCCGCGCGGACCAGGAGACCTCGTCAGCGGCTTTGCCAGCCGAGCTCGTGATGGCCGCGGCGGCCCACCACCGGCGCGCGTCCTCTTCGCTCCAGGTCGTCGCGTCTTTGCACGCGCGGAGCCGCTCGAGCAGGACGAGGGCGTCACGAGGACGCTCGGCCGGAGTCTTCGCAAGGCAGCCGAGGAGGGCGGCCTCGAGATCCGCTTCGACTGCGCTGCCGAGCCGCAAGCTCGGACGTTCGGGAGGCGAACGGAGATGCGCGTCGAGGATTGCGCTGAGCGAAGTGCCCACGAAGACGGGCGTCCCCGTGAGCAGAAAGTAGCCGACGGCGCCGAGCGAGTAGAGATCCGTTCGGATGTCGGCTCCCGCGGGATCGAGCAGCGTCTCGGGCGCCATGTACAGCGGGGTGCCGGCGGCTTGGGCTCGTGACACCGGACCTTCGTCGGCGTCTCCTGGCTCGATCCTCCGCACGAGCCCGAAGTCGACGACCTTCGCGACGTCGCTCGATCTGCCACGCGCGCAGAGGATGATGTTTGCGGGCTTGATGTCGCGATGAATCAGGCCGACCTCATGGGCTTCGCTGAGCGCCGCAGCCACCTGGCAGAGGATGTGGATGACCCGGCCCGCAGGCATCGGGCCATGGGCGTCGACGAGCTTCTGGAGATCGGATCCGTCGAGGAGCTCCATCGCGTAATAAAAGATCCCGTCCGGCGTTCGGCCATAGTCGAAGACCGTCACCGTGTTCGGATGTGTGAGCTGCGCAGTGAGCTGCACTTCCCGCTCGAAGCGCGCGAGCTCCTCGGGTGAGCTCGTGTGCAGCAGCTTCACGGCCGTTGGGCGCCGGAGCATGGCGTGGCGTGCGCGAAAGACCTGGCCCATGCCCCCTTCACCGAGCTTCTCGAGAAGCGTGTATTGTCCAAGCTCCTGCGCCTGGCGCACCTGCTTGCGAAGGCCGTAGATGACGCTCGATGTCGCGGTTGCCAGCCCGACGCCGGTGATGACCCATACCGCGGCGTCCGATAGAAAGCTGATCAGCGTCAGCTTTCCAGAACCATCGTCCAGCGCGTCGTGGACGACGTACGCCACGACGAGGAGGGGCGCCGCCGCCAGGAGCGAAATCATGAACGTGCGCCGTGGGGTGCTCGGAACGAAGATCGCCCGCGTGACGATGATCTGCGTCGTGATCAGCGCGGCGAGCAGGTCCGGACGCGTGTTCGCCGCCCACCGTGTGGCCATGGCGTAAAAGCAGATCGCGCAGGCGATGGTGCCGGTCCCCTCTACCCAGAGCAGGAAACGACGGCTGCGTGGCTTCTCAGCGCGGCACAGCAGCCACGCCGTGAGAGGCATGAGGG
>CAXSGV010000102.1:7477-15977 GCA_964236615.1 uncultured Polyangiaceae bacterium
AAATGGATGGACTGTGCACCGACGTATTCGGTGGTTCGCTGGTGGACGGTGAGCGCGACCCCCATGAGCCAGGCGGTGAAACCGAGCAGAAAACCGATTCGACCGAACATCGCGACGCGCCGCTGAAGTAGCAGCGTGTCCTCGGGTGTGATCAGCGTAGTCGGTGCGCTCATCGTCACGGCAGGGTCGACTCGGTGATCGGGCGCTCAAGCCTCGCGCGCCACGACACGTCGGAGAGGCGATCTTCGAGCGGCTGCACGAGCTCCTTGTGCGGCAACGCGGCACCAGCGGCGAGCACGAGCCTTCCCGAGCCGGGCTCGCGCACGACGAGGTACAGCGTCGTCGGGTAGCCGGTCGTCACTTCGAGCACGGTGCGCGCGCCGAGATCGGTGTGCACGTCGACCGCCCGTGCCGTCGTGTCGCCGAGCGCCGCCTCGAGCGCGGCGAGCCACTGCGGGATCGTCCGCAGGACTGCGAGCTGATCGGCGGTGGGCGCCTCGTCGTTCGCGGCAAGCAGCGCGACCTCGAACGCCATGGTGAGAAGCTGGTCGACGTGCGCGAGCACGGCGCGCGCCGGTCCGTCGGGACGGAGCCCGGAGACAGCGTCGAGCCCCCGCATGGCTTGTCGCACGAGCGACACGAGTCGGCCAATCGCCTCTGGATGCGGCTCGACGAGCATGATCGGCGCAGGCTCCGCCTTCGCGTCGTCGGCGGGAGGCGTGGGCGCGCGCACGAGCTTCATCTCGGTCGTGGTTGAGAAGTCGTGGCGTAACGTCGTCCACGCCGACAGCGCGGCGGTCTCGCTGCGCGCACGCCACGCCGGTGACTGCGTCGCGGGGAGGGTCGTATCGCCGACCGAAGGCCCCAGCCACGTCGCGATCGCGTCGAGCGAAGAAACGTAGAACGACCCATGCTGCCCGCGCGCTTCCGGCGATCGCAGCCACACGAGCACGTCGGCCGCTGCTGGCATCGTGCGACCAAGGACCGCGGGTGAGACACGCGAGGCGATCGCTATCGCCTCGGGCACCGCGCGTGCCGGAAGGACGCGCACCGTGAGCCCGTTCGGATCGAAAATCCGCTGGGTGCGCCCACGGACCATCGCGTGCCGCATCCGATCGACCTTCGCGACGTCGACGACCGTGCGGCCGTCGCGCAGATCGATTCCGTTCTTCGCTGCCGCCGCGTCGATCTCGCGCAACGTCAGGTCGTCCGAAGGGCCGAGCAGGGTGCGGGCGAGTGACTCGACGCGATCCCAGTCCGTCGCCGCTTCGCGATCGATGTCGGGGCGCACGCGTCGCGCGAGGAGCAGGGCGGCACGCGTGTGCCCGCGCGTGAGGCTGACGTCCGCGGATGACCCATGCGCGTCGTCACGCCCGAGGAGAACGAACGGCGCTGCCGCAAGCCAGGCGAGCGTCTCTGCGAGCCGCTTCGATCCGGGGGTCGTCCCCGCGCGCGCGCCCAGTGCGGAGTAGTCGAGCTGAACGCCGAGCAGCGGGCTCGTCTGCGGACCCGCGTGCGTGCGCACGAGCTCGACCTCGCGACGAGCTTTCGGCGCGAGGTCGACCGGCGGCGCATAACGGTCGTCGAGGAGCGATCGCGCCACCGCGATCACGCCGCGCGCGATAGCGTACGGAACGAGCAGATCGCTCGGCGAGCCCTTGGTCTCGAGCGCGAGGTCGGCCTCGATACGGGGGAGCACGCGCGTGAGGATTGGCACGATGACCTGCCAATCCACCTCGGCCAACATCGCCTGCGTCGACAGGTGCACGAGCTCGAACAGGGCATCGAGCGTGAGCACCGAGGGAACGCGCCCCGCGCGGAGCTCGGTGTAGAGTGCACCTATGCGTTTGACGCCCGGCGCAGGCACGCTGACGTAGCCCTGCTTGCGCACGAGCTCCTGCGCTTCGAGCGGCAGCTTCGCCCACCGCGCTTCGGCGCCATCGACGCGCGCCAGGTCGGTGTCGGCGAGCGGAAGCGCGACTGCGCGAACCGGTGATTCGACCGCGACGTCGAGCGGCTCCCAGACGAGCCCGGGGATCGCCGGCGAACGCGCCGTCCGCGGCTTGCCGGCCACGGCGACGCGCGGCTCTCTCGGCGGCGCCGACGAGTCGACGCAGCTTGCCGCTGCCACCGCGGCGACCAGAGTCGCGGCGCGGAGCGATCTCGACCCCCTCGTCCCGAGCCACCGCATCGCGCCAGCCTAGCCCTGCTGGGTAACCGAATCCCTGCGACTTTGATTTTAGGCACGGACCCTAGCGGGGATTGCGAGCGAGCTCGTTGCCTGCCAAGTTTCGGAGCGACAATGGTGGCCCGAGGATCCGCGTGGGTGGCACTCTCGAAGGTCGTCGTGCTCGCAAGCGCGGGCATCATCGGATCGGCCTGGGCCCTCGTGCGCCATTACACGCACCCGCCGCCGCCGATGGTGGTGACGGTGCCCATCGCTTCTGCGCCTGGCGTCTTCCAAGACGCGGACGGCGGCGTGGTTTACGAGGTCGAGCCCGCCCCCTAAGAGAGAGCGCGCGTGCTAGCTAGTGGGCGTGGCGAAGGAAGACACACTCGTCATCCACGAGATCTACGCGAGCATCCAAGGCGAATCGACGTTCGCTGGGTTGCCTTGCACCTTCGTGCGCACGACCGGTTGCAACCTCCGCTGCACCTGGTGCGATACCCCGCAGGCGTTCTACGGCGGCACGCGCATGGCGCGGAGCGAGGTGCTCGCGCGCGCGCTGGCGACAGGAACCGAGCTCGTGGAGGTCACTGGCGGTGAGCCGTTGCTCCAGCCCGGTGTCATCCCGCTCTTGCGCGAGCTGTGCGACGCCGGTCGCACCGTGCTCATCGAGACCAGCGGTGAAGCCGACGTGTCGAACGTCGACCCACGCGTGCACAAGGTGATGGATCTGAAAGCGCCGGGCTCGGGCGAGTCGCATCGCAACCGATGGTCGAACCTCGATTCGATCCACGGCCACGACGAGATCAAGTTCGTGCTCGCGAGCCGCGCCGACTACGAGTGGATGCGCGACCTCGTCCGCGAGCGTCGTCTGCACGAGCGCACGTCGAACCTGCTCGCGAGCACGGTGTTCGGCTCGCTCGCGCCGAAGGATCTCGTGGCTTGGGTCATCGCCGATCAGCTGCGTGTCCGCGTCCAGCTTCAGATGCACAAGTACATTTGGGCTCCCGAAGCGCAGGGTGTCTGAGCCACTTTCGGCGCATATTTCCCGCCGCCCGTACGCCTGTCACACCGCGACTGTTTTGCCACACGACGCACGGCGTACGGTTGGCGGGAGGCAGGGAAATGTGTGCCTAAGACGATGGCCCGCGCCCTGCAATGGCTGAGTACATACCCCGCCGCGAGCCCTTGCTCGCAGCCTGCCCCACGCAGCACTGGAGGCAACCGTCGTATGCCGATGCCACAAGACTTGAAGGACACGTCCATCTTGCTCGCGGACAACCACCTCGACAGCCTCGAGCTCGTCGCGTTTTTCCTCGAGCGCCGCGGTGCGCGCGTGCACGCCGTGAAATCTGCCGACAGCGCCGTGCGCGCGCTCGGCGCCTTCGCCCCGGATGTCGTCGTCACGGAGATCGTGTTCCCGCAGGTCAACGGTTACGAGCTCCTCGACGAAGTTCGCACCACCCTGAAGCGCCAGATTCCCGCCGTCGCCATCACGACCCTGGCGAGCGAGACGGATCGCCGCCGCATCCTCGCGCACGGCTTTCAGGCGCACCTGCCGAAGCCGCTCGATCTCGAGAACCTCGCGACGGTCATCCGTGACCTACGCGACAGTGCGTAGATCGCGGCGACCGTGCGTGGGAGGACTCGGGTCAGTTGCCCGGTAGGCTCTTGGCGTCAGGTCGACGTCGCGTTCGCGTGATCGCCGAACGCTTTCACGTCGTCCTTCGAGCCGATGACGAGAGGCGTGCGTTGGTGAAGCGCCGTCGGATGCAGATCGAGGATGCGATCTTTTCCGTTGGTCGCCGCGCCGCCGGCTTGCTCGAAAATGTACGCCATGGGGTTGGCCTCGTAGAGGAGGCGCAGCTTGCCCTTGGGGTTCTTCGCGTCGGACGGGTAGGCGAAGATGCCGCCCTTGAGGAGCGTGCGGTGCGCGTCGGCGACGAGCGAGCCGACGTAGCGGTGGCCGTAGGGGAGCCCGCGCTCCTTGTCCTCGGTCTTGATCCACTTGTTCCAGTCTTGAACGCCCTTCGGCCAGCGCGCGAAGTTCCCCTCGTTGACCGAGTACGTGTTGCCACGCTCGGGGCAGCGGATGTTCGGATGCGAGAGGAAGAACTCGCCGACGTTGGGATCGAGCGTGAACGCGTCGACGCCGTGACCCGTGGTGAGCACGAAGATCGTCGACGGCCCGTAGACCGTGTAGCCCGCGGCGACGATGTCGCGCCCGTGCTGCAGCGTGTCCTCGAGGAGCGGAACGATTTCGCCAGGGCGCCTGCGAAGGATCGCGAAGATGGTGCCGATGGAGACGTTGGTGTCGATGTTGCTCGAGCCGTCGAGCGGATCGAACAGCACGACGTACTTGCCCGAGCGCTCGCAGAATCGCGCTTCGTCGAGCTCTTCGCTCGCGATGACGCCGCAGTGCCCGCTGCGCTCGAGAACGTTGATCAGAACGTCGTTCGCGAATTGATCGAGCTTCTGCACCTCTTCGCCCTGGACGTTCGTATCGCCGGTGTAGCCGAGCATGCCGGCAAGCCCTGCGGACCGAACGCGGGAGGTGATGATGCGGATGCCGAGCGAGAGGTGGTTGAGCAGCGACGTGAACTGCCCCGTGGCGCCCGGCGCGGCGTGCATGCCCTGCAGGACGTGATCACGCAGCGTGGTTCCGACCATGGATGCCAACATCGGCGGCGCGCGCACCGAGTCGCGGCCGCCCGCGGCGCTCATGACGTCGGCCATCGATTCGTCGTCTTTCGCGTCGTATTTCACGCGTCCTTGAAGATCTGCATCACGCCGTGCAGAAGCTTGATGGCTTCTGCCCGCGGACGCTGGAAGGCGTTGCGCCCCATGATGCTGCCGAACGCGCCGCCCGCCGCGAGCCCCTTCACCTCGGCGAGAACGTCCTCGAGCCCCTTGGACTCGCCGCCCGAGAAGATGACGATGCGCTTGCCGTTGAACGCGCTCTTGATGCAGTGACGCACGCGGTCTTCGAGGGTCTTCGTGGGGATGTTGTACTTCTCGAAGACCTTCTTCGCTTCGGCCTGCTCGATGAAGTCCTTCGGCGGCTTGATCTTGATGACGTGCGCCCCGAGCTGCGCGCTGATCTGCGCGGCGTACGCGCAGACGTCGATGGCCGTCTCGCCGTCCTTCGAGATGCCGGCGCCGCGCGGGTAAGCCCAGAGCACCGTCGGCAAGCCCTTCGATTTCCCTTCGAGGATCAGCTCGCGGAGGTCTTGGTACTGCTGGTTACGCTGACCCGAGCCCGGGTAGATCGTGTAGCCGATGGCCGAGCAACCGAGGCGCAACGCGTCCTCGACCGAGCTCGTGATCGCGCTGCAGGGCTGATCGACCTTGGCGAGCGTGTCGGAGTTGTTGGTCTTGAGGATGAGCGGGATCTGACCGGCGAACTTGTCGGCCACTGCCTCGATGAAGCCGAGCGGCGCCGCGTACGCGTTGCAGCCGGAGTCGATCGCGAGCTGCACGTGGTAGTCGGGATCGTAGGCGGCGGGGTTCGGCTCGAACGAGCGCGCGGGCCCGTGCTCGAAGCCCTGGTCGACCGGAAGGATGACGAACTTGCCGGTGCCTGCGAGCGTGCCCGTGCTCATCATGCGGGCGAGGTTCGCCTTCACACCGGGGTTGTCGGATCCGTACCAGGAGAGAATTTCTTTCACACGATCGGATTGAGCCGGCATTTCAGTGCTCCTCGCGTCGAAACTGCGCGAATTTCGGTGGGCGGCGAGCGTAGCTTCGGCCCCGCCGACCGGCAAGGCCGCCTTGCTGCTAGGCTTCGCCCCGTGACGCCGCGCATGGGGAGCCTGTTTTTTGCGGCTTTGCTGCTATCCGCGGCGGCGTGCGGCTCCACCGGCGGGCGAACGCGAGGGGAGCCGAGGGCCTCGCGCGGCCAAACGTCGGTACGCACCACGACCACGACGACCCTCGGAGTGGCTGCGGTGCCCGGCGCGCCGAAGCGGATCCCGCTGCGCTTCGATCTGCTGGGACACCCCTTTCCGCTGCCTCTCGTACACGGCACCGTCGCGGGCGAGCCCACCTGGATGCTCGTCGACACGGGAGCCAACAGCCACGTCATCGCGGCGTGGCTCGCGCGCAAGGCGAAGCTCGACTCGAAGAACCTCGGCGACGTCGGCACCGATCACACGGGCCGCACCATCGTCACGTCGCGTGTCGACGATCCGAGCATCGTGGTCGATGGCTGGGGCGCGCTCGCGGGCGGTCCGATTCTCGTCACCGAAGTGCCGGAAGCGGTCGCGCGTCTGGGCATTGGTGCGTTCCTCTCGCCGCAGCAGCTCGCGACCGCGGGCGACGCCATCGTGCTCGATCTCGGACGCTCCGAGATGCGGAGCGACTCCCTTCCGATCGCGTTGAAGGCGCTCGAGGGTCGCGGCGTCGATCTGCTCACGACCGAGCCGCGCGCGTGCGAGGACTCGGACAGCCCGATCAAAGGCCTGGCGTTCGTTCTCCCCGCGCGTGTCGACGGCACGCGCGTCGGCCTCTTGCTCGACACCGGCGCGCATCACTCCGACTTGCTCGCGTCTACACCGGTCGGCAAAAAGCTCGCGCCGCGCAGCGTCGCGAACAAGGAGCAGGTCTACGCCGCAAGCGGTCGCATCACGACGCGCACCATCAAGCGTGCGAAGCTCGAGGTCGGCGCGTGGTCGGGCATCACCGACGTCGACGTCTTGCCCGGCGACTCCGATCCGTCCTGTCCCCGTGATGGCGTGCTCGCGATGGACGTCCTCCAGAAGTGCGTGCTCGTTCTCCATGCCTCGACGGTGCGAGCGCGATGCGGCAGCTGACGACGCGCTCGTTGCGCTACGTGCTCTCGTGGGCGCTCTTCGTGGCGTTGCTCGCGCGTGGGGGCGAGCCCGAGGCGCGTTCGCGTCCTACGCCCTCTCCCTCTGCGTCTGCGTCTGCGTCTGCGTCCGGGTCAGCGCCCGCGTCGGCGCCCGGCAAGCTCGCGAAGATCGTGTTCGATCGTCCGGGCCTCGCGCCGGTGCCGCTCGTGCACGCGACCGTGGCTGGTCAGCCGACATGGATGATTCTCGACACCGGTGCGACGACGCACGCCGTGTCGGGCGAGCTCGCGCGGCGCGGGAGCCTCCGCCAGCGCGACGCGGGCGATGGCGTCGAAGATCACGCCGGCAAGGTGATGGCCGCGGGGCGCGCAGACCCTTCGTCGATCGTGGTCGATGGGTGGGGGAAGCTCACTGGCGGTACGGGCGATCTCCTGGTCGTCGAGCACGCCGAAGGCAACCTCGCCGCGACGGCGGGGATCGGCGGAACGATCGCGCCCGTGCTGCTCGTCGACGGGCGCTCGGCGCTCGTCGTCGATCTCGATCGGGCCGAGCTACGCTACGCGACCGAAGAAGACGCGACGCGCACGCTTGCATCACGGCATCACGATCTGGCCGGCACGACGTCGAGCTCATGCCACGGCGTCGTATCGATCGCCGGCGCCGTCGACGGCAACCCCGTCCGCCTGTTCGTGAACACCGGCGCGTCGTCGAGCGATGTCTTTCTGGGTGGCCGCGTCGGCACCGCGCTCGCCTCGCGCAGCAAGCCCACGACGCGTCGTCACGACAGCGCCGCGGGCACGACGCCCGTTCGCGTCGTCGCAGGAGCCAAGCTCGCCGCGGGCGCCTGGTCGACGAGCGTGGATCTCAACCTCGTCACTTACGACCCCGACCCCGCGTGCCCGGCCGATGGCGACGTGGGCGTCGACGCGCTGCGCGCCTGCGTCCTCGTGTATGGGCCCGCGCCGGGCCGGTTCCGGGCGCGTTGCGGGAAGTAATTTCAGGATCGGGTTGATTCGGCGCATTTGAGACGCCGCGCGCCAACGCCCTAGGCTAAATGGGCGAGCACGATTCTGCATCAACTCGTGCGAAGCACGATTCGCCGAAGGCGAGACGGGGAGGCTCGAAACCGCAGGTTTAGAGGGGCCGGCAGGCCCACCAGACACGTCCTAAATCTAGGTTCGTGATCGAAGATCACGAACCGTGATTTAGGCGTTGAGCACAGTGAGACGAACGCGCTTCTTGGCCGCCTTTTCGGCGTCCTTGGCTTCGAGCGCGAGGGCCGATTCGGGAAGGACGACCGGCACGTTGCCCGCAGCAGCGCCCGGGAGCGTGAGGTCTTGCCCCTTCGCGTAGACGGGGTGGCGACCGTTCTTTTTGTACCACTCGGCCGTCGTCGCATTGGCCTTCATCTTCTCGATGATGTTTCGCCAACCGACGCCCGTGTTGTAGGCGCAGAAGCTGATCTCACCCATCTGCGTGCCGTAAGGGATGATGCACATCTCGGTGCGGCGGAAGTCGTAGT
>CAXSGV010000103.1:0-11076 GCA_964236615.1 uncultured Polyangiaceae bacterium
TAGGTGTGCATTCTCAACATAAAACAGAGCTCTAACCTCATCGGAACCTCGCTCGCCCTCGAGAACATGCTCCTCATGGCTCACGCGTTGGGGCTCGGCGCTTCGGGCATGACAGGGCCACTGCTCGCCGTCGATCGCCTGCGCGAGCTGCTCGAAGTGCCGGCGTCGTGGGGGATCGTCGCCCTCGTCCCGATCGGCTTTCCTTCAGAGGAGCCCGCACCGACGGATCGCAAGGACCTCGCCAAGGTCGTAAGGTGGATCGCATGAGCGAGCCCCGGCCTGACGTCGTCGCCACCGTGCGCCGCTGCGTGGCGGAGAGCCTCGCGGTTCCGGTCGCCGAAATAGCGCTCGAGAGCCGCCTCGTCGATGACCTTGGCGCCGACTCTCTCGATTTCGTCGACATCGTCTTCATGCTCGATCGCGAGCTCGGAATCCGCGTGCGCGAGACGGAGTTCAACTTTCTCACGCGGCTCGACTTCTCCTCGCCCGAGGTCATGAAGAACGGCTTTCTCACGAAGGAGGTCATCGACAAGCTCTCCGACTGGTTGCCTGCCATGGCCAAAGTGACGGACCGCGAGCGCGTCACGCCGCGTGAGCTCTTCTCGCTCATCACCGTCGAGTCGATCTGCATCGTTGCGGAGCGGCGGCTTCCGAAGCCCGAAGCGACCACCTGACGACATGAAAGGAATGCATCGTGTGGCGCGCCTCCGATCTCTTCCGGCGTTGCTCGCCGTGGGATTCGCGATCGGCTGCGGGGCTGCGGCCGAGTCTCCCGCGTCGCCGACATCCGCGACCCCGACATCCGCGACCCCGACGCCGACACACGCCGACGGTGCGCTTTGCGCCAATCCGACGCCCGTCATCGTCCCGAGGGGTGGCACCATCACGCGTCCCAAAGGCTCCGCTCTCCGCCTTCAGCTCGTCTACCAGGGCGCCGCGATCGGCGTCACGCAGGTGCGCGGCGTCGACATGGTGCTCGCGCCCTCCGGCGGCCCGTTCGTGCCCGGAAAGGCCGGCGGCTACTGGGTCGAGTCGCGGTCGTCTGCGGCGCTGCTCTACCAGGTGCCCTTTCGCGATCCCACGGTGCGCGAGGCGCCGGGCGCGCCGGGCGGTGGCGGATTCTCGAATTCGACGATCGACCGCTGCGAGCCGAAGATCATCCTCGCCGATGTCCCGAACGACTCCTCCGCGTCCGAGCTCCGTGTCTACGGAAGCCCTTACGGCACCGTGGAGACGGCGGTCGAGCTCGCGCGTTTCGAGCTGAAGTAGCGACCAGGGCGCGCCGCCGCTGTCAGGAGTGCCACTTGAATAGGGCCAAGCTGACCGCGTAGTTCACGACCGACCAGGCGACGAGCACGAGCATCCCCGGCAAGAGCGCCCGCGCGTCGGTGACGCCGTAGAGCAGAACGTCGCGCGTGAGGCGAACCATCTGCGTCGACGGGAGGGCCGCTGCGAGCTGCGGAAGCGGGCCGGGCAGCTCGTCGGCGGGGAAGAAGATCTCGGAGAAGAGAACGAGTGGCACGGTGACGGCGTTGATGACGTCGATCATCACGGACTCGGTCTTCACGACCACCGCGAGCGAGAACCCGATCGCCATGAAGGTGAGCAAGCCGAGCACCGTGAAGACGAAGAGCCACAGCGCGCTCACGACCGTGAGCGGCACTCCGAACACGACGCGCGCGGCGATCACGAGCACAGTGATCTGCGCCAGCACCAAGAGGCCGCGCGCCGTGATCTGCGCGAGGATGAACGTCGACTTCGGAAGCGGCGTCGTCGCGAGCTTCTTCAGGAACAGGTTCTGGCGGTAGCGCGCCATCGCGTAGCCCATGCCAAAGAGGCCCGCGAGCACGACCGAGAACGTGAGCAGCCCGGGAAAGAGGTAGTGCACGTAGCCCCACCGGGGGACCGCCTGAATCTCGAGCTTCGCCAAGCGCGGGAGCTCGTGCTGCAGGCCGCGCGCGAAGAGCTCGTCGTTTGGGCCGACGAGCAGACGAAGGCCGCCGCTCTCGGCGGGCGCAATCACCGCGCTCGCCATGCGGCTCTTCAACCTGCCGACCGCGCCCGCCTCGCTCGGCGCGTGCTCGATCCGCACCTCGGGGAATCGTGCGAGGTCCGTCGCCACCGCGTCGAGCTCCGCGCTCTCTCCGACGAGGACCACGTGGCGGCGCTCGAAGGGGTGGCCGTTCATGAAGACGACGCCGACGACGCCGAGCAACACGAGCGGAAAAACGAGGAAGAGCACGCCCGGCGCGCCGCTGCGAAGCACGTCGAGGACGCGGAGTCGGGCGAGGACGAAAAACGGGCTCACGGCGCGCCGCGATCGCCGCGCGGGTCGATCCGCACCGAGCAGTAATGGTGGAACGCATCGGCTATTCCGCGCGCGCCGACGAGATCATCGCGCGTGCCCTCCGCGCGCACGCGACCGCCTTCGAGGAAGAGGAGGCGCTGGCATAGCGTGTCGGCCTCTTGCAGATCGTGGGTCGTGAGCACCACCGTGCGCGCCTTGCCGAGAGCGCGTAGCTCCTCGCCCATTCGGGCCTTGCTCTCGGGATCGAGCTCGCTCGTCGGCTCGTCGAGAAAAAGGATTTCCGGATCGTGGACGCACGCCGCCGCGATGAAGAGGCGCTGCGCCTCGCCACCCGAGAGCCGATCGACCGCGAGCTTGCTCCGCGGGCCGAGCCGCGAAGCATCGAGGATTTTCCCCTCGCCGCCAGCCACTCCATAGATGGATGCAAAGAGCTCCGCGTACTCGCGCACGGTCACGTTATCGAGGACGAATTCGCGCTGCATCACCACGCCGACGCGTCGGCGTGGGTAGGGGCTCAGCGCCTCGCCGAAGAGTCGGACCTCGCCCTCGGTCGGCTCGCTCAGGCCTTCGAGGATGTCGAGCAGCGTCGTCTTTCCCGCGCCGTTGGGGCCGAGGATGCCGACGATGCCGTGACTCTCGATCGTGAAGGTCACCCCTTCGAGCGCCGCGACGGCGGCCTCGCTCCTGCGCTTCGCGAAGCGCTTGCCGAGGCCCCTGACCTCGATGACGGGGGCGCCTTCCACGGCCGCGGAGCGTACTGGTAGGCTTGCCGCAACGGAATGGATGACGTGATCAAGGAGACCCTCGACGCCCTCGAGATGCCGCGATCCGGGCTCGCCAAGTGGTTTTCGCACAACAAGAAATTCTGCAACGCTCACGGTGGTCGACGTGTCTACGGCGAGCTGCTCGATCTGCTCGAGGAGTGCGAGTCCGCGCTCGCCGAGGAGCAGAGCGAGAAGCGGCGCTGACGTGCGCCTCAACGGACTCTACGTCGTGGCGGAAATGGCCGTCGCCGCGCTCGGCGATCCCGTGGTCCAGCGGTACAAGAAGCCGCTGCTCCTTGGCTCGCTGCGCGAGGACGTCTGGTGGATACCAGGCCTCGAGATCATCTTCGAGCACCTGTCGTTCAGCCATTTTTACAAGCCGCCGTTGCCGGGCGGCATCGTCCCGTTCTTGTGGCCCGGACCGAAATCGAAGGGCGAGCTGTTCTTCGGCCGCGCATTGAAGGAGCACGCCGTGGGGCGCACCGCGTCTGCGTTCGTACAGCTCGGTCGCGTCGTGCACCTCCTCACGGACATGTGCTGTCCCGTCCACGCTCACCGCACGGTGCACGAGACCGATCCTTACGAGTGGTTCGTCGAAGGCAACATGCAAAAGCTCCGCGCGCTGCCGGTACCGCATGTGCCCGACGCGGAGCGCGCCTCCGATCTCCTCGAGGGCATGGCGCGCTTCATCCAGGACTTCCGGACGGATCGGACGAACCACTTCGGCGGCCGCGTCATGAAACGGCTCGGCGTGTGGAAAGGCGTCGGCGCGCGTGAGGCGAGCGAGCAAGCGCACGCGTTGATCCCGATGGCTGCAGGCTACACGGTCTCGCTCCTTCGCTTGTTCCTGCGCCGTGCAGCCGCGTAGCCACCGATTCATCCTCGAAAGGGCGCTCGGTCTCGTCGACCAGGACGCGTGGACGCGAGATCACGCGCGCGAGCTCCTAGCGGGCTCCGATGACGAGGACGTCTACGCAGTACCCTTCACGAAGGTCCGCCTTCCGGCGCTCGGCCTCACGCACACCTACCGTCCCGGCAAACGCACGGGCGAGCTCGGGGCGCCGTCCGCCCGAACCCAGCTCTTGTACTTCGTGCGTCGCAGCAAGAGCGAGCTCGTTCGCAGCGACGAGGCACGCGCAGCGTGGTGGCTCGGTCGCGCGTGCCACCTGCTCATCGACATGGCGGTTCCGGCACGCACACGCGGCGTCTGGCACCTGCTCGGCGATCCGCTCGAGTCGTGGGTCGAGCACGCCGTCCTTGCGAACGACGGTCGCTTCGCCATGAGCGCGCTCGCCCCCACCGACGACATCGGCGCGCTGGCCGATACGCTTGCCGCGCTCTCCGCCTCCTTTCCCGCCGACACGACACGGGGCCCGCTCGGGCTTTTACGTCAGAAGCTCCTTGGCCGCGGCGTCCGCGTCGACGGAGCCGATGCCGAAGCCCAGGCCCTCGTCCTCGTCCCCGCCGCGATCGCGCACACGGCGTCTCTGCTCGACGCGGTCAGCCGCGGCCGATGAAGGTCGCGAAGGTGATGGCCAAGGGTGCAACATGCAAATAAATTCCAGGTAGCCATCGCGGGACGCCGATCACGTCGGGGTTTTCGTAGTGGAAGAAGCCGAGCGCAGACCACGCGCCCTCGAAAACGGTGCCGGCGACCGCGGTGACGAGCGAGAAGGCGACTACCCACCGCACCGCAGCGGCGTCGACCTCGGCGAGCGCGAGCATCCGCGCGGCCCACCACAGAACGAGGACCACGAGCACCACGTTCGGCAAGGTGTGACCGAAAGCCGTGAACGCGTACGCGGTGACGAACGCGACGACGTCGCTGAGGAGCCGCGCCGGCCCGGGCATGACGACGGGCGCACCGCGAGCGAGCTTCCGCACCGTGCTCACGCCCACGATCGCGCCGAGCGACGCCGCGAAGAAGAGGAACGGAACCCACCACGCCTGTGACCACGCGAAGATCGCGGGGTAGGAGAGCACCCCGTGGGTCGCGTGTAGGTGATCGCAAACCGTGCACAGAACCGCGCCGACGAGCGCCGCCCCAACGAGCTTCTTCAACGGCGTGGATGCCATGTTGCCTGAGTGGTCACATGGTTTGGACTCGGAGAGCATTTGACCGATCCTATCGTCGAACACGCGGCATTGAAGCGCGCGCACACGCGCCCTGAACATCCGACCAAACGACGGTGATCCAGTTGTTGGGAGGGGGTATTCCTCCGTATGGTGAATCTCGAGCGCATTCCTCGGGCTCGGGAGGTATCGATGGGGCCACTGAGAGCCAGTACGCGCGCGTTGGGCTTTGCCGGTGTGATCGTTCTTGCAAGCTGCTGGGCAGCCTGCGCGAGCGACCCCGCGAGCACCGGCGTTCCTCCCGGCGAGACTCCGGGTCCCGTCGTCGAAAACGAAGCGGGCACCGGCGCAGACGGCACGACCACGCCGCCCGGCCCCGAGGACGAGCAGTTTCCGCCCGACCTGCGGACGCCGTATACCGGTCCGCCCATCGCGTATTACGACAATACCTTCGTCACGTATTGGCAATTCAAGTCGCGCATCGCAAGCGTGTTCGCCGATACCGGGATAGGCGGAAATACCGATACCTATCTAGCGTCGAAGATTTCGCTGCTAGGCGGCGCCGACTTCGTGACGCACTTCAGCGAGGCACGCACGGCGACGCAGGACTTCCTCCTCGCGCTCGACGCGGTCGCCAAGGACGCGTGCGCACGCGCCGGCACGAACAAGACGGGCCCGTTCGCGGGCGCGAACCCCGAGGCCGTTCCAGCTGGTGGTGAGGCGGCGCTCGTCGCGCAGCTTTACCAGCGGATGCTGTTCCGCGCCCCCACGGCGCAAGAGAGCACCGACACCGTCGGTCTCGTCGCCACGCTGCTACCGCTCAGTCCGACGAAGACGAGCGCGTGGGCTGGCGTTTGCGAGGTGCTCGTGCGGCACCCCGACTCGATCTTCACGCTACCTCCGAGCGTGAGCACGCTGTCGGGCCCTGCGAAGGAGCGCATGCAGCTCGTCAAGCTGACGACCGATCTCGTCGGCCGGCCCCCGACCGACGCGGAGTTCACGCAGCTCGCCGGAAAGAGCGTCGACGACAAGGTCGAGTACCTCGTCGGGCTCCCGGCCTTCCGCGACTACTTCTTCCACCGCGCCCGCGTGCGCACCGAGAGCCTCGGAACGCCCGAATCGGACGAGCCCGCGCGACTCTGGACGTACATCATGACGTCGGGTGCTCCGTTGCAGGAGCTCTTGACGGCCGACTACACGGTCGACGCAGCGTTCGCGAAAACGTCTCGCCCTGCCGAGCACGGCAAGACCGGCATTCTCACGATGCCTGGCTTCATCAAGACGAAGCCGGGCCTGCCGCACTACAACTACGCGGCGCGCGTCATGACCGATTACATGGGTCAGCTGTTCGAAGTCTCGCAAGCCATCATCGACATGCGCGTGAGCTCGACGGCGGCGTCGACTGTCGCGCCGGGCAGCGTCTGTTACGGCTGTCACAGCATTCTCACCCCGCTCGCGACGCAGCGATCACGCTGGTCGGACGACGGCGTCTACCACGCGACGACGGATGGCGGCGCCCCCATCGACGACTCGGATCGCAACCTCGCCGATATCTATCCATTCAAGGGACAAGGCATGGAGGGATTTGCGACGTCGGCCGTGCGGAAAGAGAAGTTCTTCCGGCAGTCGTTCCAAGCCCAGTTCCTCTTCTACCTTGGACGACACATGCGCTACTCGTTCGACGAGCGCACCGTCTACCTCGCGCTCTGGAATGCCGCGTACGCCACGAACGGCAACACCAAAGCCCTCGTGAAGATCATCGCCAACATGCCGACGTATCTCGGAAACTAAAGGGACTTCCATGAAACGACGCGCATTCCTCGCAGGCCTTGGCGCCACCAGCGCCATCAGCATGATCGATTGGCTCCGCTTCTTCCGCCACAACGGCGTCCCTGGGGGCGCTCGCGATCTCGGGATTGCGCAAGCCGTCGCCCAGGCAGCGGCGCAACCTCACTTCCTGATCTATTGGTTTCAGGAAGGCGGTTGGGACGGCTACTCGATGTTCAACCCGGTGGCGACGCGCAACGATGCCATCGGCGCGAGCAGCGTCACACCCGTCGATCAGATCTACCGCCCCAAAGGCGTCGCGCTGGTCAATGGACTTTACCCGGTACAGAAGTCGGGCGCGATCACCTACGGGAATCTCGCGACCGCCGGCACGTCGTTGTTCCCCGACATGTCCGTCGTGTCGAGTCACCGCGGCGGCACGTTCCACTCGGGCAGCCGCCTCGCGTACCACATGGGCAAGTACAGCATGCAGCCCTCGGGGCAGCGCGGCGTCGACGAGCGCTCGGTCATGCAGGCGTTCTGCGAGGCATACGGCCAAAGCTACTTGATGCCGCACATCAGCTGGCACCGTTGGCTCGCCGATGGCGAGCTCTCGGCAGCGGATTATCCCGTGGGCACTGGGTATTACGAAAAGCTCGGACCCGCCTACGCGCAGACCGTTTACGGCGGACCTCCGCAGATGATGCGTGATCGCATCGCGCAAATCGCTGCCAGCTCGAAGGCCGGTCGCGACGCTGCGATTCACAAGTTCGTGGACAACCTCCACAACAACTTCATCAAAGACAAGAACAGCGAAGCGGTGAAGGCGTTCGCGTCCGCGGTCGAGACGCACCGCACACTCGTCACCGGCGGCTCCAACCTCGACGTCAGCAAGCTCTTCACGGACGCGACGCTGCGCACGGAGTTCAACATCACGGCGGCCGACGAAGCGACGACGTCGCGATCGGTGAACGGCAACCCCGCGCGCTCCAAGGAATCGCCGAACACCAACGTGCAGGCGCTCATGGCGTACGAGCTCATGACGAAGGGCGCGTCGATCGGCTTCTGGATCGAGTCTCGCGAGATCCGCGGCTTCGACTCCCACCGAAACCGCGCGAACGTGCTCAGCAACCAGGGGCAGTACAACCAGCAGCCCGACATGGACAAGAACCTCTGGACGCCCCTCAAGGCGCTCGTCGCGCGCCTCAAGAGCACGCAGTTCGGCGCGACGGGAAAGAGCTTCTTCGATTCCACGACGATCGTCCTCGCGTCCGAGATGGGCCGCTCGGTCAGCGGTGGTGACGACGACGTCTGCCAGCACTGGGACACGAGCTCGACGGCGTTCCTCGGCGGCACG
This sequence comes from uncultured Polyangiaceae bacterium, assembly GCA_964236615.1. Lineage (GTDB taxonomy): Bacteria > Myxococcota_A > Polyangia > Polyangiales > Polyangiaceae > CAXSGV01. The sequence goes on from CAXSGV010000103.1 coordinate 8,270, forward strand.
GTGAAGGGCGGGACGCAGTTCGGCAAAGTGGGAACCGTGTCACTCGACTCGATTCCGATGATGCCCGACGGCACGCTCGACCCCGCGTACGACGCGACGACCGGCCTCGTCAAAACGGGAATGCAGAAGAACGCGAACAGCTTCGTCTCCGACGCCGGAAGCGTCTACGCGACTGCGCTCGAGCTCTCCGGCATCTCGAAGGCCAACCAGAAGGGCAAGAACACCGGCTTGCCCATGGCGTTCGTCAAGAAGTAGCTCCGCGCTTGCCCGGCCCGGCCGGCGCGACACGGGCGCCGCCGAGCTTCGTCAATGCGCTTTGCGCTCGGCGGCAGCGCGGATGGCGCGCTCGATTGCGGGCGGCGAGTAGCCGACGAGAATCTGGCCGTCGACGTCGATCACCGGGATCGTGCCCGAGGGATTCAACTGACGCAGCGTCTGGCGGGCGACCATGCTCTCGTCGATGTCCTTGTCGACGTAGGGAATGCCCTTCTGTTCGAGCCAGGTACGCGTCTGCCGGCACGAGGGACACCAGCTTGCGCCATAGAGGGTGACCGAAACCGCGCTCGTCGAAACGAGCTGCGCCGGCGTGGCCTGCACGGCCCGCGTGCTCTTGTAGACGATCGATCCGCCGACGGCGAATACGACGAGCGCGAACGCAATGCGAAGCAGCGTGCGTTCGATGACGCGCGGGGACGACATGGTTGACCCTCAGCGTAAGGCTTGCCATAGGGTTCGGCCATGCGGAACTCGATCCTTCACGCAACGGCCGTCACACTCCTCGTCTCCGTCGCGGTGTCGAGCACGGGCTGCTCGAAGCAGGGGTCGTCGCAGAACCCCCCCGCGACGTCCACGTCGACGGGCGCGAGCAGTGCGGCCACGCCGCCCTCGTCCTCGGCTGCGGCCTCGGCTGCGCCGACCGCGACCCCGCCCGAAGAGCCGACAACGCCGGCCGATCCGGTCGCGCCGCCTGGCCCGGTCACGCCGAAGCTCACGCTCGATACCTCCGCGATGGGCCCTGGCGAGTGGCGCGTGAAGCTCTTTGGCCTGCCGGCGGTGAGCACCGACGGAAAGCTCGTCGCGTACGTCGCGGACAAGCAGGACGGAATGCGCGGCTATGCCAACCAGGCATTGGTCGTGCGCGTGATCGACGGCGAGAAGGTCGAGAAGGAGATCAAGCTTCTCGAGCCCAACGAGCTCAACAAAGCCGAGTCGGCCCCCAATGCGTCGGGCACCACACTCCCTGCCTTCAAGACGAAGGCACAGACGAAGGTCGACGAGGCGACGGCCTACCTCGCCAAGTCCTCGTGGATTGCGCTCGCACGGCCCGCGCCTGTGAAGGCGGCGGCCGTGGTCGACGCATCGGCACCACGCTCGGTCGTCGCCGCCGGCGTCACGTTCGATCTCGCCGACGGCCGCCTTCGCGCGAAGGACTCGGGCGGAAAAGCGATGCTCGACCAGGACGCAAAGACGTGGGCGGCCAAGGGCTACACACCGGGAGCCGGGCAGGGCGCGTGCAAGTTCGAAGCGCGCCTGAGCGACGCAGCGGCCGACGCCGAGAAGAAGGTCGCCTTCGTGCGCATCGAACAGAGCGTCGCGACGGGCGGCGATTCCTGCAACGCCGATCCGCTGTTTCACGTCTTTCGCCTGACGGAGAAATGATCGTCTCGAGGCGGGCGATTCGGCGGTAAGCGTTGTCAAAGTCCCCAGACTTGGGATGAGATGGGCGGCAATGCTCGGCGGCGTGCCCATCACCGACAATCTGCCCGTAGGCGTCTGGGTCGCGCGCGTCCCGGGTGGCGAGCTCGTCTACGCGAACAAGCGCTTCGGCGAGATCCTCGGCATCGGCGGCCAGCCCAACGTCACGGCGGGTGATGGCTACGCAGGCCCCTACGGTATCCACACGCGCTCGGGCGCCCTCTATCCCGAGGACGAGATGCCGTTCGCGCGTGCGATCCGCGCGCGCTGCACCGTCGTCGTCGATGACATCGTCATCCACCGCCACGACGGCGTGAAAGTGAACATCCGCGCCGAAGCTCGCCCCGTGTTCGACGAGGCCGGCGTGATGTTCCAGGTCGTCATCGCGTTCATCGACATCACACGCGAGATCGAGGCCGAGCTCGGACGCAACGAGAGCGACGCGCGGCTTCATCAGGCGATGCGCATGGAGTCCATCGGCAACCTCGCCGGCGGGGTGGCCCACGACTTCAACAACCTGCTCGGCGCGCAGAAGCTCCTCGTGTCGATGCTCAGGCGCCTCGACGACGATCCGGTGCGCACGTCGTATCTCCAGCAGATCGATCAGATCACCGACAGCGCGACCGAGCTCACGCGCGCGCTGCTCGGATTCGCGCGCCGGGGCAAGCACTTGGCGCAGCGTGTCTCGCTGAACGACGCGGCGCGCTCGGTCGCCGCGCTCGTCGAGCGTGTGGTCGATCGTCGGATCGCCGTCGTCACCGAGCTCACAGCGGAGTCCGGCGACATCATCGGTGACATGTCGCAGCTCGAGCAGGTGCTCATGAACCTGGCGATGAACGCGCGCGACGTCATGCCGAGCGGCGGCACGATGACGATCCGCACGCGGGATGTCGGCGAGGCGGTCGTGCTCGAGGTCACCGACACTGGGCCCGGCATCGAGCCTTCGATCCGCAGCCGAATCTTCGAGCCGTACTTCAGTACTAAGGCGCTCGGCGAAACGAGCGGTATGGGGCTCGGGCTCGCCACTGTCTACGGCATTGTCGAGGCGCACGGCGGTCGTATCGAGGTCGTCGACGGCGTGCTCTTGGGCACGATGATGCGGGTCATCTTCC
>CAXSGV010000103.1:11086-13292 GCA_964236615.1 uncultured Polyangiaceae bacterium
CACCCCGACGAGCGGCGTGCCCTCGGGCACGACGATGCGGGTCGTCTTCCCCTGCGCCCCGGCGCACGTTCGGCGACCCGCCGAGGTAGCGCCCGTCTCGCGTCTTCGGCGTGGGAGCGGCACGGTGCTCGTCGTCGACGACGAGTCCGCGGTGCGCGAAGCGTCCGAGCAAGCGCTACGACACCTCGGCTACGACGTCGTCGCTGTCGAGAGCGGCGCGCGCGCGGTCGAGGTCTTCGAAGAGCGCAGCGACGACATCTTCGCGGTGGTGCTCGACATGGTCATGCCAGGCAAGGACGGCCGCGCGACCTACCTCGAGCTCAAGAAGATCAACCCCGACGTCCGGGTGCTGCTCACGACCGGCTATGCGCTCAACGACGAGGCGCAGCGGATCCTCGATCTCGGGGTGCGCGGGTTCATCCCGAAGCCGTTCACGATGGAGTCTCTCTCCGAGGCCCTCGCGCTGCTCGCCGTCGCGTGAGGTAAAATCGGCAGAGCGCACCGCCATACCGGCGGCCATGCTCACGTCGATCGCGCTGCCACCGAAGTGAGCGCGATGCGGAACGCCTTGGCGGCGGCCGCGGCCTGCACAGCGTCGGGCGCCGTGGTGACGAAGTGCCCCATCTTGCGGCGCGCTTCGACCTCGCGCTTGCCATAGAAGACGACGTCGACCACCTCGGGGAAGCGGCGCAGTACCGACAGATCGAGCTCCGGCGGACCGTCGACGTGCGTATCGTCGGCCGAGGGTGCGGGCCGGCGCGCGCCTTGCGCGATCCAGACGTCGCCGAGCAGGTTGCCCATGCAGAACGATCCCGGGCCGACGAGAGCGGGGGTCGAAGCGGGTATGTCGAGAAGGATGCGCGCGAGGACGTCGAACTGGCTGAGCGTGCACGCGTTGCGCGTGACGTGACCCGAGTTGTGCGGCCGGGGCGCAAGCTCGTTGACGTAGACGTGGTAACCGTCGACGACCGTCCCGCGTGAGCGCTGCTCCGCGCGCCGCGTGACGAAGAACTCGGTCGTGAGCAGGCCCTGCACGTCGAGCGCGCGCGCCGCGTCGAGCGCAATGCCGGCGATCGCGGCACGAAGGCTCTCGGGAATGCGCGCGGGCACGAGCGTGAGGTCGAGGATGTGCCCGGTGTGGACGTTCTCGAAGATCGGAAACACGACCTCCTCGACGGCGTCGCCGCTGCCCGACCGACCGACGATGCAGCTCGCTTCGAGGGTGAGCTCGATGACCTCTTCCAGCACGCACGGATCCTCGTTGCCGAAGATTGCGGCGAGGCCTTCGAGATCGGTCTGCGAGGCGACGAAGAACTGACCCTTGCCGTCGTAGCCGCCGCGCAGCGTCTTCAAGATGAAGGGAAAGCCGAACGCTGCGGCGGTGCGCAGGAGCTCGGCGCGCCCGCGGACCACCGCGAAGTCGACGTGGGGTAGCCCGCTCGAGCGCAGAAAGTCCTTCTCGCGTGCGCGATCCTGCGTCGTCTCGAGCACGTGGCACGACGGGGTGAGGCGTGCGGTCGATGCGGCGGCGACGTCTTTGAGAGCGCTCGTATCGATGTGCTCCATCTCGTAGGTCACGACATCGACCTCGCCGAAGAACTTCGTGAGCGCCGCCTTGTCTGTCCACGCGGCGTTCGTGACGTGCTTGAAGCGCGCGCACGCAGGCGCCGCCGGATCGGGCTCGTAGATGAAGACCTCGGCACCGAGATCGTGGACTGCGCTCGCGAGAAGCGAGCCGAGCTGGCCACCTCCGAGAATTCCGACGCGCCGACTCACGTCGAGGTCCCCGCCGTTCGTCCGGCGCGAACGCGCGCGTCGCCGTCGAGCGCTTTCTTCTCGTTCTCTTCGCGGTACGTGTCGAGCGCCGTTCGCACACGCGGATCGGCGAGAGCGAGGATGCGCATCGCGAACGCCGCCGCGTTGGTCGCGCCGCCCGTTCCGATCGCGAAGGTCGCGGTGGGGATGCCCGGCGGCATCTGCACGATGGAGAGCAGGCTGTCGATTCCGTGAAGCGCCTTCGAGAGCACCGGCACGCCGAGCACGGGCAGGGCAGTGAGCGCCGAGACCATGCCCGGGAGATGCGCGGCGCCACCCGCACCGGCGATGATGACCTTGATGCCGCGCGCCTCGGCGCCCTTGGCGTACGCGTACATGCGATCGGGCGTGCGGTGCGCCGAGACGACCGAGACCTCGTGCGCGATGCCAT
>CAXSGV010000103.1:13302-15932 GCA_964236615.1 uncultured Polyangiaceae bacterium
ACGGGCCGCTGGCTCGAGCGTTTCCCAGTCGGAGTCGCTTCCCATGATGATCCCCACGAGGGGAGCGGCGGCGGCCGGGGGCATCGTTTGTCTGGATGTATCACCTTCCGTCTGCGCTCGGGGTGTGCCGCGTGTGCCAACGGGGCGCGCGCGTCATGACTGCGCTTGTTTCCAGGGGGATTTTCGCGCGGCAAAGGGGTCGGCGCGAGCGTGGCGCGGTTGTTGGATTGGACGCGCCATGCCCACCGCTTCGAAGCTCACGTCTGCTCCCGCCCTTCGCGCGCTTCTTCACGCCGTCCTGGCGGCCTCGGTGCCCGTCGGCCTCGTCGCGTGCGGCGGGGCCACGAGCGACGACGCGCCGGCAGGCGACGGCGGAAAGGCGGGCGACGTCGGCTACCAGTGCGAGCCCCAGACGAGCACCGTCATCGTCTCGTACACGGCGCCGCCGCGCTGCGACGCCGGGGCGTCCGACGCCGACGTCCTCGACGCGCAGGCCGACGCCCTCGACGCGCAGGCCGACGTGCTCGACGCCGGCATCCCGTGCAGCGATCGCGAGACCGTCGACTGCCTCCGCGCCTGCGCCAACGCGGGCAACTTCAGCTCGTTCGACGACTGTCGCCTTTTGTCGGGCCAGCCAGGCAAGGTCGAGTGCACGACGCACCAGTACTGCGGCCGCCGACCGGCAGGCCTCCTGCCCCTTCACCATCGCGAGACCGGCCTCGCCGCGTACCTCACGGAAGGCGCGCACCTCGAGGCCGCGTCGATCGAAGCGTTCCACATCCTCGCGCGCGAGCTCGCACTCCACGACGCGCCCTCGTCGTTGGTGCTGGCCGCCAAGCAGGCCGCACGCGACGAGGCGCGCCATGCGCGTGTGATGTTCGCCCTCGCGCGCCGCGAAGGTGCGGCGACGACGCGGGTCCGAGCGAAGGCCCTTCGAGGCCTTCCTCGGGCGCGCGAGCTCGAGGACGTGGCCATCGAGAACGCGATCGAGGGGTGCGTGCGCGAGTCGTACGGCGCGCTGCTCGCGCTGCGTCAAACAAAACAAACCAAAAATCCCAAAATCCACGAAACAATAATCAAAATTACCAAAAACAAAATCACCCACGTCGCCCGGTGGGCATCGCGCCGTCTCTCGCCGAGCGCAACCAAGCGCGTCCGTCGCGCGCGCGCCGCGGCCATCCGTGATCTCGAGCGTGAAGCGAGTGCCGCTGTCGATCCCGAAACCGCACGAGCAGCCGGGCTTCCCGATCCTGCCGAGGCACTCGCGCTCGTGCGAGGCCTCGGTGTTGCACTCGAGAATTACTCCGCGGGCTGACCTTCGGGCGGAATGCTTCCCGGCGGAAGGCTGCCGTGGGCGAGGGCGGCCGGGCGAAGGCTGCCCGGCGCGCCAGGCATCTCACCGTGACCGTGACCGCCACCACCTTCGCCGCGCAGGATGGCGTCGAGCTCGGCTTCACCGCGGTCGGTGACCCCCGCGCGACCCTTGTTCTTGCCCTTACCCTTGAACCAGAGCCCGAGGTCGTCGAACAGCGAGTACGCGACCGGGATGGCGAGGAGCGTGAGCAAGAGCGACATCGTCTGGCCGCCGATGACGATGCCCGAGATGTTGCGGTTGTTGCCGGAGCCGATGCCGCCGGAGAGGGCGAGCGGCAACATGCCGGCAACGAAGGCGACCGTCGTCATGAGGATCGGACGCAAGCGATCCTTGTTGGCTTCGAGGATGGCCTCGAGCCGGCTTCTGCCCTGGGCGCGCAGGTTGTTCGTGTGATCGATCTGCAAGATGCCGTTCTTCTTCACGACGCCGAAGAGCACGAGGATGCCGAGCGCCGACATCAGGTTGATGCCCTGGTGGAAGATGAGGAGCGACAGCAGCGCGAACGGAACGGTGAGCGGCAGCGAGAGCAGGATGATGAAGGGGTAAAGCCACGACTCGAACTGCGCCGCGAGAATCAGGTACATGAAGACGAACGACATGCTGAACGCGAGGAGGAAGCCCATCGCGAGCTCGGACGACGTCTTGCTTCGGCCGGTGGGGACGAAGCGGTACTCCGGCGGTGCGTGCACGGACTCGAACGCGTTCTTCATCGCGGTGACGACGTCGGTCTCGCCTTTGCCGGGTGCGACGTTCGACATGAACGTGACCTGCCGTTGCCGGCCGAGCCGGTTGATCTGCGAGAAGCCGGCCCCCTCGTGCGTCGTGACGACCGAGGTGAGCGGCACCGTCCCGTACTTTTTCGAGGGCACGGTGAAGAGGCCGAGCGAGCCGATGCTCTTTCGGTAGCTCTCGTCAGCGCGAACGCGCACTTCGTACTCCTCGCCTTGCTCTGAGTACGTCGAGGCTTTCACGCCGCCGACTTGGGTCAACAGCGTGTCGGCGATGTCGGCCACGCTGACGCCGACATCGGCTGCGCGGTCCCGCAAAATGGTGACGCCGAGCTCGGGCTTGCCGACGACGAGGTTGGTGTCGAAGTCGACGACGGAGGGGCTCTTCCGGATCTCTTTCTCCATCGCCGCCGCGTACTCCTGCAGCTTCTCGAGGTCGGGACCGGCGAGCACGTACTGCACATTGGCGGTCGAGGCACCGGTCGAGAAGGCCGCGACCTCGCCGACGCTCGTCCGGAGCTCGGGCG
>CAXSGV010000104.1:0-8968 GCA_964236615.1 uncultured Polyangiaceae bacterium
GCACAGGCCAGGGCCGTAATAGACCAACTTGCAGTTGATCTCCCTCGCCATGTAGTTGATGAAGCTCATCGTCCTGTTGCCTCTCCCGATCAGTCGTTGAAGAGGTTGTCGATGTCTTCGTCGGTGATCTCGGCGAAGGGTGAGTCAGCGCCAGGCTCTTGGACCTTCTTGAGAAGCGACTCGAAGATGTTGTTGAGCTCCTCGCTCGCCTTCTTCACGCGGAGCCGGACCAGGCCGAGGCTCGATCGCGAGTCGAAGATGACGACGAGGATGACGCGGTTGCCGACGAGCTGGATGTGGATGTTCGCCTTTTCACCTTCGTGAAACTGGGTTGCGAACTCGTTTTCCTTCAGCAGCTTCGCCATGCCGCCCGTCGCGGCGATGTTGCCGGCCGTGAGCGACGCGAGGCTCGTCGTGTCGACGTTGTCGATGTCGCCGGCCGCGGAAATCAGCTGGCCGTTCTTATCGACGATGAAGACGACCTTGGCGTTCGCGTCTCGAACCAAGCGGTCCACGACCGTCTGGATCAGATTGAACTCCTCCTCGTACATCACCATCTGGGGATTGACCATTCGACGCCTCCGCCGACGCGGGCGCCCCCACTCCATGGGGCCGCGCGCTCGGAACGAGCCACGGTTTTATCCGAGGAACGGCCTGATCAGCAAGGAACGCGTGCAGCGAAGCCCGCGACGCCTTCGAACAGCGTGCGCAGACCCCACGCCAGCCCGGCCGTCGGGACCCGCTCGTCGTGCCCGTGGTACATCCGCGCGAAGTTGATGTCGTGCGTGGGGTCGAACTGCACGGGAGCGAAGCCGTAGCACTTCGATCCGAGGCGATCGTAAGCCTTGGCGTCGGTGAATCCGGGGATCACGAAGGGGATGGGGATCCCGAGCGGGTCCCGCTGGAGCAGCGTTCGACGGAGGTGATCGAAGAGCGGAGTGTCGCTTGGCGTCTCGATCGGCGGCATGGACCGCAGCACCTCGAGCTCGACCCCTTCGCCGAGGACGTGCCGGAGCTCGGCGAGGAAGGCGGACTCGGTCTGGCCGGGCAGGGTGCGGCCGTCGAAGTCGACCGACGCGCGGCCGGGGATCACGTTCACTTTGCTTCCGCCGCGGAGGACCGTCGGCGTGGCCGTGTTCGAGAGAAGCGCGCCGAAGGTGCGTCGCTGGCTGGGATCGCGAACCAGCCAATTCAAGATGAGCCCGGCGACCTGCGGCGTCGTGAGACGCGAGAGAACCGCGCGTTGCGGTTGCGGGAGCTCTTTGGCGAGCCCGTTCAAAAAGCGCGTCACCGACTCGGTCGGGTGCTGCGGCAAGCGGGTCCGCCCGAGGCGCTCGAGGCCACGCGCCAGCTTGAGGACGGCGCTGTCGGGATCGGGCATCGAGCCGTGGCCCGGGTTGCCTTCGAAGGTCGCGCGCACCCAGCACACGCCCTTCTCGGCGACCTGGATCGGGTAGAAGCGGCGCCCGAACAGGTGGAGCGAGAACCCGCCGATCTCACCAAGCGTGTATTCTGCACGCACGAGGTCGGCGTGCTCGTTCACGAGGAAGTGGCTCCCTTTCTCGCAGCCGGCCTCCTCGTCGGCGACGCCGGCGAAGATGATGTCGCGATCGAGCTTGCCCGCCGCGCCCTTGGCGACGAGCGCCATCACGCACGCGCTCATCGCGGCCATGTGCTTCATGTCGATCGCGCCGCGGCCCCACAAATAGCCGTCCGAGATCTCGCCGCCGAACGGATCTTTCTGCCACTTGCTGGCGTCGGCCTCGACGACGTCGAGGTGCGCGTTGAGGAGGAGTGGCGGCTTCTCGCCGGTACCTTTGATGCGCGCGACGACGCTGGTGCGGCCAGGCTCGGGCTCGAGCAGCACCGGCTCGACACCGGCCTCGCGAAGGAATTCGGCGAGCAGCTCGGCTGCGGGACGCTCGTTCCCGTCGCCCGGCGCGCGCGTGCCGTGGTTGACGGTGGGGATGCGGAGAAGCTTCTGCAGGAGCCCGACGCAGCGCTCGCCCTCTGAAGGCCAATCGACGCCGGCGTCGATCATTCGATGCGGATCTGCACGCCGATGCCAGCACCGACGGCGCGGAAGATCGGCGAGTGGTTGATGTCCGGCACGAGCACCATCGTCTTGAGGTCGACGAACGAAGCGACCTGGTAGCCGAGGCCGAAGCCCATCGAGATGTCGGTCGGCGCGCCGGTGTTCGTGCCGACGCGCACGCCCGTCATGGGGCCGAGCCACAGCTTGTGCGAGACCTGAAACCACACGTCGAGCGGCAGGCTGAACGCGGCGACCGTGGGATCGGCAAAGACCACCGGAATGAAGACGCCGGTGTCGAGGCGTGCGATCGAGCCGAGGTGGAAGGCGAGCGGTACACCCATCAAGAAGCCAGCGCGCGAGCCGGAATCGAACGGAAGCACCACGCGTCCTTCGAGGGCGAGCTCGATGATCTCGAGGTCGATGAGCTCGCCCCGCACACGCGCCTCGGGGTTGGCCATCGTGCCGCCGCCGAGCGCGAACGACTGGCGATCGTACATGCGGCCGTAATAGTCGGCGTCCGCGAACCGCGCGTCGTCGCCGAAGCGCGCGCCGGTGCGGAACCCGAGCTCGAGGTGGTGAATGACGCTCACGGCGAGCTCGAGGTTGAGGCCAGGTCCGGTCACGCTGCGCGTGTTGGTGCCAAAGGGGGTGACGACCGGTGTCTCGCGGTGACCTATGCCGAGCGCGAGATCGAAGGCGAAATCGTGCGTCGGTAGCGTGAGTCGGCGATCGACCCACGGCTCGGCGGCCGAGGCCGTCGTTGCCGAGAGAAAGAGCGTCGACGCCACAGAGGCGGCAACCGCGAGGGGTGCGACGAACGACTTCGTCATGGCCGCGTATCTTGCCACTCCGTCGGCGCCCGCGCGATCCTTCCTCTCGTGCGTGTCCTGTCGACGGAGCAGATCGCCTCGCTGGGTGCGGCCGCGCTGGCGGGCGACCTCACGCGTGACGCGGAGCTCTCGGTGCACGGGCTCGACCGCGAGGCGCTCGTGCTCGGCGCCTTTCAACGCGCCTCGAGCGTCGGAGCTTCCAGTGTCAGCCCCGACGCGCGGCCCGTGGTCGCCCGCGTCTCGGGTGGCCCGGTCGTGGCCGTCGGACGGGGCACGCTGCACGTCGTGCTCGCGCTCGCCAAGATCGACGTGCTCGAGCCGTGTACGCCACGGCAAATCGTGAACCGTCACGTGCGTCCGCTTCTCCGCGCGCTCACCGCAAGCGGCGCAACCGCGCGCTTCTTCGGTCGCGATTGGATCGACGTGAAGAGCCGGCCCACCGCGTGGGTTGGCTTTGCGCACGACACGACAACGGGGCGCGCCGTGCTCGAGGCGTTCATCGCCGTGTCGTCGCCGTTCGCCGTGCAGCCGCGCGCCGCCTACCTCGGCAAGGAGCCGGGGACGCTCGACGCGATCGTCGGGCGCTCGTTCAGTCCACCGCGCATCGCGGCCGCCATTCGCGCCGCCTACGAAGCCGCGTGGGGCGATCGTCTGGCGGTGCCCGTCCCCAGCCTCACCGGCTCGACCGCCCCACCGACGTTCGGCGCACCTCCGCCGCCACCGGTTCCACCGACACCGATGCCCGACGAGCCGCCGTGGGCCGCGACGGTGAACGAGGCAATCGGGATCATCGCTGCAGGGCACGATCGCCACGGCGTGCTTCGCGTGGGTGGTGACCTGCTCGCGTCACGCGACGCGATCGCTCGCCTCGAAGCACGCGTGATTGGCGCTGCGCCCGATGCGATCGCCGCGATCGTCACGGAGGAGCTCGGCGATCCGCGCGTCGCGCTCGACGGCGTGAAGAGCTTGGACAGCGTGCGCGACGCCATCGTGCGCGCGCTGTCCGTGCCTCGCTGACTTAGAAGCGAGCCTGCAGCGACGTCGAGAAGGCGTGGAATTGGCGCGACGGCGCGGGCGCGTTCGGCTTGTGGACGTTGTCGATCGCGTAGTCGTACTCGAGGCGCAGATCGAGCCCTTTGGTGAAGTGGACGCCGCCGACGAAGGAGTACGTGTCGCGCTGGTCGTTCTTCTGCGCGGTGTCGGGCGAGTAGTAGTCGTAACGAAAGCCGCCGAAGAAGAGCTTCGACAGCTCCTGCTCGAGGCGGAGCGACAGGCCGCGCTCGTCGAGATCCTGCACGTAGCCATTGATGACGTCGGTGGGGATCGCGGGGAGAGCGAACGCGTAGCGCGTGCCGCGGTCTTCGTTCTTGCCGATGACGAGCTCACCGAAGACGCGGGTTTCGCCGAGCGACTTCACGAACGTGTGGTGAAGGTTGGCTTCGAAGTCGACGGCCCAGCGCGGGAACTGCTTGAACTTGAGCGCAACGGGGTCGACGTTCTGGCCCTGGCCGTAGGTCGTGCTGAAGCCGACGTCGAACGGGCCGAAGTTGTAATTGACCCGTCCCCAGAAGTCCTTCCCGCGGTTGAGATCGGTCTGAAGCGCGAAGTTCTTCTCGCCCGTCATGTACCCGTTCGTCAGCGTGAAGTTGATGTTGAGCTTCTTGTGAAGGAGCGACGTGCTCGCGCGCGCGCCGATGTCGCGCTCGCCCGGGAACAGGTTGCCGACGAAGGCCGCCTTCTCGATGAAGTACGTATCGGCGTCGCTCGACGGCACGTAGTAGCCGAACTGGGGCTTGAAGAGACCCACGCCGAACTCGGTCGTGCAGTCCTTCGACCACTTCGCGATGCCCTGGGCCTCGGCCTGCCGCGCGATGGTGCCACCTTGCGGGATGGGATCGAGCTCCAAGACGACCCGCGCGTATTCGGTCGGCATGAGCTCGACCTTCACGCGCGCGCGACGGAGGCGGAAGAAATCGCCGTTCGTCGTGGTGCCGTCGGCCTTCGCGATGATGTCGTTCGAACCGACGCCTGCCGGGAGCTGGCCGTTCGAGCCGAGGTTCGCCGAGCCCGCCGCGTTCGAGCGCTGGATCAGGAGCTGGCCCTGGATGTAGCCGCCGATCTTGATGTGGCGAAGCCAACCCATCTTCTCTTCGTTCTTCTCGGTCGCCTCTTCAGCCGCTTTGAGGCGCGCTTCGAGATCCGCGAGCCGCTGCTCGACGGGCATGTCCGTCGAGGCTGCCGTCACCGGCTGGCCGGTAGCCGGCGTCGGGGTGGTGGCCCACGGCGGCGGAGGCGGCGGGACGAGGGCACTCGGCGGTGTTCCACCGGGCTGGTTGGCGGGAGCAACGTCGACGGCTGGCGTCTTGAAGGGATCGGGACTGGTGGCCGGATCCGACATCTTCTTCGGCGCGGGCGCGGGCGTCGGCGCCGGCTTCACATCCGGCTGCATGGATGGACCGGGTTGCGCGCTCGAGAGCGACGTCCAAAGCATCGGTGCAACGATCAAGCATCCCAACACGCTCGTTCTCATTTGCGTCTCCCTGCGGCGCCTGCGCCAGCGAACGTCGAACATATAAAGGAAAATGGAAGCCAACGGCGCGTCACTCCTGTGACGAGCTCGTTACATTTTTGAAATGGGCCATGCTTGGCCGAGATGCTTTCATGCAGCCATGACGCCCGCCGGTAGAACGATCCCTCGCGTGCTTTACCGGCTGATCGCAGCTCTCGCTCTCGCCGCATGCGGGTCCGACGGGGCATCCAGCGAGGGCGACGCCAGCGTGCTCGACGCATCTGCTGGCGCGGAGGCAGGGGCGGCCGATGCTGGCGCCGACGCGACGGCGGATTCGGGCGTGCCCGGTGCGTGCCCGACGACGAGGAAGAGCGTCACGCCTCTGCCTGCGAATACGCTCCTGTTCGACTCGAACCGCACGGGGAACTACGAGATTTTCCGCATGCAAACCGACGGAACGCAGGTGACGCAGCTCACGAAGGATGCGCGGTACACCTGCTGGTGGCCGAAGGTCTCGCCGGATCGAACCGCGATCCTCTTCACGTGCGCGCCGAACGGTCCCGAGGATTACACGAAGGCCGGCCTGTGGCTGATGAACGCCGACGGCACCGAGCGTTGCGAGATCCGTGCGCCAGCCGAGGACGGGTGGACGCTGACGGGCCATGAGGAGTGGGCGCCCGACGGAAAGCGCATCGCCATCGCCGGTGGGGTCGGCCTCACAGCCGAGATTTTCTTTCTCGACGCGAACGGCAAGAACCCGCAGCAGCGCACCGCTTACAAGAGCATCACGACGGACGTGTCGTGGGCGCCCGATGGTCTCACTCTGCTCACGAACAGCTGCGCCACCTCGGGCGCGCCGTGTCCGCCTTTGCAGTACGAGATCTTCTCGCTCCCAACGGCGAGCGGCGCCGCGACGCGCCTGACGAGCGACGCGTTCGCCGATTACGATCCGTACTTCTCGCCGGACCGCGCGCGCATCGCCTGGCTGCGCAATTCGAATCCGAGCGCGAATGGCGGGATTGGTGCGTGGGGAATTTGGCTGATGGACGCAAACGGCGCGAATCAAAAGCCGCTCATCGACGACGGGCAAGTGAACAGCAAACCGGCGTGGTCTCTCGACGGCGGGACGATCTACTTTCACCGCCTCGTGTTCCCGGCGACGCACGGCTTCAGCGTTTGGAGCATTCACCCCGACGGCACCGGGCTGACCGAGGTCACCGCCGGTCAGCCAGGCGTGAACGAGTACCCGATCAACTGACCGTCACGCGCGCGCCCCGACGCTCAGCGGAAGGCGACCGACTTCGGCACGGCCTCGCAACGCTCCCAGACACGCGCTTCGCGAAAGATGCGCACGAGCTCCGGGTCGAGGTGGCCGTCCTTCACGCCGTACTCGAGGATGTCGAGCGCGCGGTCGAGCGGCACCGCCTTCTTGTAAGGACGATCGCTCGCCGTCAGCGCGTCGTAGATGTCGGCGATGCTCATCATCTTCGACTGCACCGGGATCTCTTCGGCGCGTAGGCGATTCGGGTAGCCCGTGCCGTTCAAGCGCTCGTGGTGTGAGCCGGCGATGATCGGTACGCGGCGAAACGCTTTGCCCCACGGGATCTGCGAAAGGAACTTGAACGTGTGCGAGACGTGCGCCTGAATCTCGGCGAACTCTTCGGGCGTGAGCGAGCCGCGCTTCACGCTGAGGCTCACGACCTCTTGATCCTCGAGCAGACGCCGGATGTCACCGCGAAGGTCGGTGTACGTCTCCTTCGCGAGGCCTTCGATCTTCTCGAAGTCGCCGCTCGCGAGCACGGTGGGCTCGTTCGCGTTGTTGACGGCCATGTACGCGGCCTCGAGCTCGGCGCGACGCTCGAACAGCTCGCGATCGAGTGACTCGAGCTCGGCCGCCGGCGCACCCTTCTCGAGCGCGCGGATCTTGCGCGTGAGGATGTCGGCCTCGAGTGTTCGGTTCACGAAATCGAAGCGCGCGCGAATCAGCTCGAGGCGGTCGTCGAAGAGCTTCTTCGCTTTGACGAGCACCTTTTCGCGCACGCCAATCTTGCCGAAGTCGTGCAGCAGGCTCGCGTACTCGAGCTCGCGCAGATCTTCCTTGGAGAAGAACGCCTCGCGGTAAGGCCCCGTCTTCTCGTCGTCGACGACGCGCGCGAGGTTGACCGTGAGATCGGCGACGCGGCGGGAGTGTCCGCTGGTCGTGGGATCGCGCGACTCGATCGCCTCGACGCTCGCCTTCACGAAGCCCTCGAAGAGCTGGCGGATCTCGTCGTAGAGGAGCGTGTTCTCGAGCGAGACACCGGCCTGCGCGGCCAGCATGCCGAGGAGCTCTTCGCTCCGCTCGTCGAAGGGAACGACCTGCTCGTCGACGTCCTCCCGCGAGAGCAGCTTCTTGGCCGGATCCTTCTTCTTGTTGATCAGCTGGATGACACCGATGACCTCGTCGCGCTGCGAGATCAGCGGCGCGGTGAGCATCGATTTCGTCGTGTAGCCGATCTTCTCGTCGAAGCTCTTGTCGAACCCGAACGGCGAGCCCGCGGGGAGATCGTAGACGTCGGCGATGTTGACCGCCTTCTTGTTCAGCGTCGCACTGCCCGCGATCGACCGGTTCGAGACGGGCATCACGAACTCGCGCGAGTCGAAGGTCACGCTGTCGTTCTGCGTGAGCTTGAAGTGGAGCATCGGGTTCTTGTCGTCGTGCTCGACGACGTAAATGCTCCCGGCGTCGGCGCCAGTGATGAAGCGGCTCTTCTCGAGGATGACGCCGAGCAGCTTGTCGACGTCGCGTTCGGTCGTGATCGTGCGCGCGATGTTCACGAGCTCGCCGAGCTCGGTCTTGTAGCGGTCGAGCGATTTGCCCTGCGTGCCGGCGCGGCCCTTCGCTTCGAGAAGCTCGAACGCACGGTGCGCGGCGACGTACAGCTCGTCGGCGCTCGGATCCTCGGCGAGGATGCTCGCGAGCCCGCGGTTCATCGCCTGCGCGATGTCGTCGTCCTTCGGCTTGCCGAGCAGCACGAGCATCGCGGCACCGGCGGCGAAGCGCGGCGCGAACGGCTTCAGGAGCTCGCGGCCTTTGTCCCACGCGGCGGCGGGCGCAAAGAGGATCATCGCGTCGGCGCGCGTGAGGAGCACGAGCATCGGGTGCGGACGTGTGACCGCGTCGACCGGGAGCCGCGTGTCCTTCTGCAGCTGCTCGGCGATGCGCGCGAGACGAGCTTCCACGGCGCTGGTGCCCGAAGCCGGTGCCTGATCTCTCGATACCGATTCGGTCATTGTGCGGCTCGCTCCGTTGAAGTCCTCGGCCGAGGTGGCCATCGCGCGGGAAGAGGCTACCACCGCGTGGGCCTGCCAACAGCGGGCGAGGGCTATTTTTCCAGCATCCCGCGCGCGCGCGCGACGCTCGTAATTTCGGCCTGTCGGCGCGCGAGCTCGTCGTGGTCCTTCACCGGAAGAAAGCGCGATGCGGCCCCCTCGCGCGGCACGCGGATGTACGTGGCCGAGAGCGCGCCCGTCAGCTCTTGAAGGAGACGCTCGAACTGGATGGCCACCTTGCCGTCGACCTTCTTCTCGACCTCGAACCAGCTCCACGGAATG
>CAXSGV010000104.1:8978-15924 GCA_964236615.1 uncultured Polyangiaceae bacterium
TCTCGAGCGCGTCGGCGCGAACGAGGAACGTGTTCGTGTTGAAGACGCGCACCGTGGCGGCATCGAAGTCCTTCGGCAGGCGGAACTCTTCGAGCACCTGGAGCCGCCCTTCGGCGTGAACGGGGATGCCGCCCTTGTCGCCGGAGGCCTTGTCGCAGACCTCGACCATCACCTCCGACGACGACGAGATGAACGCGCCGAGGATCGTGGGATCGAGGCTCGCGCCGAGGTTGTCGAGGTTCGCGATCCACACGTAGCGGCCGCCCGCCTGACGAAACGCGCGCAGGAGCCCGGAGCGACGAAGCGCGTCGACGAGATCGCCATGACCGGTCGCGTAGACGCTCGGCTCGCCTTCGCTGTCCGTGAAGAGGCGCCCCTCGGCCGTGAGTCGCAAGCCGAGATCTTGCGTGAACGTCTTCACGTGCGCCGGCGCCTGGCTGCTCGCGAGCGCGGACGTGATGCCCTCCTCTGTCGCCTCGCTCGTCATGAGCCACAGCGGCACCGGGCGCCCGACGCGGTCGCTGATGGTCTTGTTCTCGGCCAGCCGGAGATCGAGGAAGGTCTTGCCCGGCACCGCTTCGACGAGCGCCTTCACGACGCCCCCCATGCGCGTCGCCATGCCGCCTGCCATCACGCAGAACGCGACCTCGCCGCGTGCGATCGCCGCTTCGCCGAGCGCCAAGAGGTGCTTGGCCTCGGGCGTTCCGCGCGTCGGCGCGACGAGGATCTCGTCGCTTGCAGGGGCCTTCACTGCGCGCACGCGGTTCCGGCCGTCGCGTCGCGCGTCGGCGGACGCTCCGACGGCGAGCGTTGCCGCGAGCTTCTTCAGGCGCGCGCTGTCGAAGCCGGCGTCGTCGAGTCGACGCCGAACCTCCGAGCTCAAGGTTGCGAGGTCATGGTCGAGCGTCTCGTCTTTGCTGTCGCCGGGCGTCATCGACTGGAGATGGTATTCTTTGTTCTCCGGGGTAGTCGAGTCGAGGGAGGGGAGCCCTTTTCGCCACATGAAGTTCCAAGGTTCCATGCGCGTCGGTTGTCTCGTGGCCATGAGCGTCGTCAGCGTGGCGAGCACCGGATGCGTCGCCACCGCGACCCCCGCGCCCCCGCGTGGCGTCGTCGTCACCGGCCCGCCGCCTCAGCCGATCCCCGAGGCGCGCACGGCGCCCCCCGGCGCGAACGCCGCTTGGGTCGAGGGCTACTGGCACTGGACCGGCGCGCAATACGCATGGATCCCCGGCCACTGGGAGTCCGCGCCGCCAGGTGCGCGCTGGTATGCTCCGCGTTACGTGGCCGCCGACGGCGCTTACTTCTACGAGCCGGGTGGTTGGCAAGGCCAGGGTGCCGCGTCGCCGAACGTGCAGGCAGCGCCGCAGCAGCCGCGCGCGAATTCCTTCCGCTGAAAGCCCAGTGAAACGTCAAGCAGCGCTCCTTCCGGTCCTCCTCCTGCTCGCGACCACCGAGTCGTGGTCGGGCGCGGCGCGTGGCGCGTCGACGTCGCCCATGCTTCACGAGCAGATCCCGGCGGACGCGCGCGACGATCTCGCGCTCGGCACAGTCGTCGACGGCGAGCTGCCGGCGGCTCTCGATACGCCGAGCGGCCTCGTACGTGCGCCCGATCCACGCAAGCTACCGGGCGCGGGCGATCCTCCGTACGACACGTCGGGGCGGCCGCAGGTGGCGCCCGATGGAACTTACGAGCCCGACCGCAACACGGGCCGGCCCGATCTCCTCCCCTACGACGAGCCGTTCACGCCTTCGACCGCCCCTTTCAAGCGGCTGTCGGCGTTCGACACAGTCGATGCAGACTACAAGCTTCACGTGCAGTCGCCGCGGCTCGACAAGCTCGCCGCATCCTCGTCGCTTGCAAGCGATGGCTCCGAAGAGCAGTTTTTCGCGGACCTCGTCGTCGACGTGAAGCCCGGCGTCCACGTGCGGATTCCGACCGTTGGGCCCGGCGCGCGCGTGGTGAAGGCGCACCTCGCTTACGGCACGAAGGACGTGCCGTTCCGCCTCTGGCACGACGGCGCCGACAACTGGTTCATCGAGGGGCAAGAGCGCGCGAAGGCTCGCCTCGTCATGGAGCTCACGATCCCGCGTGCGACTTTCGGCGGTGAGTTCGGTAGCCCTCGCTGGAGCGATCTCCCGCCGCCCGCGCATCTCCCGCCGCGCGTCGCCGCTGCTTCGCAGAAGGTGCTCGCGCACATCGGCGTGAGCCGCAACAAGCCGCCGCGCGAGGCCGTGAAGATGCTCGTCGAGTACTTCCGAAGCTTCGCGGATTCCGAAGAGCAACCGAAGCCGTCGGACGACATTTACCTCGACCTCGCGCTCTCGCAGAAGGGCGTGTGCCGTCACCGTGCGTTTGCGTTTTTGGTGACCGCGCTCGGTCTCGGTTTGCCGACGCGCATGGTCATCAACGAGGCGCACGCTTGGGTCGAGGTCTACGACGCGCGTCTGTGGCGACGTATCGATCTCGGCGGCGCCGGTCGCACGCTCGGCGATCAAGCGCCGCCCAAGGTGCAGCACGCACCGCCCGCCGATCCGTTCGCGTGGCCCACCGGCGCGACGCGCGGCGAAGATCTCGCCAACCGCTCGCGCGCGCCCGGAAGCAACGGCCCGGGCAACCACAATGGGACGCCGCAGATTCCGGCGCCGCCGGTACCTTCCGGATCGGGCTCCAGCTCTTCCTTCAATGGCGCCACCCCCTCCACTTCCTCGAGTGCGGTCGCACCTTCGCCGAGCGCGAGCATGAGCATGAGCAACGGCGACAAGGACGAGCGCCCTGCCTCGGCGGTCACGCTCGCGGTGGTCGACAACGACGCACGTCGCGGAGCGGCGATCCACGTCAACGGCGTGGTGAAGGCCGACGGCGACGCCTGCGCGAACGTCGTCGTGGAGATCGCGCTTCGTCCGACGGGCCCGAGCGCGCGTCGCGGTGCACGCACCGACGTTCGTGTCGGTGCAGTCGCGACCGACGCGAAGGGCACGTACACGGGCGCGCTCGTGGTCCCTTCGAACGTGCCCGTCGGCGATTACGAGGTCGTGGCGACGACCCCTGGTGACATGCGCTGCGGCCGGAGCAAGTAACGCGGCAGGTTCGCGTGCGGTAGACTCGGCGTCGTGTTCGTCCCGTTTCTCTTCGAGCTCCGCGCGCGCAAGATCAAGGTCGGCGCGCAAGAGGCGATGTCGCTCGCGAAGGCCCTGATGATGGGCCTTCACGACAATTCACTCGACGGCTTTTACCACGTGGCCCGCGCTCTCTGCGTGCACCGCGAAGGCGATCTCGACGCGTTCGATCAGGCGTTCTCGAGCCACTTCAAAGGCATCGAGCTCGCGAGCATCGCTCTTCTCGACGAGCTCGACGAGTGGTTGAAGGATCCGAAGAACCGTCGCGAGCTCACCGACGAAGAGCGCGCGATGCTCCAGGCGCTCGACAGCGAGGAGCTACGGCGCCTCTTCGAGGAGCGCATGAAGGAGCAGAAGGAGCGTCACGACGGCGGCAACAAATGGATCGGCACCGGCGGCACGAGCCCCTTCGGCGCGCAGGGCACGCACCCGAGCGGCATCCGCGTCGGCAACAAGGGCGGCGGCCGCAGCGCGATGGGCATCGCCGACGCGCGCCGCTACAAGCCGTACCGCTCCGATCTCGTCCTCGACGTTCGTCAGATCGAGGTCGCGCTCCGCAAGCTGCGCGCGCTGAAGCGTGAGGGCGTGGAAGACGAGCTCGATCTCGAAGAGACCATCGAGCAGACCGCGAAGAACGGCGGCGAGCTCGAGATCGTCCTGCGCCCGCCGAAGAAGTCGAACGTACGTGTCGTTCTCTTGATGGACGTCGGCGGCTCGATGGACCCGCACGTCGAGGTCGTGTCGCGGCTGTTCTCGGCGGCGAAGCGCGCTTCGAACATTCGCGAGCTGAAGACGTACTACTTCCACAACTGCATCTACGGCCGCCTCTACGCCACCGAGCATTTCTCGGAGCCGCTCCGCGTGCGCGAGGTTCTCGATCTCGTGACGCCCGATCACAAGCTCGTCCTCGTGGGCGACGCCGCGATGCACCCAGCCGAGCTGCTCGGCGGCGGCGACTGGGAGTACTACAACACGGGCACGCCGCAGGACGACAACATGCCCGGCATCCGCTGGATGCAGCTGCTCGCCGATCACTTTCGCAAGAGCGTGTGGTTGAACCCCGAGCCGCCGAACTACTGGCGGGGTGGCACCGCGCAGACGCTGTCCGAGGTGTTCTCGATGTTCCCGCTCACGCTCGACGGGCTCGGTGATGCCATCCGCCACCTCTCCAAAGGCGGACTTCGCTCGCGGTGAGCGAGGCGAGCGAGGCCGTCAGCGCGTAGGGCGTCAGTCCGAAAAGCGCGTCTTCAGCGACAGGAACGGCGCTTCGAAGAAGCGGTAGCTCGCCTGGGCAAGCAGGAAGACAAAGACGGTGGCCACCGGAAGAAGGGCCAAGTGGACCATCGTGCCGGTCCACGGCGAGAGCGTGCCCATGAGCGCGCGCAGATGCGGGCGCACGATCGCCGTCAGCGGCCAGTGAAAGAGGTACATACCGTAGCTCACGCGCCCACACGCCCTCAGCCAGCCCTGGGAAAAGAGGCGGGCGAGGGTCGGCGCCGTCGTGCCTTCGACCGACACCGACACGACGACCGCAAACCCGTACGCCAGGGTCAGCGTTTGAAAGCCCCACGCCACACGCGCGAGGTTGTCGTAGCCATTCGATAGCAAGCGCGGAACGAGAAACAGAGGGAGCACGACGAGGAGACCCGGAAGGCGCACGCGAGACCAGACGCGCGCTGCGAGGGACGACGGATCGCTCTCGACGATGGCGACGAGCGCACCGGCAAGGAGACCGTCAGCGTGCGTGAAGGTCGCGTGGTACACGACGCCCGTGGACTCTTCGAAGCTGGGCCCGCTCCGAAACAGCACGTAGAAGCGCGCGACCACGCCCAAGAGGATGAGCAGCGCAGTGACGCGCGCACGCGCCTTGGGGATCAGAAGCATCACCGCGGGCCAGATCAGATAAAACTGCTCTTCGACGGCGAGCGACCAGAGGTGGCCGGTCCACGCGTCCCTCGAGGCCGTGTCGAAGGGCGGGAGGTTGTCGACGTAGAGCCAGAAAGCGAGGTCGGGTCGCGGAGCTCCGACGAACGCGCAGGCGATCGACCCCACCGCCAAGGTTGCATAGTACAACGGAAAAATACGCAGCGTCCGGCGCACGTAGAAGCGACGCATGCGTGCACCTAGGGTGAGCGCAGACGGCGCGATGAGGCCGTTCGTGATCAGGTATCCGCTGAGCACGAAAAACACGTCGACTCCGACCCAGCCAATGTAGAAAAAGCCCCCGACCGCGGCGCCGAGCCAGGTCGTCTCGGGAACCGTCTGCGAGAAATGGCAGGCCATGACGAGGAGCACCGCGAGCCCTCGAATGCCGTCGAGGGCTGCGACATGGCGTGTTGCCGTCACGGCGCGAGCCTACCGTCGCGCTCCGCGCTTAGGCAAGCCGGCCTCGGCGACGGGTCGCCACCGCGTCCACCGCGTCCACCGCGTCCACCGCGTCATCCGCGTCCTCCCCATGGACGACTCGTCCACACGGAATGGACGGCCAGGCCTCAACCTCGTGGACGCGCAGAACACACGCCACGAATTCGTGCGGGAAAGTGGGGCCCGGTTCACGGTTGTCTTTGGCCCCGAAGCTGCAATGATGTCCAAACGCGAACGACGAGACGCAAGAATCGTTGAACGCCCCAAACCGCAGCACCCAAACCAAGACAATTACGAAACGGAGCTCACCATGAACACCAACACGAAGAAGTTTCTCAAGGATTCCAAGGGCGCATCGATGGTCGAGTACGCGCTCCTCCTCTTCGCGGTTCTCATCGTAGCGGCCGTGGCCGTCAAGTCGCTCGGCCCGAAGGTTGGCACCGCCGGCACGCAGTCCGCGGGTCACCTCAACTGATCTAGCCTCACCAAGCCGTCGGTCCTCGACCGCCGCTGGATTTGCCCCTCTCCTGAACAGGAGGGGGGCATTTTTCATTTTGTCGTTCTGGAGAGCGTCCGCCGTGGGCTGGCAGCGCGTCGCCGAGGGAGCGTCGCCGAGCCGAGCTCCTCACGAAATTCCACTGGTGGACAATTCGTCCACCCGGAGTGGACCGCCAGGCCTCGGAAACGTGGACGGGCTGGACACGTGCCCCTCGAATTTGCCGAAAATCTGCGCTTTCGAGTTTGCTCCGGTCTTGGCCCCGAAGCTGCAATGATGTCCAAACGCGAACGACGAGACGCAAGAATCGTTGAACGCCCCAAACCGCAGCACCCAAACCAAGACAATTACGAAACGGAGCTCACCATGAACACCAACACGAAGAAGTTTCTCAAGGATTCCAAGGGCGCATCGATGGTCGAGTACGCGCTCCTCCTCTTCGCGGTTCTCATCGTAGCGGCCGTGGCCGTCAAGTCGCTCGGCCCGAAGGTTGGCACCGCCGGCACGCAGTCCGCGGGTCACCTCAACTGATCTAGCCTCACCAAGCCGTCGGTCCTAGACCGCCGCTGGATTTGCCCCTCTCCCGAACAGGAGGGGGGCATTTTTCATTTTGTCCTTCTGGAGAGCGTCGCCAAGCCGAGCTCGGCGACACTCAGGAAATTCCACTGGTGGACAATTCGTCCATTCGGAGTGGACGGCCGGGCCTCGGAAAAGTGGACGGGCTGGACACGGGCTCCTCGAATTTGCCGAAAATACGCGCTTTCGAGTTTGTTCCGGCCTTGGCGCCGAAGCTGCAATGATGTCCAAACGCGACGACGAGACGCAAGAATCGCTGAGCGCCCCAAAACAGCAGCAACAGCAGCACCCAAAACCAAGACAATTACCGAAAGCGGAGCCTCCCCCATGAAGAACATGAAGACGTTTCTCAAGGATTCCAAGGGCGCGTCGATGGTCGAGTACGCGCTC
>CAXSGV010000105.1:0-15838 GCA_964236615.1 uncultured Polyangiaceae bacterium
CCCGCTTGTCGAGATACCCAATCCGCACGAGCGCCTTCACCATCTTGCTGACGGTCGGATGCGTGACGCCGAGAATCTCGCAAAGATCCTGATGCGCCAACCACTTCTGCCGCTGGCACTCGATGGCGTGCATCAAATCAAACCGCGAAGGCGTGAGCCCGTACGGCCTGGTCATCATCCGCCCCAGATGCCCCAGCCGATGAAACACCCGCCGAACAGAAAACGAAAATCGATTCATGCGCGCACCCTCCATCGCCGCCCCGCGGCGATGTGCTCGCTTCAGCACCACCCATGCCAGCCACGCCGCGCGCGCTCCCGCCACTCCCGCGCGCTGCACTGGGCACCAAGTGCCTAGTTTTCTCCTGCCGAATTCGTTGCCGGCAACGAATGCCGTGGGGGTGGAGATAGGTCGGCGGCGGCGGCGGGGTGGCGCGGACGAATTTGGGGTGTCCGCGGACAGGAGAGACAGGGCACGTCAGAGTTTGCAGAAGCCCTGCATGTTGCAGACGCCCAAGTAGGGGGGGATCGGGCAGTCTTCGGCGGCGGTGTCGGGCGCGCAGCGCTTCGTGCAGAAGGCGCGGGTGGCGCCTTTGAAGCACGCGCCCGCTTCGCATTCGTCGTCTTGGGTGCAAGTGTCGCCGGTGGATTTTTTGGCGGCGTCGAGCGCTGCGTCTGCAGCGCTCGGGCTGGCGTCGACAGGTGCGGTCGCGAGTGGGCCGGGGCCTCGGAGCTGTTCGTTGCCGCAGGCGGTGAGCGGCCCGAGCGCGAGCAGCACGGACGCGAGTGCGCGTGCGAGTGCGAGTGCGAGCGGGCGGAGGCCAACGGAGAGAGATCGGTCAGCCACCGTTGCCGTCGACTTTCTCGTACGTCCAGCGAATGCCGGCCACGATTTGGCGGAAGCCTGACGGGAAGATGCCTTCGGGACGACGGGAGATCACGTAGACGTCGTCGAACGCGTTCTTCACGGTGAGGCGGAAGGTGAGCCCCGTTGGCTTGTGGTGGTAGTGCGCCGTCAGGTCCACGATGTGGCGCGGGCCCATGAGGCCTATGCGGCCCGTCGTGTCCCAGTCGACTGTGTTCGAGGTATCGGCGAATTGCGAGGACACGTGCGTGTAGGCGATCTCGCCGCCGAGGCCGCCCGCGCCGCTGGCGACGGGGTGCTCGATGTCGAGGCTCGCGTTGAAGCTGTGGAGCGGCGCGTAGGGGAGGAGTTGTCCGCCGTTTGCGCCGCCGACGAAGGTCGCGCGCGAGAATGTGTAACGTGCACCCAAGTCTACGTCGGTCGGGATCGCCAACAGCTTGCCGAACGCGAGCAGTGACGAGCCTTCGATGCCCACGATGCGCGTCGGGCCGCCGTTCACTTGCTCGGTTTGACCTGCGCCACCCGGTGCGGTGTTCGTCACGATCTGGTTGCGGAAGTTCGAGAGAAAGCCGGTGGTCTCGGCGCGCAGCCACTTCTTGTGCGCGACGCGCGTGCCGATTTCGTAGTTGATGCTCTCCTCGGCGCCGAGCTCGCTCGGTGTGCCTGCGGGCGAGATCGACGACACGACACGCGGTGGCGCCCAACCGAGGTGGAGGCCACCGAACACGTGCGCTGTCTTCGAGCCGTAGATGATGCCGACGCCCGGGATGACGCCCGTCGAGACGCTGCTTCCGTCGACGAAGACGTCCTTCGGGCCAGCGGCCGTCTGCTGCCGGAGGATCGTGCGGCCGAAGGATGCGCGCTCGAAGCGGACGCCGGGCGTGACGAGGAGATTGTCGCGGAACGCGATGCGATCTTGCAGATAGCCCGCGAAAGCGAAGGTCTGGTGGCGCTCGGCGTAGTCGAGCGAGCCCTCGTACGTCGTCGGGTTATCGCCCGTGCGCTGGTCGTATTTTGCGCGCTCGTAGAGGATGCGTGCGCCGACGTCGAAGGTGTGCGCCACGCCGCCCGTGACGAGGCGGTGCTCGATCCGCGGCTCGACGCCGACGACGTCGTAGACGCGATCGAGGATCGTGTCGCTGTTGCGGAAGTAGATCGCTCCGGAAGGGAAGCGCGTGTCGCCGACCACGCGCTCGTAGCTCTCGCCCGGGACGCCGTTGCGCGTGTAGTCCTGCCGGCGCCAGATGCGATCGGTGCGGTACGCGTAGAGAAGCGTCTTGAGCTTCGTCTCCTTCGAGAAGCGCTGCTCGTGGATCGCTGCGACTTGGTAGTTGTTCGACCGCATCCGATCGTGCTCGGCGATCTTCGGCTGGTAAGGATCGGCCGCGTACATCTCGCGCGTGAGGCCGACCGCGTCGGAGTCGACGCCCTCGGTGTGGAAGCCGAGCTTCAACGTCAGCGTGCCCTTGGACGACGTATCGAAGGCGAGCTTGCCGAACGTGTCGACGACGTTGAAGCCGATGTCGCGGAAGCCGTCGCCACGCTTGTAGGAGGCTTGTGCGATGTAGCGAACGTTGTCCTTCGTCTCGCCGATGCTCGCGAGGCCGCGGGCGTACGCGCGCTGTCCACCCTCGGCGTCCACCACCACTTTCGAGCCCGGCGGCGGGTTCAGCGTGAGAAAGTTCACGACGCCCCCGACCGTCTGCGGACCGTACAAAATGCTGCCGCTTCCCTTCACGACCTCGATGCCGCGCATCCGCTCGATGGCTGGGGCGAAATAAAGATCGGCCTCGGCGTACGGGTTGAGCGCGACGGGAATGCCATCCTCGAGGATGAGGACCTTGCGGCTGCGGCCCGCCTCGAGGCCACGGATGCTGATGTCGATCCGGTTGCCGCCGCCGTAGTCCTGCCGCACCTGCACGCCGGGCACCCGCCGCAGCATTTCGCCGGTGTCATAAGGCTGCGCGCGCTCGATTTCTTTTTGCGTGATCACGGTGCCCGAGCCTGGGATGCGCTGCAGGCTATCCGGCTTGTTACCGATGACGCGGACCTCGACGGGCTCCGACTTATCCGTTTTTTCGTCGGCCTTCGACGCGTCTGCCGGTGCCGCCGGGGGCGCGGCGGGCGGCTCTTGCGCGAACGCATCGCCGCCCGTCGTCGAGACAAGCATTGCGAAGACGGGCGCACTGAGGAACGATCGACGCATCGCGGCCGTGGACCGAGCCTACGCCGATATGTCCGATGTACTGACCTCGTTTTTATGTTACTTGCCGCCGAACGCCCGATAGGACCCCCGACCAGCGTCATGACTTCGCAGACCCCCGAGAGTGTAGAACCGCAGACCGAAACGGTCTTCGTCGAAGCCCGGAATCTCCCGAACCACGTCGGCATCATCATGGACGGCAACGGACGCTGGGCGCAGCAGCGCGGCATCCCGCGCGCGCATGGCCATCGTGAGGGCTCCGCCGCCGTTCGTCGCATCGTGCGGACCGCGCGTCGTCTCGGCCTTCGCGCCCTGACGCTCTACGCGTTCAGCGAGCAGAACTGGGCTCGCCCCGAAGACGAGGTCGACGCGCTGATGGAGCTCCTGCGCGAGTTCCTCCTCAGCGAAAAGGACGAGATCCTCGACAACGGGATTCGCCTCAACGCCGTCGGCAACCTCGGGCGCCTCCCCGGTCTCGTGCGTGCCGTGCTCGATCCGCTTCGCGCCGACAGTGAGGCCAACACCGGCATGACGCTCACGCTCGCACTCAGCTACGGCGGCCGAGAAGAGATCGCGAATGCCGCGCGCGAGCTTGCGAAGGCCGTCGCCGCGGGCCGTATGTCGCCCGAGGACGTCACCGAAGAAGCGCTCCACGGTCTGATGCCGAGCCTCACGGTCGGTGATCCCGATCTCGTCATCCGCACCGGTGGCGAGCGCCGCATTTCGAACTTCCTGCTCTACGGGCTCGCGTACGCCGAGCTCTACTTCGCGGACGTTCTCTGGCCCGACTTCGGCGCGCACGAGCTCTACAGCGCGGTCGCGAGCTACCAGGCACGCGAGCGCAGGTTCGGCCTCACCGGCAAGCAGATCCAGGCCGCGCAAGCTGCCGGCGCTCCGTCGCTCGTTCTCCCCGTCTGAGCACGCGATGGCGGGAAAAGCGGAGCCTTCGAAGAACGCCAACCTCGCGATCCGCGTAGCGACCGCGGCCGTCGGCGTTCCGCTGATCTTGGCGCTGCTCTACAAGGGGCCGACGTGGGGCTTCTTCTGTCTCACTCTCCCCGCCGCGCTGATCGCGGCGTGGGAGTTCTTCAGCATGACGCACCCCGAAGACAAGCCGTCGCGCTTCATCGGGCTCGTGCTGACCGCAGCGGTCGCGACCGTTCTCTTTCTCTTCACGAACGACCCCAAGATGCTGACGGCGCTGATTGCCGTGGCGCCGCTGCTCGGCACGCTCGTCACGCTCGTTCGCCTCGGTGAGATCCGCACCGCCGCTCTCCGCGCGTGCGCGATGGGCTTCGGCCCACTCTTCGTCGCGGTGCCGCTCACGTGGCTCGCGATCATGCGCCGAGACATTCCCGGCAACGACGGCCCGAGCTACGTCGTCCTCTCGATCATGTTCGCGTGGTTCGCCGACACCGGCGGCTACTTCGCGGGTCGCTTCCTCGGCAAGCACAAGCTCTACGAAGCGGTGAGCCCAAAGAAGACAATCGAAGGCGCGATCGGCGGTCTCGGCGGCGCCCTCCTCGGTGCCGTCCTCGCGAGCTTCTGGTTCTTGAAGTCGCTTCCCATCGAGCACGCGATTCCGCTCGCGCTCGTCGCAGGCGCGCTGGGGCAAGCGGGTGATCTCGGTGAGTCGCTCCTCAAGCGCTCGATGGGCGTCAAAGATTCAGGCGCGATCGTGCCGGGTCACGGCGGCATCCTCGATCGCGTCGATGCGCTCATGCTGACGGCGACCGTCGTGTACCTCTACACGCGGTTCGCGCTGTAGCTCGTAAGCGCGGCGCGGCGCGGCGAGCGCGGCGAGCGCGGCGCGGCAAGAGGTGCCGCTCTCGGTCCGCGAGGGAGCTCAGCTTCGTGCGGCGAGCATGCTGACGACCATCTCGACGAGCGCGACCACGAGCCCGCCCGCCAGGAGCGCGCCGAAAACCTCGTCGAGCACGGGGAGCTTGGCAACACGCGCACGCTCGCCGTCGAGCGTGCCGAGACCGAGCGACACACCACGCTCGCCAGCCGAGGTGACGCTCACGCCGTGGGGTCCCCAGGCGCACGTTCCCGCTGCGACGATGGGGTCGCCCGGCACGACGACGCGCTCGTTGAAGTAGACGCGCTTGCCGCCCACCAGCTGCCCGCTCGGTCGCCAGATCTGCTGCTGGATTGCGGGCGGCAGGGTCTGGACGAACCAAGCGATGTGCGGCGGCGCCTGCTTCATCGTTCCTTGGAAGACGGTCTCGCGAGTGCCCGTCAGTGACAGCTTCTTGAAGGCCGTTAGCGGCGTCGGAAAGATCATCTGCGCGCCTTGCAGGCTCACCTCGCCGCGAGGCTGGCCGTCGGGACCCGCGACGTAGCAGTAACCGACGCCGTCCTCGAAGACGCGCTCCCACGTCGTCTGGTTTCCAAACTGCTCCTGCGTGATGACCTCGATATGGAACGCCATGCAGCGGCGTCGCGAGAACGGCGCCTCGACGGGTCGAATGGTGCCCTGACCATCGTTGGCGATGCCATCGAGCGTACCCAGGCCACCGTGCGGCGCGGCGTCGGTGCCGCGCGAGGCGAGGAGATCGAGCCACGGCTGGCGCTCGCGGCGTTGGCTCCGCAACGCCCACTGAAGCGCGAGCACGGCAGCGACGACGCCGAGGAGAGGACCAAGAGCCCAGATCATGCCGAGGGGTACGCTCTCGGCGGCGAATGCTTCCCCGTACGGAAGCGTTTGCGAACGCGAATTGGCGCGAAGACCCCAGCCTTCGCGCTGTGAGGCCTACGCGCTTTCCGTGTAGGGGTTGGGTATGCCTCGCGTGCCCGCCTCGCCCATCCTTCGGCTCCTCTGCTTCGTCGGTCTTCTCACGCTTCTCGCCGCGTGCTCCGATTCGCCTGCACCCGCGGGCGAGGGCGCGCACGACACGATCGAGTTCGTCCTCGGCCCGCGCACGAAGCAGCTCGACGAGCGCGCCATCGCGGCGCTCTCGATGGGCGCCGACACCTCGCAGACACTGAGCTTCGAATCGAGCGTCGGCAGCGGCTTTGCGCGCGGCGACATCCTCATGGCGGGCGTCACGCCGAAGACACCCCGCGGATTGCTCCGGCTCGTGCGCGACGTGAAGACCGACGGTGCGACCACCACGGTCGACACGATGCTCGTGCCGCTGCAGCTCGCGTTCAAGAAGCTCAACGTGCACGTCGAACGCACGCTCGATACGTCGAGCGCCTCGCCCGAGCTGCCGAAGCCCACGCGCCCTCTCGTCACCGTGTTCGACCTCGGCGGCAACGCCTTCATCGACGAGGATGTGTTCAACGGCGACGGCAAGCCCGGCACGCTGGAAGATCAGCTTCACCTGAAGAACCTCTACGAGGGCTACACCGCGCTCACGTTCGACCTCTCCTTCGACTGGGGCTTCGTCGACAACATCGTCAACGGCATCGACCACCTCGTCGGCTGCACGATCAGCTTCGGCTTCGCGCCCGGCTGCGAGCCCATCTCCCTGCCGAGCCTCTCGGTCGAGATGCAGTTCAAGGCGAGCGTTGCCACGACCTTCGATCAGTCGGGCGCCGCGTCGATCGCCTACAAGCCCAAGACATTCGAGATCGGCGTCCCCAAGACGTTCGATCCGATCACGATCGGTCCGCTCGTCTTCGTTCCCGAGCTCAAGTTCACGGGCTCGAGCGAGGGCAGCGCCGGAAGCTACAACCGCCTCGCCGGCCACAGCGAGCTCGGCTTCTCGGTCTCGGCTTCTATCTCGACCTCGAGCCCCATACCCAAGGTGACGGCCGAGCCGACGAAGAGCTTCAAGGTCGACGTCGTCGAGGCCTTTCTCGACGCGCACACGTCGACCAGCATCGGACCGCGACTCGACATGCTCGCTTACGGCGCGATCGGTCCGACCGTCGGCGTCGTCTTCGTGAGCGAGCTCGACGTCGACCGCACGCGCGGCGCCGACTGCTACCGCGCGAGCCAGGGCGTCGACGGCACCTTCGGCTTCGTCGTGAAATTCCCGTGGCAGGCCATCGGCGACTTCATCGGCAACAAGATCGGCACGCCCGACCTCGGCTCCGATCTCCGCAAGGTCGCCGGCATCTTCGGCCTCGACGGCAGCATCCTCGACGTGTCGAAGGCGCTTCACATCCTTCCACTCAGCGTCGTCGATCAAGGCGTCTGCCGCACGCCGCCGGCGAGCGCGCTTCCGCCGGGAACACCGCGCGACGACACCTTCGCGAATCCGCCGTTCGTCCCGTGGTCGCAGCGCTTCGACGAGGAGGGCTACCACTTCAAGTTCAGCGCGAGCCCCCACAACACGCGCGGCCGCCTCGCCATCGGCGCCGACGGTCACTACTGGGGCCTAGGCTCGCCGAGCACCGTCGTCCGTCGCATCGCGCTCGACGGCACGCAGCTGTCGGCGCGTCGCTTCCTGCAGTACAGCGAGCTCGACGACAAGGACGTGCCGCTCGCCGTCTCCGATGTCCTCGTGCGCCACGATCTGGAGACATGGATCGTGTTCGAGAACGGCACGGTCGCGCGTCTCTCGCCGAAGGGCGTGCTCGTCGACGCGTACCGCTACACGGTCCCCCTCGCCTCCTTCGAGGAGTCGACCCTCCGCATGGCCACGACGGCCCCCGACGGCCGCAGCGCGCTCGTCTTCGGCATTCGTCAGGCCTCGAGCAACCGCGATCACCGCAGCGTGATCGTCGAGCTCACACCCAACGGCTCGGTCCAGCGCGCACAGAGCATCGGTTACGATACGAGCGCGGACGTCACGACGCAGTACTTCACGGCAGTGCGTGCAATCTACAACCAAGCAGGCGATCTCGTGCTCGCAGGCAACGACACGCCCAGCAAGACCGCCGATGACCACTGCGTCGTGTACTCGCTGAAGCCCGGCGGTGAGCTCGGCTTTGCGACGAACCTCGCGACGACCGTCGACCAGGGGCACTGCGAGGTCGGTAGCCTCTCCGAGACCGCGAGCGGCGACTTCATCCTGACCGCGACCAACGGCGCCAATTTCGCCAACGCCGCGATGACGATCTTCCTCAACAAGGATGGGACCTTCCAGCGGGGCGCGTCGTGGGCGCTCGGCGGCGACAGCTTGATCCAGCCGTCGGCTCTCATGCCGCTGCCGACCTCGGGCTACGTGATCGCCGGTCTGAACTCTCTGAGCGCGTCACATGAGCACATCTTCGTCGCGCGGTTCGACGCCACCGGCGCACCCGTGAGTGCAAAATCGTACCGCCCGAAAACCGATGGCGTGCGCCTCGGCTTTCCCGACGCCTTGCTGACGAAGGACGCCGGCGTGATCTTCGGCGGCCTTGGGGATTGGGCCGACTTCTCCAATGGGACCCACCTCACGCGTTTTTTCGCGGGCAAAGTTTTCGCGAAGGACGGAGCGCTTCCGATGGCGCCAGCCGCCGACGCCGAGACCGTCGACCTCCAGACGGCCGCGGGCAACCTGACGATCGTGGGTCAGGCCTTTACCCGCCCCCTCGCGCCGGTGGCGGTGACGGTCGCCGGGGTCGTCGTGAAGAACGAGGACCAGCCCCTCTCGGGAACCAGGTTCGCGCCCTAGCTACTGGCCCATCGTCACGCGATGATCTAGAACCGGCACCCAAGCCCGAGGCGGGCTGTTTCTGCCGCCATTTCAACGCACTGCGTCGAGGAATGACCCGAATGAACGATCAGGCGAAGACCCCCGAGATTCCCGTTCCGCCGCCGTCACGGCAGTCCGTGTCGTCGCTTCCGAAGGAGTACGACTTCTTCCGCGTCGTTCAGGACTACCTCGACATCGCGGCGCGCATCGCGAACATCGAGCCGTTCGTCAACACGATCCTCTCGCAGCCGAAGAACGAGATCATCGTGAACTTCCCGGTGAAGATGGATAACGGCGAAGTCCGCCTATTCAAGGGCTACCGCGTCCAGCACAACAACCTGCTCGGCCCGTTCAAGGGCGGCATGCGCTACCACCCGCAGGTCTCGCTCGACGACGTGAAGGCGCTCGCGGCGATGATGACCTGGAAGAGCGCGCTCATGCGCCTCCCGTTCGGCGGCGGCAAAGGCGGCATCAAGTTCGATCCGCAGAGCGTCAGCAAGCACGAGCTCCAGAAGATCACGCGCCGCTTCACGCACGCGCTCGGCTCGAACATCGGTCCCGACTACGACATCCCCGCGCCGGACGTCGGAACGAACAGCCAGACCATGGCCTACATGATGGACACGTACTCCAACATGGTCGGCAGCTACCAAAAGCAGAGCGTGAAGGGCGTCGTCACCGGCAAGCCGGTCGCGTCCGGTGGAACGCTCGGCCGCGCCAAGGCCACGGGCCAGGGCATGGTCAACTGCATCATCGAGTGGGCCAAGGAGAACAGCTTCACCCTCCAGGGCAAGACGATGACCGTGCAGGGCTTCGGCAACGTCGGCTCGAACTGCGCCGTCATCCTGTCGCGCCTCGGCGTGTCGACGATCGCGGTCGGCGATCACACGGGCTACCTCTTCAACCCGGAGGGCTTCAACGCCCACAAGCTGCAAGACCACGTCGCGGCCAACGGCTCGATCGCGGGCTACCCTGGCGGCAAGCCGATCACGCGCGAGGAGTTCTTCGCGACGAAGTGCGACATCTTCGCGCCGAGCGCCCTCGAGAACCAGATCAAGGAGCCCGAGGCCAAGGCAATCCAGTGCAAGCTGGTCGTCGAAGGCGCCAACGGTCCGACAAACCCGATGGGCGAGCGGATCATCCTCGAGAAGGGCATCGACATCCTCCCGGACGTCCTTGCCAACTCGGGCGGCGTCACCGTCAGCTACTACGAGTGGGTGCAGAACAAGCGCTCCGAGAGCTGGACCGAGGAAGAGGTCGATCTCAAGCTCGAGAAGGCGATGGCTCGCGCGTACCGCGAGGTCTCCGACTACGCGCGCCAGAAGAAGGTCGACATGCGCGTCGCCGCGTATGCGCTCGCTCTGCAGCGCATCGAGGCGGTCTACAAGGAGCGCGAGATCTTCCCCTAGGAGAGCTAAGCTGCGCGGCGATGGCTTACGTTCGCACGCGGCTTGGTCGCTGGTTTTACGAGGAGCACGGGGTAGCGAAGCGACCGGAGGATCCGACGATCGTTCTCTGCCACGGGCTCCTCTACGACGGCTCGCAGTGGTCGAATCAAATCGGCCCGCTGTCGGAGCTCGGTCGCGTCATCGTTTTCGACGGCCCCGGCCACGGCAAAAGCGAGATCCCGCCGCCGTTCTCTCTCGACGATCACAAGCAGGCGTTCGTCGACGCGCTCGACGCGCTCTCGATCCGGAAGACGATCCTCATCGGTCTTTCTTGGGGCGGCATGCTCGCGCTCCGCGTGGCGATCGGTCACCCGCGTCGCGTCGCTGCAATGGCCTTGCTGGCGTGCAGCGCCGACGCCGAGACGCGCTACGACCGCGCCAAGTACCGCGTGCTTGCGTCGTTCGCGCGCAAGTTCGGGCTGCCTTTCGCCCTCGTCGAGCGCGAGCTTGCGCCGCTCTTTTTCGGCAAGAAGACCCTGCGCGAGCGTCCCGAGCTGGTGCGCGCTCTCGCAAACCAGGTGAACGGCTACTCACGCGATGGCGTCGCACGCGCGGCCAAAGCAGTCGTCATCAAGCGCCTGAGCATCTTGAAAGAGCTCCGCGCCGTCAGCGTTCCCACGTTGGTCCTCTGCGGCGTCGACGACAAGGCGACGGACAAGGCGCAGAGCGAAGCGATTGCAGCTCGCATCCCGCAAGCGACGCTCACGATGATCGAAGACGCCGGCCACATGAGCGCCATCGAGGAGCCCGCGCGCGTCAACGCAGCGCTCCTGCCGTTCGTGCAGGCGCATCTCTCCGCCTGACCTCAGCGCGCCTGGGTCAAGGCGCGACCTTGTGAACCACGTGGGGCTCGGAGCTCGCCCCATCGACGACCACCCAGACGACGGGGCCCGCGTTCGCTTCGGTGGCGAAGTGCGATGAGCTCTTTCGCGTTGCGAAAGGGGACACGACGCCGGTGCCGAGCGCGTCGCTCGCGGCGACGAGCTGCACTATCGAACCGGGCGCCATCGCCGTGTGCGCGGTGACCGCGAGTGCGCCGGTCGCCGTCTCGAACGCCGGCATCTCCGCCGTGCCGGATGCGCCGTCGAGCGTGACGAAGATTCCGCCGGCGTGCGTGAAGGGCGCCAGCGACGTCTTCCAGCTCGCGCCGAGCGTCGCGAGCGCGGTCGGGGGGGCCGCGATTTGGTCCGCTACGAGCAGGACATCGACGAGGTTCGCACCGAGCTTCTGCGGCACGTCGGTGTCGATCAACGTCGACGTCACCACGATGGCGCGACCCGTTTGGGCTTGTGCGGCGACGAGGATCGCTTTGAGGCGCGCCGTCGCCTGGGCGTCCGCGTAGCGCTCGTACGAGAGAACGCGAACCGGCGTCGACGGCGCGAGCAGGATCGCGTTGGTGAGAAGCTTCGCCTGCGCGCTGCCGGTCGGCGTCGAGATGAAGTCGTGACCGATGTAGACGATGTCGCCCGTCGCCTCGCCTTGGCACTTGCCGGCGACGCAGATATTCGAGGCGCAGACGTGCCCGCACGAGCCACAGTTGTCGGGATCCGACGACACGTCGATGCAAAATGCTCCGCACTGCATCAAGGGCGGCACGCAGGTCGACCCGTCGTTCGCTGCGCCGTCGCTCGACGCGCCGTCGTTCGAAGATCCGTCGTTCGAAGATCCATCGCCCGAAGATCCGTCGTTCGAAGATCCGTCGCCCGAAGATCCGTCGTTCGAAGAT
Source organism: uncultured Polyangiaceae bacterium (assembly GCA_964236615.1). Classification (GTDB taxonomy): domain Bacteria; phylum Myxococcota_A; class Polyangia; order Polyangiales; family Polyangiaceae; genus CAXSGV01. The sequence goes on from CAXSGV010000105.1 coordinate 11,813, forward strand.
CCGTCGTTCGAAGATCCATCGCCCGAAGATCCGTCGTTCGAAGATCCGTCGTTGGCGGAGCCATCGGCCCCGTCGGCCTGCGCATCACCCGGCACATTCGAATCCGAGCCATCGGCCGCGCCGTCGCTGAGCGCGCTCGCGTCTGGAAGTGGAGCGCAGGAGCCGCCCTGCTCTTCGTACCCGCTGGCGCACTCGCCACCGACGAGCGCATCTCCGCAGCCCACGGCGAGCACGGAGCCCGCGGCAACCACGGCGGCAACGACGACGAACGACCTCATGGTGATTTCCCTTCTGGCGTCGCTTTCGGCGCTGGTGACTCGCTGCTCGCGCGTACGACGATGAACTCGACTCGGCGATTCTCGCGGAACTCCGCCTCGGTGTGACCTTCGATGCGCGGCTTCGACGTTCCGAGACCGCGGACGGTCATGCGGGCGGGTGCGACGCCGTAGCGCTGCAGGAGAGATTGCACTGCGAGCGCGCGATCACGCGAGAGCACGAGGTTGTGCTCCTCGGTCCCGCGCTCGTCAGCGTGACCCATGATGTCGATCTCGAGGACGCTTGGGTTGGCCGCGAGGAACTCGGCAATCTTCTTCACGAGAGGCCAGCTCACGGAGCGGACACGCGGGCTATCGAGATCGAAGTGGATGACGTCGTCCAGAAGGATGCGGTTGCCCTCCATGTGGACCGGGCCCGCCGCGGGGGGACAGCCATTCGTGTGCGGATCTGCGGTCTTCGGCCCGGGTACGTCGGGGCACGCGTCCTCGGAATCGACGATGCCGTCACCGTCGCGGTCGACGACGGCCGGCGCCTCGGGCGGCGGCGGCGGCGGGATTGGCGCAGGCGGCGGGGGGGGAGCTTCAGGTAGAGGTGCGGGCTTCGGCTCCGGGCGCGCCCCGAACGACACGTGCACGCCGAGCCAGACCACGCGGGCATCTTCGGGACGAAGCGAGTCATCGGGCTCGACGACCTGGAGGTAACCGACGACCGGGCCGAGCGCCCACGCGCGCTTTTCGCCGAGAGCGAAGTCCCAACCGACGTGCGTGTCGAGCCCGAAGCGATTCGCGTCGCCCGTGTGAACGAACCCAGCGTTGAGATCAATCCACGGGCCCGCCGCGTTTTTCTGCAAGCGCACGCCGCCCATGACGTCGAGCGCCGACGACGCACCGCGATCAGCGAAGGTAGGATTTTTCGGCGCGTCACCGTCGGCGAGCCAGACTGCGCCGACCTTCGCCTGGAGGCCGAGCACCGGTAGGACCGGGAGCTCGATCGCGAGGTCTCCGACGACACCCCAGCTGAGCTCATTGCTCTGCGGGGCGCTGACGGCGTGCGCGATACCCGACTGTGCGTGGAAGCGCAGAGGCTCGGCAGACCCCGTCCGTGAGACGAGCGCGACGGCAAGCCCGAGGGCCGAGACGACGAGGGACGTCCGAAAATGCTTCGTAGAGCGATCGCGCACTTCAGAGCTATACGGCGCGTTCATGGGCGGACCAAATAACCGGGAATCAGCGAACGGTGATCGCCTGTCTTGGCCGAGTCTCGGTCGGCGGCGCAATGACGGCCGCGAACTTCACGGTCGATCGTTGCGGAGGCGGCCCGCCCGGCTTCGGAGCTTCGCCGACGAGGCGGAGGCCGCTGGCTTTCGGCTCGCCCGCACCGGAGCGAAGGCGCTCGAGACGAAGCCGAAGGTTGTTCGCGCTGTCGGCGCCACGAAGCGCCTCGGCTTCGGTGATCCGGTTGGCCGCGCATAGGTTGTAGAGCGCGGCGTCGAAGGTCTGGCAGCCGTCGACGACCGACTGCTCCATCGCGTCCTTGAGCACGTGGATCTCGCCGCGCTTTATAAGGTCTTTGATGCGCGGAGTGTCGAGAAGGATCTCGAGCGCTGCGGCGCGCCCACCACCGATGGCGGGTAGGAGTCGCTGCGAGATCACGGCGCGAAGGTTGAGCGAAAGTTGCAGCAAGATCTCGTGCTGCCTTTCCGCGGGGAAGAAATTCAGAATGCGCTCGATCGCCTGGTCGGCGCTGTTCGAGTGGAGCGTCGACAGGCATAGGTGCCCGGTCTCGGCGAAGGCCATCGCGGCCTCCATGGTCTCGGCGTCGCGGATCTCGCCGATCAGAATGACGTCCGGCGCTTGGCGGAGCGCGTTCTTCAGCGCGGCGGCGTAGGAGAGCGTGTCGAACCCCACCTCGCGCTGCGTGACGACGCATTTCTTGTGCGGATGAATGAACTCGACCGGATCCTCGACCGTCACGATGTGACCGGACTCGGTCGAGTTGCGGTGATCGAGCATCGCGGCGAGGGTGGTCGACTTGCCGCTGCCGGTACCGCCGACGAGCAGCACGAGACCGCGCTTCGACGCGATGACGTCTTTTAAGGTGTGCGGGTGGCCGAGCTCGTCGAGCGTCGTGATCTTCGTCTTCACGAGGCGAATGACCATGCCGGTCGCCCCCTTTTGGCGAAACACGTTCACGCGAAAACGACCGCCCACGGCCGCAAGCGCGACGTTCATCTCGAGCTTTTCTTTGAACTCGATGCGCTGCGCCGGCGTCATGACCGACGCCGCCATCGCGTCGAGCTGCGCGTTCGTCGCCGCGTGCTTGCCGGCGAGTCCAACGCCGTCGACGCGGTAAATCGCCGGACTCTCGTTCGTCAGGTAAAGGTCCGAAGCGTTGATCTTGAGCATGTGCTCGAGCAGCAACGTGAGCGTGGGGTCGAGCGCGTTGTCGGTCATGTCGTTCCTCGGCCCGCTAGGGCGGCGATGGCTTCCGATGCGGGGTGACGCTGGCGCGCCTCTTCGACGGTGATGGTCCCGGCGTCCACGAAATCGAGCAGCGCGGACTCGAGGGTCTGCATGCCGAGCTTGCCACTCACTTGCATCACGCTCGGGATCTGGTGCGTCTTGCCTTCGCGAATGAGGTTTCGAACCGCGGGCGTGCCGAGAAGGATCTCGAGCACCGCTTGTCGACCACCGCTCTTCTTCTTAACCAGCATCTGCGCGATGACACCGATGAGCGACTCCGAGAGCATCGTGCGCACCTGCGCTTGTTGCTCCGTCGGGAACACGTCGATGATGCGGTCGATGGTCTTGGGTGCGCTTGCCGTGTGAAGCGTGCCGAACACGAGGTGGCCCGTCTCGGCCGCGGTCAACGCAAGCTGCACGGTCTCGAGATCACGTAGCTCGCCGACGAGGATGACGTCGGGATCCTCACGGAGAGCGCTGCGGAGCGCGGCGGTGAACGATTTGCTCTGCGATCCGATCTCGCGCTGGTTCACGAGCGCCATCTTCGATTTGTGAACGAACTCGATCGGATCCTCGAGCGTCAGGATGTGCCCCGCCAGCGTTTCGTTGACGAAGTCGATCATGGCCGCGAGGGTCGTCGACTTGCCGCTGCCGGTTGGCCCAGTGACGAGCACGAGGCCCTTCTCGGCTCCTGCGAGCGTCTTGAGAATCGCCGGCAGCCCGAGCCCGTCGAGCCGCGGGATGTGCTCGGGGATCTGACGAAAGACGGCGCCTTCGCCTCGTTGGTGCATGAAGGCGTTCACGCGGAAGCGGCCGCGGCTCCCGAACGTGTAGGCGAAGTCGACCTCGAGATGCTCCTGGAAATGGCGACGCTGGGCGTCGTTCATGACCTCGAAGATGAGGCGATGCGTCTCCTCGGCGAGCAGCGGCGGATGCTCGAGCTTCACGAGGTCACCGTGAATGCGCACCATCGGAGGCTCGCCCGCGGAGATATGGAGGTCCGAGGCGCGGCGCTCGATGGCGAACGACAGAAGATCCGATGACGTGATCACGGCAGCTCCTCGATGTGCTCGACATGGGCCTTGGCCACATGGTGGACCTTGCCCTCCGCGTAAACGGCGAAGCTGCGGGATCGCTCGTTCACGAGGTCGAGTGTGCGTGCGGGGCTACCCGGCGAGCGAATCGATCCGACGATCGTGGCACCGTGCTCGAGGTGCACGGCGACGTTCCGCACGACGTACGGGACTCCGAGCGCCGCGAGGGATTCCGGCGGCGCGTCGCGCGCGGC
>CAXSGV010000106.1:0-15826 GCA_964236615.1 uncultured Polyangiaceae bacterium
TGGCGAAGCGCTCCGATGGTCGGACGCGTGCACGAAGGCGACGGGACGGATCCCGCGACGCTCGAGCGCACGCGTGATGCGCCGCGGACGCGCAAGCGAAGTGACGAGCCCAACGCGTTGGTGAACGAGGGCATCGCCTTCGGGAAGAACCATCTCGCCCATGACGGGCACGACGCGATCGCACAGCGCGCGAAGCTCGGCCTCGGGTGCGCGCAGATCGCCCCGCGGTGGACACGCGCCGTTACCCCACGGGCTCGTGGCATCGACAGCGAGCCACGCGACGTCGGACCGTCGCGGGCGAAGCTGGAGAGCACCATCGACGACAGCGATGGCGATACCTCGCGAGGCGGCGAACGTGACCGCCGCTTGGCGTGAAGGCGCGACGATCACGACAGCGCCAGTCGTGCGGAGCGCCCTTGCCGCAACGAGCGCTTCATCGCCGACCGCGCCGACGTCGTCGTCCACCGAAACGACGCGCGCCGACCCCGGACGCGCGCGGTACGCGTGGCCGATGAGCGCGACGTTCTCGTGCGTAGCTGAAAGCGCGCGGGCACACGCGATGGCGAGCGGCGTCTTCCCCGAGCCACCGAGCGTCGACCCGCCGATCGTGACGACGAAGAGCCCGGCGGGCACTTCAAGTGGGCGCGCTAGACCGGGTGTCGCCGCGCGGATCCACACGCGCTCGAGCGCGTGCTTCACGACGTCGACGGCGGTTCCCACGCGCCAGACATTACACTTTCATCAGCGCAGACGACGGCGCGCTATCCTCGCGACGTGCTCGACCTCTCCCCCGCTTCGCTCGCCGAGCGCCAGCTCGCAGGCGATCGTCAGCGAACCAAGCGCTTCGATGGCATCTTCGAGCGCAAGATCGAGCGCATGCGCGTCTCGCCGCTCGCGTTCCTGCGCGGCTCGGCGCCGCTCTTCTACGAGATCCTCGCGGCACGTCCCGATCTCGCGCGCGGTCCTGCCGGCGTTGGCTGGATTGCGGGCGATCTGCACCTCGAAAACTTCGGTGCTTACCGCGCCGACGAGCACTCTTTCGAAAAGGGGCACAAGTCGGGCGACCGCGTCGTCTTCGATCTCAACGACTTCGACGAAGGCATCGTCGCGCCGTGGCGCTACGACGTCCTTCGCCTCGTGACGAGCGTCATCCTCGGGGGCCGCGCGGCCGGCGAAGACGGCGTCGGCGCGATCGCGCTCGCCACTGCGCTGCTCGACGCCTACGTCGCGACCGCATGCGACGGCGCGAGAGCGGCGACGCCACCGCGCCGTGCTCGCGTTGATCGAGCAGGTCCGATCGCGCACGCGCCTACAGTTGCTCGACGCACGCACGGTCGCCGTTCACGGTCGCCGCGTCTTTCGTCGCGGCCCACGCTACCGAGATCTCGCTCCCGCGATCGTGAAGGGCGCGACCAAAGCATTTGCACATTACATCGAAGCTCTGCCCGTGGACGTTCGCCCGACGCCCGAGCAAGCCGAAATCATGGACCTCGCTCTCCGCATCGCAGGCACCGGCAGCTTGGGCTGCTTGCGCGTTGCGGTCCTCGTCACCGGCAAAGGCGGCGCCGACGGCGGATGGATCTTCGACATGAAGGAAGAGGATGCGCCCGCCCTCGGCGACCTCGCGCACCCGCCCAAGAGCCTGGCGCCGGCCGAGCGCGTGATCGCCGGGATGAACGCGTGCCTCGAGCATCCGCCGCAGATGGCCGCGGCCACGCGACTTCGCACCACCTCGATGCTCGTGCGACGTCTCGCTCCGCAAGAGGACAAGCTCGCGTTCCAGCGGCTGCCACCTTCGGACCTGCCTGCGATTGCCGCGTACCTCGGCTCCTGCGCGGGCGCTGCGCACCGCCGCGGCGCGACGCGACTCCCGAAGAAACCGTGGACGCACGACGAGCGCGCGCGCGTGATCGAGAGTGCGATCGAGCTCGCCGGCTTGCACGAAGCGACCTACCTCGCGTTCTGCCGCCGCATCGGAGCGGTTCGCGCATGAGCGCGCGGCTCGTCGGCGCGGCCGAGTTCTTCGAGACCATCGCGCCGCGCTACGACCGCGAGTACGGGCTAGACGGCGTGACCACGCGGGCGCGCATGCAGCGCATCCTCGAGGCGCTTCCGCCGATGGCGCGCGTGCTCGATCTCGGGGTCGGCACGGGGCGCGAGCTCTCGGTTCTCCTCGACGCGGGTCACGTCGTCGTCGGTCTCGACGTTTCCGAGAAGATGCTGGCGCTCTGTGCGCGTCGCGCGCGTCCGATCGAGCTCGTCCACGCGGATCTCTGGGGTGAGCTCCCCTTCCCCGCCGCGTCCTTCGACGCAGTCCTCGCGTTGCACGGCACGCTCTCGCATCCACCCGAGCACGAGCTTGCCGGCGATGCGATCGCGCGGCTCGGCAGGGAAATCGCGCGCGTGCTGCGTCCAGGTGGCGTGTGGCTCACCGAGGTCCCTTCGCCGGGCTGGCTCGACGCCGTTCGTTCAGGCGCGCTCCCGTGCGTGCGGCTCGTCGATGGAACGGGTGACGCGCGCTGCGCCCACGAGGATGGCCGGGCGGGCGTCGCAGTCGAGGCGACGATCCTCACTCCGGCGCGGTGGCAGCAGCTGCTCGGGCCGCGCTTTGGGGTGACGGTCGAGGCGATCTCCGCGGTCGAGCAGCTCGTCCTCGCCTTGAAGGCGGCGACGGTGCAAGATCCGCCAACGTGAAGCCGTCGTCCTTCGCCGTTTCACTCGGGCTCGCAGTCGTCGCCACGCTTGCTCCTCACCAGGCGCGCGCGAACGGCCGCTTCCCTGCGGCCAACCAGCTCGTCGTCGCGCCGGGCGATCCGAGCGCAATGACATTGCGCACCACGTTTGGCGTGCTCGTCTCGAGCGACTCTGCCACGACCTTCGATTGGATCTGCGAGCGCGCGGTCGGTTACGGCGGCGTCGAAGATCCGTCGCTCGGCATGACCTCGCGCACCACCATCGTCGCGGGCACGTTCGAAGGGCTCGCCGTGTCGCCGACCGGCGGCTGCGGCTGGACCTTCGCGGCCGGGGGGCTCACCAAGCAGGTCATCGTCGACGTGGTCGTCCGACCCGACGCGCCGCAGACCGTGCTCGCCTTGACGTCGACCTACGTTCGCCCCGACGACGCCGGCACCTCCACCTACGCGAACCAGATCTTCCGCTCGACGGACGGCGGCGCCACCTGGGACGCGTTCGGCGCTCCCATCGACGACACGCTCGTGGCCGAGACCGTCGAGGTCTCGAAATCGGATCCGACACGGCTCTACGTTTCGGGCGTCACGGGCGCAGGCACGAGCTCGCGCGGGGTGCTCCTCGTTTCGAAAGATTCGGGCGCCACGTGGGTCGAGAAGGTCGTCCCGCTCGACGCCAACCTGCGCGAGCGCGCACCGTACGTCTCGGCCGTCGATCCGACGAACCCCGACCGCGTCTACGTTCGCACCTCGGCCGAGAAAACAAGCCGATTGCTGGTCACTGACGACGCGGGCGACAACTTTCGCGAGGTGCGCTCCTCGGTCCCCATGCTCGGCTTCGCGCTGAGCGCGGATGGCTCGAAGGTGTTCGTCGGCGGCACCGACGGTCTGTTCGTGGCGTCGTCGACCGATCTGACATTCACGCAGCGCTCGCCCATCCAGGTGCAGTGCCTCACCATCGCGGGTGACTTGCTTTACGCATGTTCTGCCGAATCAAGTGGGTTCATCCTCGGCGCCTCGACGGACGAGGGCGCGACCTTCACTCCGAAGCTCCGCTTGAACGGCATTCGTGGACCGCTGGCGTGCCCAGCGGGCTCGACGGCGTCGCAGTGCGTGGTGGATTGGCCGGCGCTCCAGGAGCAGCTCGGCGGCGCGCCCGACGCGTCGGTGAAGGACGCAGGCACCGACGCGGGAGCGAGCGATGGCGGCAGCCAAGGTTGCAGCTGCGATCTGCACGGCATCGGCAACGCAGGGGCGTACGCCGGCGCATGCGGGCTCCTCGCGGCGGGAGCTCTCGTGGCGCGGCGTCGACGTTGGCGTTGGCGTTGCGCACGCTGAGCTCGTCGCGCTCCTAAAGCGCGCCGCGCCTCGTCAGACCTCGAAATCGGCCTTCTCGAGGAGCTCGGTGACGCGCCACAAGAACGCGTTCGCGGCGACTCCATCGACGATGCGGTGGTCGTAGCTGAGGGCCATGTACATGACGGGGTGAATCGCCATGTGGTCCTCGCCGCTGGGTCCTTCGACGACAACGACGCGCTTCTGAATCTCGCCCATGCGCAGGATGCCGACGTTCGGCTGGTTGATGATGGCGCCGCCGAAGAGGTTGCCCTTGATGCCCGGGTTCGTGATCGAGAACGTCGCGCCGCTGAGATCGTCGGCGGTGATCTTGCCCGAGCGCGCGCGCTTCGCGACCTCGTCGATCGCTCGCACGATGCCGCGAACGCCGAGCTCGTCGGCGCGGCGAACCACCGGGACGACGAGGCCGTCGGGTGAGTCGACGGCGACACCGATGTTCACGTCTTTGAAAATGACGAAGGCGTCATCGAGAACGCGTGCATTGATGCTCGGCGTCTCGCGGAGCGCACGCGCTGCGGCGACGACGACGAACGCGAGCATCGTGAGCGCCTGCCCTTCCTTCTTGTAGCGATCCTTGTGCGCTTCACGCAGGGAAGAAGCCTTGTGAAGATCGACCTCGGCGACTGTGACGACGTGCGGCGAAGCGAACTTCGAGTACGTCATGTGGTCGGCCGTGATGCGGCGGCGACGCGTGAACGGCACGACCTTGTCGCCGTCGGTGGGCCGGTACTGCGGCACCTTGAACGAGCCGTAGCCGGTGCCCGGGATCGGCGGGACGAAGCCGCCGCCATTTTGAATCATGCTCGCGAGACCACGGGTATCGGCGCGCACCGGCGCGGGCGCAAGCGGCGCGGGTGCCGGCGGTGCAGCGTTGGCGGGTGCGGCGCTGCCCGCGTCGCGTGCGCGGAGGACGTCGTCCTTCGTGATGCGGCCGCGGTCGCCCGAGCCACGCACGTCGTCGAGGTTGACCTCGTTCTCGAGCGCGGTCCGACGCGACATCGGGGACGCGAGCGCCCCACCCGACACACTGCGCGACTGACCCGCCGACGACGAGGCTTCTGAGGAGGATGACGATGCCGCGGCAGGGGCCGACGCGCTGCTAGCGCCGCTGCTCGCGCTGGTGCTCGAGCTGGTGCTTGCCGTTGCGCTCGAGTCGATCTGGCAGAGCACGGCTTGAACCGCGACGACCGTGCCCTCTGGCGCCAGGATCTTGATGACGCGTCCGGCCGAGGGCGCGGGGAGCTCGCTGTCGGCCTTGTCGGTTCCGATCTCGACGAGCGGCTGGTCCTTCGTGACCGAATCGCCTTCTTTGACGAGCCAGCGCGAGATGGTCCCGTCCTCAAAGCCCCCGCCTGAGCGGCCGTGGCTTCGGTGACACTCTCACCGAGCTGCGGCATGGTGACGTCGATGATCGTCATGATGGGGTGACCTTTACCTCTTTTTCAGGGTCTGAAGGAAGTATCCATCCGTCCCCTGAACGTGGGGAAGGAGGCGGAGCGCAGCGCCGTCGATTTCGAGGTCGGCGCGGCTTGCGAGGAGCGCGCCCATGACGGCCTCGCCCTCCTCCACCAGCACACTGCAGACCGCGTAGAGCAGTGTGCCGCCGGGACGAACGCAGTCGGCCGCACGCGTGACGATTGCGAGCTGCAGCGGAGCAAGCTCGGCGAGCGCCTCGGGGCTCTTTCGCGCGAACAGATCGGGCCGGCGGCGTAGGGTTCCGGTGCCCGAGCAGGGCGCGTCGACGAGCACGCGGTCGTAGGCGCCGACCGCGATCCCGCCGGCACCGATCGCCCAGTCGACTGCGAACGTTTCGCGAGGTGCGGTCCCTTGGCGTGCGAGATCTTCACGCAGGCGCTCGAGCTTCGCGGGGTGGAGGTCGGCCGCGTCGACCGCGCCGCCGGGAAGCACCGCCTGCGCGAGCAGCGACGTCTTGTTGCCGCGACCCGCACACGCATCGAGGACGATCTCGCCGGGCTGCGCGCCGAGGGTGAGCGCAACGACCTGCGATCCTTCTTCTTGGATCGTCCACGCGCCTTCATCGAAGCCCGGAAGATCCTGGGGCCGACCGGCGCCGCGGACAAGGATCGCAAGCGGCGACGCCCCGCCGGGTGAAATCTCCGCCGAAGGCATCGCCTCGCGTAGACGGGTGATCCACTTCGCGCGGTCATCTTCACTTCGAGCGCGAAGACAGACCGGCGGCGTGGTGTCGGCCACGATCATCGATGCGACGTTCTCCTCGCCGACGGCTCGTGCGAGCGCGGCCTTGAGCCACGGCGGACACGACGCGAGCGCGGCCGCGCGAATATCGATGGTCTCGGCGGCGGCCTCGGTCGCAAGCTTCCGAAGCACGGCGTTCGCGAACGCCGCTACCTCCTTGCCCTTCGCGAGACGAATGGCGCCGACGGCCTCGTTCACCGCCGCGAAGGCGGGCACGCGCAGAAAAAAGATCTGGTACGCGGCGACGAGAAGCTCGGTGAGAATGCGTGGATCGATCTTCTCGATCGGCTTGCGTGCATGGCGCTGCAGCCGTTCGACGAGCCAGGTGCGAACGCGGAGCGTGCCGTAGACCATCTCGGTCGCGAGCGCGCGATCGCGCGGAAGTAGCTGCGTCGAGCGCGTCAGCGCGGTCTCGAGCGCGGCCGACGCGAACGCGCCGTCCTTCTCGACGCGGACCAAGACATCGGCCGCGAGCGCGCGCGCTGTCAGTGCCAAGCGACGACTGCTGGAGCGCGCACGAGACTCAGGGCGCTTCCGCGCTGATGCGCAGGGTCGGCGGCTGCGTGTAAGTCGTGCTCGTCGACGAGAACGGCGTGACGTAGACCACGGCCTTTTCGCAGACGGCAAGCGACATGGCGCCGCCATTTGCCTTCGTGAGGCCCGGACACCACGCCGAGCCGCCGGACTCGGGGCTCGCGTAGGCGCCGGCGCCCGATGAGCCTTCGGCGACGACGCCGGTGCACGCTTGGCGGTCGGCGTCGGTGAGAGGCGGAGAGATACGGCGATAGAACGTGAGGAACGCGTCGTCTGCGCGGTAGGGCGATGCAACGCCCGAGCACACCGCCCACGACGAGAGGAGCACCGGAGCGGAAGATGTATTTTGCACGGTCCAGGTGCGGTACGGCTCGAGGGTCGTCGACTGCGTCGTCGGGCACGTTCCACCGTAGAGTCGGCCCGCGGTGGGCGCGCCCGCGAAGGCCGTCGACACCGTCGAGACGTTCCCGACGGCGGCGAGCGTGACGGTCACGCCGGTGGGATCGCACGTGACGTAGAACGGCACGTTGCCGCTCGTGCCGCCGCCTGGTGCCGGCGTGGCGACCGAGAGCTGCATCGTGCCGAGCGTGCCGAGCGATCCGTTCGGCACGACGGCGGTGAGCTGCGTCGGGCTCACGTAGGTGGTCGCGAGGTTCTTCGTTCCCGTCGTGTCGGTGAGGCGCACGACCGAGGTCGCCAGGAAGCCGGTGCCGCTGAGGGTGACGGTCTTGTCGCCGCCTTTGTAATACCAAGTGTTGGGGCTGACGCTCCCGAGGGTCGGGGCTGCGTTCTTCACCTGGAAGGTCGCGGGCGGGCTCACGCCACCGCCGGGAGGAGGCGTCGTCACGACGACCGAGAAGTCACCGGCCGTCGTCAGCGAGCCCGAGGGAATCACCGCCGCGATATGCGTCGCGTCGGTGGTCGTCGAGTTGATGGTCACCCCGTTGAACGACACCGTCGTTCCGGTGACGAAGCCCGACCCGACGATCGTGATCGGCGTGTTGCCGTCACCCGCGGTGCCGATGCTCGGCGTGACGCTCGTGATCGAGACGGCCGACGGGTTCGTCACCGTGAACGAGATCGGCGTCGACGTGCCGCCACCGGGCGCCGGGTTCACGACCTTCACCGCGTGGCTGCCGGCGAGGCCGAGGAGCACGGCCGGAACAGTCGCCGTGATGCTCGTGGAGGTGGAGGCGCTGACGACGAGATCGGTGGTGTCGAACGTGACCTTCGCGCCGGCGGCGAAGTCCGACCCGGTGACCGTGAGCGGCGTGTCGGGCGAGCCGACGGGCACGTTCGTGGGGCTCAGCGTCGTGGGTGCGGGCGCGAGGTTCTCGACCGTGAACGGAACCGCGGCGCTGATGCCGCCACCGGGCGTGAAGGTCGAGACCACGATCTGCACGACCGCGGCCGAGGCGAGCTTCGTGGTGGGGAGCGGCGCGCGGAGCTCGGTGGCGCTGACGAAGGTGGTCGGAAGATCGTCGCCATCGGCCTTCACAGTCGAGCGCGCGACGAAGTCGCTACCGGTGATGATGAGCGTGGGGCCGAGCGCACCGACCTTCGCCGTCGCAGGGCTGATCGCGGTGAGGACGGGCGCGGGCGCGTCCTTCTCTTTGCTCGAGTCTGGCTTGCTACCGCCGCCGTCGGCGACGATCGGCTCGCCCGCGTCGACGCCCGGCAGCACGCTACCGGCGTCGGGGACGGTCGTTGTCTCGACGCCGTCGCTCGTGCCGGTCGCGCACGCGCTGCTCACCACGCCGCTCGCCACGCTGGCCGCCACCCAAGCAAATGTGCAGACTACAACCAGTGGTGTGACGGTCTTACGGCGCATGGATCAAAAACCCCCGGGAAATGACAAGCAGTGTCGCGCGCCAATTGCCACGAAACGGCCGATTACGCCAGGCAATCGGGGAGGTTCAGCCGAAGATTTCCTTGATTTGGCCGAGGATGACGTCCCACCGGCGCTCGACGTCGTTCTTGAAAGCCACCAGCATCAAGACGAACAGCATGCTCATTCCGACCAGGCTCGAGACCTCCCGTACGCGCAGGCTGATCGGCCGCTTTTTCAGGGCCTCCAGCGCGAGGAACACGAGATGCCCGCCGTCGAGAACCGGGATGGGCAAGAGGTTGATGAGCCCGAGGTTGATCGAGATCACCGCCATCGCCCAGACGAAGTAGGTCGTGCCCTTCGCGCCGGCCTGCCCTGCAACGTCGTAGATCGTGATGGGACCGCTCACGCTCGAGAGGCTCACGCGGCCCTGAAGGATGCGCACGAAGCCAACGCCGATGAACTTGATGACGCTCGTCGTCTCTTCGAAGCCGCGGCGGACGGCGTAGCTGACGGGGCTCGGGTTCGGCACCCAGGCATCGGGAGCGTTCGGGGCCCAGTTGGTGGTGCGGAAGACGTAGCGCTCGTAGTGCTGCGCGAACTCGTCGTCCCACTGCTCCTTGCGAAGCTGGAACACACCCGCCATCGGCTCGCCGGCGCGGGTCCAGCGCAGCTCACGACGGCGGTTCGCGCCGCGCACGAGATCGTCTTCCATCGACTGCCAGTGGCGCTGCATCACGCCGTCGAGCGCGGTGATGCGATCGGCCGAGCGCAGGCCGGCCTTCCACTCGCTCGAGCCTTCCGGCACGAAGGACACGTACATGTTCGCGCTCTCGATGCCGACGCGCACGAGCACGTCTTTAGCGCGAGCGTCGGAGTCGCCTTCGGGACCGGCTTCGATGCGGGCCGAGGGCGTGAGCGTGGCAACGCCGGGCTCCATCACCGAGATGTCGCAGAGGCCGCCGGCCGCATCGGGCACCGGAATCGGACGCATGAACGCAACGACGACGGTGTCGCCGCGGTTTCCTGCGAGGAGCGTCTCGAGGTCGAGCAGCTTCTCGACCTTCTTGCCGTTGACCGCCGTCACACGATCGAAAGTGCGCAGCCCGGCGCGGTACGCCGGTGAGTCCACGCGGGGCACGCCGATGATCGGCGCCGGGAAGCTCGGCACGATGCCGATGCGGCCGACGTGCTCGACGATGTCGAGCTCGCGGAGCTCGATCTCGTCGGCGGGCGTGACGTCGATGTCGACGTTTTTTCCGTCGCGAAGGACGACCAGGCGGAGCGACGAGCCCGCGCGCTTCGCGACGAGGCGCTGCACCTCGGGAAAGCTCGACACTGGCGCGCCGTCGATGGAGGCGATGCGATCGCCCGCCACGAGCTTGCCGTCGGCGGGCTTGCCCGGCACGACGACGCCGACGGTGGGCGGAAGGAAGACACGGTCTTCGAGGAAGACGGACGTGTAGAGCGCGATCGGGAAGAGCACGTTCATCGCGGGCCCAGCGAGCACGATGACGACGCGCTTCCAAAGCTCCTGCGACTCGAAGGTGCGGCGGCGATCCTCCGGTGGAATGGGCTCGGTGCCCTTCGTCTCCTCGAGCATCTTCACGAAGCCACCGAACGGAAACAGGCCGATGCAGTACTCGGTCTCGCGGCCGCGCAACCGGACGATCTTCGGACCGAAGCCAATCGAGAACGTGATGACCTTCACACCGAAGATCTTCGCGCACACGAAGTGCCCCGACTCGTGGATGAAGATCAGGATGCTCGTGAGGAGCACGAAATAGAGGAGATCCATGGCGGTACGACGCTCGGGTCAGCTCGCCGCGACCGCGTCGAACAGGCGACGACCGTCGGTGCCGCCAAGGAGCGGATCGCTCATGCGCTCGGGGTGCGGCATCAAGCCGAGCACGTTCTTCTTTGGGCCCGCGTAGATGCCGGCGACGTTGTTCTGCGATCCGTTCGGGTTCGCCGCGTCGGTGACCGCGCCGGTGACGTCGCAATAACGGAGCGCGACCAGGCCGTCGCCTTCGACGCGCGCGAGGACGTCGGGAGCCGCTTGCCAGCGACCTTCGCCGTGCGCAATCGGCAACTTCCACACCTCGCCGGTCTGCTTCGTGAACGGACCTAGGCCTGCGACGACGACGTGCGCGTCGCTGCACTCGAACCGCATGTTCACATTGCGCGTGAGCGCGCCCGGGAGCAGGCCTGCCTCGGTGAGGATCTGGAACCCATTGCACACGCCGAGCACGTAGCCGCCGCGCTCGGCGTGCTTCACGATCGCCTGCACGATCGGCGCGACCTTCGCGATGGCGCCGCAGCGCAGGTAATCGCCGTAGCTGAAGCCACCGGGGATCGCGACGAGGTCGGTGCCCGGAGGCAGCTCCTGCTCGGTGTGGCGCACGACGGTGGTCTGAATGCCGCAGACGTCGCGCAAGGTGCGGATCATCTCGGCGTCGGCGTTGATGCCGGGAAACACCACGACGGTCGCGCGCATCGGCCCTTCGGTACCACGGGATCCGTCGAAACTCCACCGAGGGGCCCGAGGCTGGTACGGTCGGCCGCCTATGACGCGTTCCACTGGCCTCGTTGCTCTAGCTCTCGGGCTCTCCACGCTTGCCGCTGCGCCCTTCCTGGCATGCTCGAGCACGACCGCGACACGCCAGTTCGACCAGACGCAACCCGACGCTGGGCTCGCGGACGGTGAGGCGACCATTGGCGAAGGCGGCAACATCATCGCCCCCGCGAACGGCCACTTGACCGGCAAGGTCGTCGCGCCCGAAGGAACGATCCCGATCGCGGGCGCGCTGGTCTACGTCAGCTCGAGCAAGCCGGACCCGATCCCCGACGGCGTGTTCTGCGACAAGTGCGTTCAGCTCGAGAGCTCGACGCCCTACGCGACGACGAACTCAGACGGCAGCTTCGACATCAAGGCCCAGACGGGCAAGCACTTCCTCGTCGTGCAGAAGGGCAACTTCCGCCGCGTGCGCGAGATCGACATCAAGGATGGCGACAACGCGCTCGGCAAGGACGTGACGTCGCTGCCGAAGAAATCCGACAAGGCCAACGGCGACGACATCCCGAAGATGGCCATCATCGCGGGCATCTACGATCCCATCGAGGCCTCGCTGGCGAAGCTCGGTCTCGGCGACGTCGACAGCAGCGGCGCCTACGTCGACGGCAGCGGCTCCTTCGACATCTACGACGAGGGGGCGAGCGGTACCCAGAGCGAAGCGAAGCTCCTCGAAGACAGCAACAAGCTGAACGAGTACCAGATCGTGTTTCGACCCTGCTCGAACTGCGACGACGGCTTCTCGTCGAAGTCACTCCCGATCAAGAACGTGCAGGACTTCGTTGCCGCCGGTGGCCGCTTCTACGTCACCGATTGGTCGTACGAGTGGGTTCGCCAGCCGTGGCCGCAGTACATCGCCTTCAAAGACACGGAGGGCACCGGCTTCGGTGCGGCGTGCAGCTCGGACGAGTACGACGCGCCGGCCAACGTCCTCGATCCTGGCCTCAAGGACTGGCTCAAGGTGCAAGGCGTCACGAATTTCGACGTCACGGCGAACTACGTCGTCATCAACCAGCTCGCCACCGTCGCCAGCACCGACGCGAACGGCGCGCCTGTGCAAGTCACGCCCAAGGTCTGGGTCGAAGGCAACACCGGCACCTCGGGCGTGAAGCCGACGACAGTGAGCTTCGAGCGAGGCTGCGGCCGCGTGCTCTACAGCACGTACCACACGGAGGCGACCGGCACGTCGAAGCTCGCGCCGCAGGAGCTCGCGCTTCTCTACGTGCTCCTCGAGGTCAACGTCTGCATCGGCACGACGAAGGTGAACTGACGAGTGACTCCGCCCACGCAGCCCAACGCGCCCCAAGCTTTCCCGGCCTCGTTCCCCGGCGATCAGCCGATCACGCCGGCCGTCGTTCGCCAGCACAAGATCAACGACGAGGAGCACCAGCGCATCCTCGCTTCGCTCGGGCGGGCGCCGACCTACACCGAGCTTGGCGTGTTCAGCGTGATGTGGAGCGAGCACTGCTCCTACAAGTCTTCGCGGCTCCACTTGCGACGGCTCCCAACGAAGGGGCCACGCGTCATTCAGGGGCCTGGCGAGAATGCGGGGGTCGTCGACATTGGCGACGGATTTGCTGCCGTATTCAAGATGGAGTCGCACAACCATCCCAGCTTCATCGAGCCGTACCAGGGCGCCGCGACGGGCGTCGGCGGCATCCTGCGCGACGTCTTCACGATGGGCGCACGACCCATCGCCGGGCTCAACTCGCTTCGCTTCGGCAGCCCCACGCACCCTCGCACCCCGGAGCTGCTCCGCGGGGTCGTGCATGGCATCGGTGGGTACGGCAACGCGATCGGCGTGCCGACGGTGGGCGGCGAGGTCCAGTTCGACGCGCGGTACGACGGCAACATCCTCGTCAACGCGTTCACGTGCGGCGTCGCGCGCACCGATCGCATCTTCTATGGGCGCGCAAGCGGCATCGGTAACCCCATCCTGTACATCGGCGCGAAGACCGGGCGCGACGGCATTCACGGCGCCACGATGGCGTCGGATGAGTTCTCGGCCACCGGCCCCAGCCAGCGGCCGACGATGCAGGTCGGCGATCCCTTCATGGGCAAGCTCTTGCTCGAGGCGTGTCTCGAGCTCTTTCAAGCCGATGTCCTCGAAGGCATTCAGGACATGGGCGCCGCCGGGCTCACGTCATCGAGCGTCGAGATGGCGGGCCGTGCCGACAACGGCATCGAGCT
Source organism: uncultured Polyangiaceae bacterium (assembly GCA_964236615.1). Lineage (GTDB taxonomy): Bacteria > Myxococcota_A > Polyangia > Polyangiales > Polyangiaceae > CAXSGV01. Next base: position 13,385 of record CAXSGV010000106.1, read on the forward strand.
CGATCTCGATCTCGTCCCGCGCCGCGCGAAAAAGATGCTGCCGTACGAGATCCTCCTCAGCGAATCGCAGGAGCGCATGTTGCTCGTCGCAAAGCCTGGGAAAGAGGGCGCCTGCATCGCGATTTGCAAGAAGTGGGAGCTCGACGCCGCGGTGATCGGTCGCGTCACGGACACGAAGCGCTGGGTCATCAAGGCAACGCCTGGCTACGATCCGCTCGACGACGCACCCATCGCCGCGGAGGCACAGGTCGTGTGCGATCTCCCGATCGGCGTCCTCACCGACGACGCGCCGATCTACGACCGGCCGCGCGCGACGAAGGCGGAGCCTCCCCCTTCGACGCCACTGCCTCGCATCGAAGACTGGGCAGAGGAGCTCCTCGCGATGTGCGGCTCGCCCAACCTTGGCTCGCGACAGTGGGTGTGGCGGCAGTACGACGCGATCGTGCGCGGCGGTACCGTCGTGCGCCCTGGCTCCGACGCAGCCGTCGTGCGTGTACCGTGCGAAAAGGACGGCACGGTCATGGAGAAGTTTCTCGCCTTTGCGTGCGACTGCAACGGGCGTTGGGTCGACAAGGACGCCTTCGCCGGCGGCGCCATGGCGGTCGCCGAGGCATGCCGCAACCTCGTATGCAGCGGCGCCGAGCCAATCGGGCTCACCGACTGCCTCAACTTCGGCAACCCCGAACGCCCCGAGGTCATGGAGGACTTCGCACGCGCGATCGACGGCATCGCGGCGGCCTGCAACGCGCTCGCCGTGCCCATCGTCAGCGGCAACGTGAGCCTCTACAACGAGACGGGCATTCCAGGCGGCGGGTCGCGCGCGATCTTGCCGACGCCCACGATCGGCGCGGTCGGCCTGTTCACGTCGCCGGACGACATCGTCACGCAGTGGTTCAAGCGCGCTGGTGATGTCATCGTGATGCTCGGACCACATACGACGGCCACGTCGACCCTCGCCGGGAGCGAGTGGTGCGCGCGCCATGGCGTCGCGCTCGCAGAAAAGCCCGCAATCGACCTCGAGGCCGAGGCGCGGCTACAGCGTCTCGTGCTCGATCTCGCGCGGAAGCGATTGTTGCAGAATGCACACGACGTGTCGGACGGGGGCGTGGCGATCGCGCTGGCCGAGTGCTGCGCCACCGCGCCGGATGCCTCGCTCGACGTTGGAGCACGCATCGACTTCGAAGGCCTTGGCGCCGTCGACGCGGAGGCGGCGCTGCTTTTCGGCGAGGCCCCGACGCGCGTGATCGTGAGCACCACCCGCGAAGCTCTCACCACGTTGCTCGAAGCCGCGCGCGGCGCGGGCGTCCCGGCTCTCGAGCTCGGAGTCACGGGCGGGACCTCGCTGTCGATCGCGCTTTTTGCACGTTCCGAGGCCGCGGTCCTCGAGCGTCAAGGCAGTCGGCTCGTCCACGTCGACGTGGCGGAAATCCGCGCGCACCGAGAGGCGTGCCTCACGGCGATCGTCGGCACCTGAGTCTGTGCGACGAAGGCGAGGTTAAGTGGTAGTTTGACACCAGGACCGAGAGCCGAGATGTCGAAGATTCAATCGCCGCTGCTCGGCTACAACAACAACGTCCGGCACAAGAACCGCGTCTTCCACATCCAGACGGAAGATTCAGGGATCAAGAAGCCGCACATCATCACGCATCTCTTCATGGATGGCGGTCGCATCCTGAAGTCCGTGAAGACGAGCTACGCCGAGCACCTCGGGGCCGAGGGCATGAGCGACATCGTCAAAGGGATGATGAAGGACCAGCACAAGGCGATGTTCATTGCCTTGCGCGATGGTCAGTTCGATCACCTCGTCGATGGTGCGGGCCCGACGGGCGGTGGCCCCAAGGTCGCGACACCCGCAGCCCCGCTTGCGTCCGGTCTCTCCGAGCCTGCGCCTTCGATCCCCGCGGTCCCCTCGCCCCCTGCGATCGTACGGAAAGCCACCTCGCCTGGGCTCGCCGCACCCACTTCGGAGCCGCCTTCGCTCGGCTCGCTCGGCTCGCTCGGCTCGCTCGGCTCGCTGGGCTCGCTCGAATCGCTGCGCTCGTTCGAATCTCCGGATTCGCCTCGCGCCACGGCTTCCTCGGCTCCTGGCGGGATGTCGCCGATGCCGCCGCCGGCGGGCCCGCGGCCGCCGATCTCCGTGCGCATCCCGGACGAGCCGCCGCAGACGACGCGCGACTCGGTGCCTGCGGACGCGCCTTCCGACGAGCCGTCGCTCACGCTCGACATCGACGCGCTCGAGCGCGCGCAGCACGAGAGCCCCACGTTCAAGTCCTCCGAGAACGATCTCCCGCCGCCGCCGGCGACGCTCTTCAAGAAGCCCGAGACGGGACGCTACCGCACGCTCACCGCGCGCGTAGAAGACACTAGTCCAACGCCACAATCACCGGTGCCTTCGCGTCCGGTCACCGGCCGACCTGCCTCGTTCGGTCCGCCGATGTCGGC
>CAXSGV010000107.1:0-8847 GCA_964236615.1 uncultured Polyangiaceae bacterium
TTCTTCGTTTGCGTTGCGCTCGCGTCGACCGCGCTCACCGTGGTCGGGGCGGACGCGCGTGCGTCGACCACCATCGACGAGCTCCTTCGCGAGGCGCGCCACCACGAGGCCGCACACGAAGACGACCTCGCGCTCCGCCGCTACACCGAAGCGCTGGGGCTCGATCCCACTTGCGGTGACTGCTACGTCGGTCTCGGCGCGCTGCGCATGCGCAAGGGTGACGTGCGTGAGGCCGAGCGCGTGTTCGCCGTCGCACTCGAGCACGTCCCGAGCCTCTTCGTCGCCTACCAAGGCCGCGCCCAGGCGCGTCGTCAGCTCGGCTGGAAGGACGAAGCCTTCCGCGATCTCGAGACGTACACCCTCAAGGTCCCCAACGACGTTGCCGCGATTCGCGAGCTCGCGCGCTGGTATGGCCTCGAAGGCCAGTACCCGGCGCAGCTCGCGGTGTGGCGCCGGCTGCACGTCCTCGCCACTCGCCTCAACGACGCCGCGTTGCTCGGGGAAGCGCGCACGACGGTACGCGCACTTCAGATCCTGGTCGCGCCCGCGGATCCCGTCACCTCACCGCACGACGATCCGACGCGCAAGCTGATCGCGAACATCGCGCGCCGCGGCGGCTGACCGTCCCTCGACTTCACACGAAGGCGGCGTGCAGAGCGCGTTGCGCCGCGGCGAGATCCGACGATGGGATCGTCGCCGCGATCCGCAGCGGCCCCGCCACCACCGTCGATGGAACCGCTGGAATCGACTCGAGGGTGGTCAGAAACTTCGGAAGCGCGCTCGCGCCGGCAAGCTCAGCGCCGACGATGCTCACGAGGGCGCGGTTCTCGATGATCTCGATTGAGCGCATTTCGGTGGTGAGGCGCGCGCGGCACGCCTCCCAATCGGGGAGATTCAAGAGCGGAATCACCGCGGACGCGCCGGTCGCACCGGCCGTGAGATCGAGGAGCGGCAAGTCCATCGACGACGCGACCTCGGCAAAGCGACGCAGCGGCTCGGCGACGTGGACGACGACGACGCGATCGAGACCGACGACCGCGCGCACGCGGTGCTGCGCCATCTCCGAAGGGCGCGAGGTGGCACTGTCATGGGCGATCGTTTGCCGCGCGGGGTGCCCCTCGGCGTCCACCGGATCGCTGGTTTTGCGAGCATAGATCGCGATTTTCGCGCGGCGCGCCCACTCGACGGCTTGGACGTTGAGCACCTTCGCGCCGGCCTCCGCCATTTCCTGCAGGGTCGCGAGATCGAGCTCCGGGAGGTGCGCCGCCCCGTCGATCACGCGCGGATCGCCCGAGTACACGCCATCGACGTCGCTGTAGATCTCGCAACGCTCGGCGCCGAGGGCGGCGGCGAGCGCGACCGCGGTGGTGTCGGAGCCGCCGCGGCCGAGCGTCGTGATCTCGCGCTTGTAGCTCATGCCCTGGTAGCCGGCGACGATGACGACGCGCCCGCGCGCGAGCTCGTCCTCGATGCGGTGGGGTCGCACTTCGATGATGCGCGCGTCGAAGTGGCGATCGTTCGTGAGGATGCCGGACTGGCTTCCGGTGAAGCTGATCGCCTGGCAGCCGCGCGCTTCGATGGCAATCGAGAGGAGCGCCATCGAGACGCGCTCGCCGGTCGAGACCAGCATGTCGAGCTCGCGTCGCGGGGGATCGCCCTTCCCTCCGCTCACCTTCTTCGCGAGCGACAGGAGCTCGTCGGTGGTCTTGCCCATCGCGCTCACGACGACGACCACGTCGTTGCCGAGTCGCCGCGCGGCCACGACCTTGTCCGCGACCTGTCCGATCTTCTCGACGTCGGCGACCGAGGAGCCGCCGTACTTCTGCACGATGATGGGCATTTCTCAGCTCACTTCGGAGGAAACGCGCGGGTGCAGCGGTACCACGCCGAAATCGCCGCCGGCCCACACGAGCCCGCGCGCCGCGTCCCACGCAAGGTCGGTCACGCGGCCGACGATCTCGCTGACGACGACCCGCCGGCGTGCCTGCGGCGTCGCCGTCGTAGGCACGCGCACGGCACGCACGAGCAACGATCGGGCGTCGGTCGGATCGTAGACCGCGGCAATCCACGTATCGACGTCGATGGCGACGATCGCGGTGATCTCGACGCCTTGGCGGCGAACACCAAACGTGTCCTCGGCCTCGTCTCTTTCCGAGGGATCGAGCCGCGGATCGCCGCCGAGCGCGCGCTTTTGCGCCGCGTCGGGGCTGAGGACCTCTTGCACCTCGCCGTCGAGATCGACCTGCACCACCTGACCCGACTCGAGCCGTGCGACGAGCCCACGCGGCGCGCACGCGATGGCGACGACGTGGCCGACGTCGAGCGGTGACATCGCCATCATCCAGGGCTCCTCGGGCCAAGGAAGCCCCGTGTCCTCGTCACCGATCGCGAGCTCGTAGAGCGTCGATTCGTCGACCTCGCCGTCGTCGTCGGCGTCGAGCGCCGGGAGATCCTCATCGCGAAGCTCTTCGTCGGCGTCGCTCGGCCCCTCCTCGCCGGCATCCATCGCCGCGCGCGCCGACTCGTCGCCGCCGAGGTCGAAGTCGTCGTCGCCGACGCCCGGCTCGTCGTTGTCGAGGAGCATGCTCCCGCCGCCGCGCGGATCGTCCGGGATCTCCGGCAAGAGGATGTCGACGTTCGGGAGGTCCGACGGCCCGGCGTCGAGGAGCCATGAGCCTTCCTTCTCGTCGCCCTCGGTCAGCTCGTCGAGCGGGTCGCCTTCGCCGGTGGCGTCGTCCAGATCGCTCGAGCCACCTTCGCCGACATCGAGCTCGAGCCCGTCCTCGGACTCGGCCTCGCTCTCGTCATCGTCGTCGCTGTCGTCGTCACCGTCGAGCTCCGGCAGCTCGGCAAGTATGTCGTCTTCGTCATCGAGCCGGCGTTGCGTGCCCATCGTGGGCAGAAGCCTAGCAACGCCGGTCGAGAATGGCTCGCCGGCATGCGCTGACGTCGCTCTTCACGTGCCTTTCGCCCACGGTGGCGTCGGCGCCCGCGTCCTCGGCGTTCGGAAGTGGCAATTCGCCGCGCGCGCGCCGGCGGTGTGGCACCGGACGCACGCGGTGTGCAAGCTTCGTGTCCGCCGTGACGCCAATGTCGGGCAGAGAGCAGGGGCAAGCGCGAACAAATGGGCCTCTGGCCGCGGAATCGCGACGGGGCAAGCGGCTTGCATTGTCTTCGAGCATGTCCCGCCGCGAGCACCTGTTCCTCCGCGCCCTCGCGGTGGGCGTCATCGTGAGCCTCCACTTTCTGCCGCGAAGCGCCCCGATTGGCGACAAGCTGGCGCAGCAAGATCAGCAGATGGGCGAAGAGCGCGGTTCCGCCGCGGCCGCCGGTACGGCTTCGGTGGTTCTCGCGCGCACGCCTTAGCCTCCTCGCTCGAAGCGGCGCCTGCTACCTTCGCGTGTCCGTGCGCCTCCTCGTCCTCTCCCGCAACGCGACCCTCTATTCCACGAGCCGCCTCGTCCTCGCCGCGCGCTCGCGCGGTCATGAGGTCACCGTCGCCGATCCGCTCGACTTCCACATCGTCGTTTCACGCGGCCGGCCTTCGATGTTCCTCGGCGACCAACCGGTGCCGCACGCCGATCTCGTCGTGCCGCGCATCGGGGCGTCGATCACGAACTACGGGCTCGCGGTCGTTCGCCAATTCGACATGATGGGCGTGCCCGTCCTGAACACGGCCGTCGCGATTGCGCGCTCGCGCGACAAGCTCCGCGCGATGCAACTGCTGACGAAGAAGGACATCGACGTGCCGCGGACCGTGTGTGCGCGCACGCCCGACTCGGTCGAGCTCGCGCTCAGCTTCATCGGCGGTGCACCGGCGATCGTCAAGCTGCAGCAGGGCGCGCAGGGCATCGGAACGATGATCGCGGAGACGCCGCAAGCGGTGACATCGCTGCTCGAGACACTCTGGGCGATGGGTCAAGACATCATCCTGCAGGAGTACATCGCCGAATCGAAGGGCAAGGACTACCGCGCGATCGTCGTCGGCCGGCGCGTCGTGGCTGCGATGCGCCGCCAGGCGAAATCCGGCGAGTTTCGCTCGAACCTCCACCGCGGCGGTCTCGGCCAGCGCGTCGACCTCGACAAGCGCTACGTCCAGGCGGCAATCGCCGCCGTCAAAGTGATGGGTCTCGAGGTGGCGGGCGTCGACATGCTCGAAGGCCGCGAGGGTCCGAAGATCCTCGAGATCAACAGCTCGCCCGGCCTCGAAGGCATCGAGCGTACGAGCGGCGTCGACGTCGCGGGCGCGATCATCGCGCACGCCGAGCGCTTCGTTCTCAAGAAGCACGCGAAGCGTTCACCCAAAGATCAGGTTCTCGAAGAGGAGCGCCGTCCGCGCCGCCTCCGGAAAGACAGCATCGACAGGAGCGCCGATCGGAGGTCGAACCATGCTGCGCGTGGAGCGTGACGGCGGAATTGCAACCTGGACCCTCGATCGCCCGCACGCCAAGAACGCTCTCAGCTGGGATCTGATCGACGCGCTCACGCTCGCGCTCGATGAAGCGATCAACGATCGCTCACTCCGCGCTCTTATCCTCACCGGCGCCGGCGGGGCATTCGCATCGGGCGGCGACCTCCGCGAGCTCCACGGACAAACGAGCGTCGCGGAGGCGACGAAGTTCCAGGCGGCGGGCGAGGAAATCTGCCGCCGCCTAGTCGAGCTCGAAGCGCCGGTGATCGCGGCCATCTCCGGAGTGGCGTTCGGTGGCGGGGCCGAGCTCGCGTGCGCCTGCGACATCCGCATCGCCGACGAGACGGCACGCATCTCCTTCAAGCAAGTGCGCATGGGCGTCACGACAGCGTGGGGAACGATCCCGCGCCTGGTGTCGATCGTCGGTCACGGCAGCGCAGCGCGGCTTCTCTACACCGCGCACGACGTGAACGCCGCGGAAGCGCGCGCCATCGGCCTCGTGGACCACGTGTGCGAAAAAGGCACCGCCGCTGTCGTCGCACACGCGTGGGCCCTCGACATCGTCGCCGGCTCGCCGCACGCCATCGCCGAGATGAAGCAGCTACTTCGCGCCACGCGCGTGCCGTCGTCCGCGATCACGCACGACGAACGGACCCGCTTCGTGAGCACATGGACGGGCCCCGATCACGCAGAGGCCATGGACGCCTATTTCGCGCGCCGCCCTCCCTCATGGCGTGGACGGTAGCGGACCCCTGGCAGCGGCCCCCTGGCACCAACGACCACGCTGCCAACGATCGAGCGCGTTCGTCGTCCGCCTCCTCCTCGTCCTCCTGGCCGTCGAGGGTCGCGAGGTCCGGCGTCGAACCCTTGCACTCGAGTACTCACGCAGAAAATGCGGCAACGCTGGCTCGGGCTGCTTGTCCTCGCGCTCGTAACTGAAGAACGCCGTATCGAGCAAGCCGTGCCGAAGCCGTTCGAAAAACTCCTGCGCCTGGGCGGCCATGGGTGGTGGCGCGGAAAGTTTGCGCGTGTCCTGGGACAGCCGGCGATGACGGCGGCGCCGCGTCGCTAGAACTTGCCGACGAGTGACCCGCCGGTGAAGCCGGGGGACACGATAGGCGAGATCGCCATCTCCATGGGCTCGACGCCGGTGGGGGTCGTGGGCTTCTTCTTCGGCTGATCTTCGAAGCGGCGCTCGGGGGCGCCGGCGGTGGGTTGGTCGAAGAAGTAGAACATCGCACCGGTGACGAGGGCCGCCCCTCCCACGCCCGCGACCACACCCGAGGCGGTGAACCAGTCGTTGCGTTGGGCGCGGAGGCTTTCGTACGAGGCGAGCTCGGTCTGCGAGATGCTCCCGCCGGGCGCGTTGCGACGATCGAGGATGTCTTGGGCGTCGGACTGCTTCGAGAGGCCGACGCCGAAGAGGACCGCTCCGCCCACGACGAGCGCTGCACCCGAGGCAAGGATTGTGTACGAGACGACGCGCTGGCCTGTCACCTCGAGCTCGACGTCGACTGTCTTCTTTTGATCGCGCGCGAGCTCGAACTCTCGCGCGTACGCCTTGCGGCCGTTCTTGCTGACGCTGAGGTAGTGCGTGCCGGGCACGACGTCGATTGGGGCGGATAGCGGGGTCTCGCCGATCGGGCGGCCGTCGATCGCGATTTGCGCGTGCGGGGGCGCGTTGACGGTGAGGCGGCCCGGCCGCTCGCGGAGATCGGCGTTGAGCGGGAGGATCGAGTCGGCGATCACGTCGCGTTCATCGTCGAAGTAGCCGGGGGCGGAGATCTTCACGTGGTGCTTGCCTGGCGTGACCTCGGCGCCGAACGGCGCGGGCTTCGGTGCGGTGTTGTCGAGCGTGACGACGGCGTTCGGCGTCGAGCTCGACACCATGATGCGAGGCGGCTCTTTCACAGGTGCGCGGCCACCTGAGCTCGACGAGGACGTGTCGCCCACGTTGCCAGTCTTCGCCTGAATGAGCTCGAGCTCACCGAGGGCCTGCGCTGCTTCGAACTTGCGACCGCCTTCGGCTGTCGCGTCGATGTAGCGTTTGTACTTCGCCATCGCCTCGTGGAGGTGCTCGGGCTTCTTGTCGAGGTAGTACTGCCGGCGGTGCGCTTGTGCGATCGAGAATTCGATCGCGGGCTTGGGGAAGAGCCGGTTCGCCTCTTCGAACGCCTTGATCGCCGAGTCGAATTGCCCCGCGGTGTAGAACTGCGCGCCGGCGTTGAAGAGCATCTTGGCGCGATCGACGTCGCCTCCGCTCTGCTGCGCGCTCGCGTAACGCGGCGACAGGACGCCAACAGCAAGGGTGGAGAGGACGAGGACCGCGCCCAGGGCTCGTGCACGTGCGATCGATTTTTTCATTTGAGACGCGGCTCCCCACGAAAGACCTGGATGCCCTTGTCGCTGACGAGGACGATATCGTCGATGCGATCGCCACTGACGTCGCCGGCGGCGATTCGCCGCGCGCCGTCGGCGGTGATGACTCGCGCCGGCGCAACGGTGATGCCGCCCGCGGTGACGTGCGCCATGTACACGCCATCTTTCGCGAGTAGCGCGAGCTCGTGGGTCGCGGTTTCGCCCGCGTGAATCGCGGCGACATCGACGAAGTCGTGGCCCGCGGGAAGGACGATCTCGACGGGCGTCGGGTCGAGCTTGCCGGTGCGTCGGTTGAAGTAGACGCGCAGCGTCGTCTTGTCAGCCTCGCGAAGAAGCAAGACGATGTCGTCGGCATCCTTCACGGGATCGCCGGTGGGATCGAGATCCACCGCGAGCATGCGGAACACCGCTGTCGGGAGCGTCGGCGCGGTGCCGACGTCACGCGCGTCGCGCTCGGTGAAAGCGGGCTTCGAGCCGCCGCCGGACGCGAACGTGCGGAGCTTCCAGCGCGCGGCGCCGAGGCCTTGCGCGAGAACGACGACCTCGTCGGTCTCTGCCTTCGGATCGTTGCCGCGCGGATCGAGGTCGAGCGCGAGCGTCGCGGCGAACGGCCAGAAGGCGTCGCCTTCGTTGGCGCCGTTGCTCGACGCGATCGTGCCGAGGTTGGGCGCATTGCTCGAAAGGCGCGTCTGATCGAGCGACGCCTCGGCGAGGACGGGTGCGAGCCACAAGGCGTAGTCACCCACGAGGCGCCGAAGCGTCGGCGTCTCGTCGGCGCGGTAGGCGGCCGTGAGGATCGCGATGTCGTCGTGGGGATCGCCAAGGGCGGCGTCGTGTGAAAAGCGACCGATCGCAAAACGACTCGCGAGCGGCGCCGGATTGACATTCGCATCGAGCTGAAACGACGAGACCACGCGGCGATCGACCTCACCGGAGAGCAGCGTGAGCTGCTGGAGGTCGGCCGTCCTGGAGACGATGCCGATGTCGCCGAGCCCGTCGGGCTCGATCCCGAAGTGCCCCTCCCCCGTGCGGCCGCTCACGATTTGCTCGACCGCGCTCAGCCGTCCGAGCAGGAGCGGATTTTCCGGAAGCGCGTCCTTGTGGCCGAACAAGATCGAGATCGTGTCGAGGTCGCGCGCATTGCCACGAGCGACGCCGGGCTGTCGGAGCGCGATGTCCGCCGTCGCGTCGCCGTCGAAGTCGGAGAACGTGAAGAGGTCGGCGCCGCCGGCCGTAGGGTAGGCCTTGTGGATGAGCAGCCGATCGCCGGTCGAGGCGTAGACGTCCACGCCGTTCGGGCCTCCCGCGACGACGTCGTTCAGGCCGTCGCCGTTGATGTCGACGATATGCGCCTCGCGCCACTCGACGCCGGGCGGTGCGAGCACGACCGTCGTGGTGCCCGCGATCGTCGGCGACTGTGGCCCCGCATCGGCGCCACCGTTCTTCGCGACGTCGGCGGAACGAAGAACGATGCTTCGCTCGGTGACGAAATCCACCGCTACGTCGCTCGTGAGCTGACCGAACGCGAGAAGCGCGGGGCCGCCGCTCCTCGCGCCGCGTGTGACGGGCAAGAAGTCCGAGGGGCTCAAACGCAGGCACTTTGCGGTGAGCGTGTCGAACACGCCTTTGAACTTCTGATCGGGCGTACCGAACGCGATGCACGGACCAGGCTCGAGGTACTTGCCCTCCGAGACGAGCTCGCCCGTCGCGACGACGACGTCGATGTGTCAGTCACCGTTGTAGTCGCTGAACGTCATGCCGTCGGGGGTGACGTTCTGCCCCGCGGGAAGGTCGATGAACCGGACCGGCACCAGGAGGTCGCACGCGGGACCTTTCTCGATGGAGCAGGTATTGAGCGCTTCGCCGTTGCACGGCGTGACGATCGCAACGCGGCTGTCGCCTTCGAATGCGATCGCGATCTCGTCGCAGCTCGGCCCACCGGAGGTGTGGAACCGACCCGTGTAGATCGACGCGACCTTCCTCCCCGGTCCCGTCCGGAAGACCGCGGCGCGATGGCTCGGGTCGAGATCCCCCGTTTTGGGCATGAGCGGAACGAT
>CAXSGV010000107.1:8857-15816 GCA_964236615.1 uncultured Polyangiaceae bacterium
CCCAGAACGGGATCGGTCATGGTGAAAAGGAGGATCTCGTCGCCCGGAGTCGAGGTCGTCGCATCGAGAACGAGCGGGCGCAAACCGATGTTCGGTACGGCGATCGAGGGGTTCAGGATTGGAAGCAGGGTGCGGTCGGCTTGCCCTTGGAAAATCGAGGTGCCGCCGCGGACCGACACGACCACGTCGCTTCGAGTCGCGTCCGACGTGAGGTGACCGACGGTCGGGTGCAGTCCGAGAAGGTTGGGCGCGTTCGAGATGTGGAGTTGGTAGTCCTGCTTGATGTCGCCGTTGGCCTCGCCGAAGTGAACGCTCAAGCGCGCCGGCGCTGGCGCGGCCGCGGCGCTCCCCTCGAAGGGGTGGGTTGGCGTCTTCCAGGTGAGAATGTCCGAGACACCGTCGCCGTCGAAATCGGCGAGCGCGACGTCGTCGGCCTCCTCGGTGATCGGCGCTGACGACGCGAACGTCCCCTTCGGCTCACGGCAAACGCCGTCGAGGCCACAGCCCCAGCCACCTGCGCAGTCCGCAGAGGTCGTGCACAAGATGCGGCATTGCGCGGGCGTACCCGGCGCGCCGCAGCGGCGTTTGCCTGCGGTGGTCGCGTCGGCTGCGCTGGCGGTCGTGACCTCGTCGCAGTCCTCGCTGTCGCCATCGACGACGCGGTTGCCGCACACCGTCGGTGCGATGTCCGGCAAGCTCGTGCAGGAGAAAACCAACCCCGCGGCGGCGACGATCGCCGGCGCTACAACGAGCTTCAATCGTTTCAAGTAGAGGCTCCTGAGAAGAAGAAGAAAAAAGAAACGCGTGTCACTTGGCGAACGGGTCTTCGATCTCGCCAGCCGCACCAGCCGCGCCAGCCGTAGGCTTCGGGCGGATGGCGGCGGCGCTCGCCTTTACGAGCTTCACGTTCGAGACCGTCGAGCTCTCGGTCGGCAGGATCTCGACGGTGCTCGGCGCGTAGCCGTCCGCCTTCAGGGTGAGGGTCAGCTTTTCGGAACCGCGCTTCACTTTCACGGGGCCGGGCGCGACGCCGAGCTTCGTGTCGCCGAGCCAGATGCTGGCGTTCTTCGGCGTCGCCACCACCGTCACATCGACGTCGCTCTGGACCATCACGACCTCGGTCGGAATCGCGCTCGGAGCGACGACCGCGCTCGAGCCCATCCCCGTGCTCGAGCCCGTTCCCGCGCTCGAACCCATCCCCGCGCCCGCGCTCGAAACGACCATCGCGCTGTCCGCCGACGCCGTCTTCGCCGCGCCGGTCTTGTGCCCGCTCACGATGGCGAATGCAACGACGCCACCGATCGCGAGCGCGCCGACGACGAGGCCGCCGAGGACGATCCCGCGCTTGCCACTACCGCTCGGCTCGGTGCCGACCACGGGGGTCCCGCTGGCAACGACACCGCCCGAGAACGTCTGCATCGCGAGGTTCGGCGAGCCTTGCATCGTGCGCGCCTCGGCGAGCTTGACGACCTCGGCCGAGCTCATTCGATCGAGCATGCCGGGCGTGGAGCGGCTCGGCGCAGGCATGGGAATCACGACGGGAAATCCGCCGTCCTTCGCGGCGCGCGTGAGCTCGTCGACCGCGGCGGTAAGCGATGCGGGTCGCTTCTCCGGATCCTTTTCGAGCATGCGGAGCACCGGCGCATCGAGGCTCGCGGGAAGCTCGGGGCACACGCTCGACATCGAGGGGGGCTGCACCGTCGTCTGCTTGATGAGGAGATCCATCAAGTCGTCGCCCTCGAACGGGAGCTTGCCCGTGAGGAGCTCGTGGCACATCACGCCGAACGAGTAGATATCGGTCCGCTTGTCGACGTTCTTGCCGCGGCACTGCTCGGGCGACATGTAATAGGGCGTGCCCATCGGCGTGCCCGTGCGCGTTCTCTGCCCCGCGGCGCCGGCACCGGTGCCGCTCTCGTTGGCGAGGAGCTTGGCGATGCCGAAGTCGAGCAGCTTCGGAAAAATCCCGCCTTCGTCGTCGAACGAGAGGAAGACGTTCTCCGGCTTCAGATCGCGGTGGGCGATGCCTGCAGCGTGTGCGGCATCGAGCGCCCGGGCAACGGAGCGAAGGATGGGTAGCGCGTCTTCTGGCGGCAGGCGCCCACGCTCCTTGAGGTAGCCGTCGAGCGGCATGCCTTCGAGTAGCTCCATCACGAAGTACTGCCGACCGTCCTCGAGCGAGCCGAACGAGAAGATGTCGATGATGTTGCGGTGGCGGATCTGGTTGACGGCGCGCGCTTCGGAGATGAACCGCGACACCATTTGCGGATTCGACGAATACTGCCGATTCAAAACCTTGATCGCCGCCGCTTTGCCGATGAGCGGATGCACCGCCTTGTAGACGCAACCGAAGCCGCCTTCGCCAATCTTCTTCTCGATGCGGTACTCGCCGACGGCGAGCCCCTCGGCCAGATCGATGTCGACACCGGAGAATGCTTCGTTCGGAAGCAGCCCATCGCCGTCGACCTCACAGGTCGTGACGCTATCGGCGTAGCGCTTGCGGCAGGTCGGACAGGTGGCCATCGTCGTCGCTCGTCGGGCGCGAGCCCGCTTGTGCTTCTTGAGAGTACACGACGCCCGACGGAACGTCAGTAAGCGGCAGAATTGCCGATCTTCGCGCTCTCTTCGGGGTTGCGGCGAACGGCGTCGAGCTCGGCGACGAAGCGCTCGAGCTCCGCGTCGGTCGTGTAGTAGTGCGGGCTCACGCGGAGGCCGCACTTCGGCCGGTAGTCGTGGAAGAATTTCTTCGCCGACAGCACCTTCGACACGGCTTCGGCGCCCGGGAAATCGAAGCACATGGTGCCGCCGCGCTCCTCGTCCTTCTGGGGCGTGTTGACGGTGAACCCGCGCTCCTCGACGAGCCCACGGAGGAGCGTCGTCTGGCGAAGCGATTTTTTGCGAATGGCGTCGACGCCGACGCTCGCAAGGAGATCCCAGCCCGCGCGTGCGGAGTAGATCGCGGGGATCGCCGGGGTACCGCCGATCATGCGCCAGGTGTCATCGGCCCAGCGCATCGGGCCCATGTCGAAGGCGAACGGCTCCTGGTGTGAGAACCAACCCGGCGACATCGGCCGGAGGCTCGGAAGGAGATCCGGACGGATGTAGAGGTAGGCCGCGCCCGGCCCGCCGCACGCCCATTTCACCGAGCCGCCACAGGCCATGTCGCAGCCCCAGGCCTCGAGCGCGAGCGGCACGGTGCCGGCGGATTGGTAGCAGTCGAGCAGCACCATCGCGCCGACGTCGTGCGCCTTCTGGATGACGCGCTTCGCGTCGTACAGCGCGCTCGAACGAAAGAGGACGTGGCTGATCGGAACGAGGAGCGTGCGCTCGTCGATCGCCGCCAGCAGCTCTTCGATCGGCGCGTGAATGCCGTCACGCGAGCGCACGATCGAGAGCTCGGCGCCGCGACGCGTCTGCTCTTGCCAGACGTAGTGCACGGTCGAGAAGTTGAGGTCGTCGTAGACGATCTTGGTGCGCCCCTGGAAGCGCCCGCTCGGGGCCGGGAAGGCGAAGCACGAGGTCGACACGTTGTTGTGGAGGACGACGGTGCCGGGCTGGACGCCGAGGACCTTTGCGATGGTGTCCGAGAGCGAGCGCACCGCGGGCAGCCAATCGTGCCAGGCGTTGATCGAGTCGTTCTCCCACTCGTCGAGAAACTGCGTCGCCAGGGCGCGCGCCTGACGCGGCATCGCGCCGAGCGAGTGGCTGATGAGGTGGACCCCCTTCTCGAGCGTCGGAAACTCCGTACGCAGCGCGAGGAGCTTCTCCTCTTCGGGGCGGCTCTTGCCGGACGCGGGCTGCGCCGAGCTCACGTCTTCAGCTCGCCCGGCGTGAAGTCCTTGAACAGCTCCTCGCGACCGGCCCACAGCTTCGGGAAAAAGGCGTGACGCGCGTTCTTCTCGAGCAGATCGATCGTGTTGCCCTTCAAGCTCGGCGTGCCCGAGCCGATGATGCGTCGGACGAGCACGAGGTGCTGGATACGGAAGTTCTGGAACGCCTCGTCGACGTCGATCATGGCCTCGGCGATGGCCCAGAGCGGACGATCCTTCGCCGGATCGCGCAGCAGCTCGACGATGCCGACGTTGCGGCGCTCGCTCGCGCGCTCGAACGCTTGCTCGATTTTGTGCGAGTTCTTGATCAGCAGGCTGAAGCCGGGCGACTCGAGCCCCGAGCCGTGACCGAGACCTTTGCGGATCGCGAAGTACGCGAGCGGCGCCATGGTCTCGAGGAGCCGGAGCTGCTCGCCCATCAGCTTCTCGAGCAGGTAGACGCGGTGCAGGCCGCTTCGTGCAAGCTCGAGGTCGTCGTCGTCGAGCGCGGCGGCCGCGCGCGAGATCTCGTCGTCGGCCTCCTTCATCCAAAGCTCTTCGACCTGGTGCACGGTCTGGAAGAGAAGCTCGTCGACGTGAGTACGCGTCTCGGCAGGCTTCTGTAGCGCGAGAAGCTCCGGTACGCGGAGGTAGCGTTCGTATTCGGTGAGCGGCATCTTTCGATCGCACGTGATACTTCGTAGCTCCTGAAATGCCCAGCCCCGCCGCAGCTCTTCCCGGCTATTTTGGCCCCTTTGGTGGACGCTTCGTCGCCGAGACGCTTCTGCCGGCGCTCGATGAATTGACGCACGCGGTCGAGACCATCGTCCGCGCCGAGCCCTTTCAGCAGGAGTGGCGCGAGCTGCTTGCGACCTACGTCGGCCGCCCCACACCGCTCACGGAGACGCGGCGACTTCATCGCCTCATCGATCCGAAGGGGACCTCGCTCGCGCGGCTCCTCTTGAAGCGTGAGGACTGCTGCCACACCGGCGCGCACAAGATCAACAACGCCCTCGGCCAGGCGTTGCTCGCCAAGAAGATGGGCAAGACGCGCGTCATCGCCGAGACCGGGGCGGGCCAGCATGGAGTCGCAACCGCGACCGCGTGCGCGCTCTTCGATCTTCCCTGCGAGGTCTACATGGGCGCCGAGGACGTGCGGCGCCAGGCCCCGAACGTCGGTCGCATGGAGCTCCTCGGCGCGCGCGTCATTCCCGTGCACGACGGCTCCAAGACACTGAAGGACGCGATGAACGAGGCCCTCCGCGACTGGGTTACGAACGTCGGGCACACCTATTATTGCATCGGCAGCGCCGCCGGACCGCATCCCTACCCCGAGCTCGTCGCTCACCTGCAGAGCGTCATCGGCGAAGAGGCACGTGCACAGTGCATTGATCGCACGGGCGCCCTCCCGGACGCGGCGATTGCCTGCGTCGGCGGGGGCTCGAACGCGATTGGCCTCTTCCGCGCGTTCATGCCGGACGCGAGCGTCGCGCTCTACGGCGTCGAAGCCGCGGGCCTCGGCGTCGCCAGCGGACAGCACGCAGCCACGCTGACGGCCGGCCGCATCGGTGTGCTCCACGGTTCGAAGAGCTACGTCCTCTGTGACGACGAAGGTCAGATTGCGGAGGCGCACTCCATCAGCGCCGGCCTCGACTACCCCGGCGTCGGTCCCGAGCACGCGTTCCTCATGCAGACGGGCCGCGCGAAGTACATCCACGCGACCGACGACGAGGCGCTCGCCGCGGCGAGCCTGATCGCGCGGAGCGAAGGCATCCTGCCGGCGCTCGAGACCGCGCATCCGCTTGCGAAGGTGGGTGCGATCGCCGCCGAGCTCGCCGCGGCACGTGGGCGTGCGGTCACGCTGCTCCTCTGTTTGTCGGGGCGCGGCGACAAAGACCTCGAGACGCTGCTCGCGCGCCGCGAAGGGGGCCGCGCGTGACGAACGGACTCGACGCGCTCTTTGCCGAGCGACGCGGGGCGGGCAAGAAAGTCCTCGTCGCGTACCTGTGCGTAGGCGATCCGAGCCCCGAGGAATCGATCGCGCTCGCGCGTGCGTGCGTCGACGCCGGTGCCGACGTGCTCGAGCTCGGCGTCCCCTTCAGCGATCCGACGGCCGACGGTCCGAGCATCGCGCGCGCGAGCCAGCGCGCCATTCGCGCGGGCGGTGGTCTCGGCAAGACGATCGACGTCGCACGTCAGCTCCGCGCGGGCGGCTGTGAAGCGCCGATCGTTCTCTTCGGCTACTTCAACCCGCTCTTCGTTCGCGGCGAGCAACGCTCGATCGACGACGCGGCGGATGCCGGCATCGACGCGCTCTTGATCGTCGATCTGCCGCAGGGCGAGGGCGCGGAGCTACGGACGCGTGCGGCGTCGAAGAACATCGCGATCGTTCCCTTGCTCACACCGACGAGCTCCGACGCGCGCGTCGAGGAGGTGCGTGGCCTCGCCGCTTCGGGCTCGATTGGCTTCGTCTATTACGTGTCGGTGACGGGCGTCACGGGATCGGGCGACGCACCGCTCCTCGAAGCAAGCCGAGTTGCTTCGCGCTTGAAGGAGAAGCACGGCGCCCCCACCGTCATCGGCTTCGGGATCGACACTCCGGAAAAAGCGCGCACCGCAGCGAGCCTCGTCGACGGGGCGGTGGTCGGCACGGCCATCGTGCGCGAAATCGAAGAAGGCAAGACGCCCGAAGAGCGAATTGCGCGCGTCACGAAGCTCGTGAAGGCTCTTCGACAAGGCCTCGATTCGACCTGACACGGCATCCCGCCCCGACTACGATCGGGAAAGAACATGCGACTCCTCTGCCTCTCCGACATCCATGGGCGTGTCGATGCGCTCGCGGCCGTCCTCGCGACCGCCGAGCGAAGAAGCTTCCACAAGCTCCTCGTCGCGGGCGACATCGTCTTCCCTGGCCCCTCACCCCTCGAGACCTGGCGTCGTCTGACGTCGGCCGGCGCAGTGATGGTCCAGGGCGTGAGCGACAAGGCCGTGGCGACGATCGATCCGAAGGATCTGAACCCCCGCAACGACCACGAGCAGCGAATGATCGAGCGCATGCGCGCGGCCCGCTCGGAGCTCGGCGATCTGATCCTCGAGCGCTTGAAGCGCCTCCCCACGCACGTGCGCATTCCTCTCGAGGACGGTGGCGAGCTC
>CAXSGV010000108.1:0-4251 GCA_964236615.1 uncultured Polyangiaceae bacterium
GATGTGGAAGGGCGCCTTGTCCGCCCAGCGGCGCACCACCGCCGCGTCGCATGTGGCGGAGAGCAACGACCACGAGGGCACGCCGCGAGGACGTGGCGTCGTGTCGTCGAGCGCAGCCGCGAGCTCGAGCGCGGCCCACGGCTCGTCTGGAAAGGCGTACGCGAGCACGCACCGGTCGGCGAGGTCAGATTGCGCGCGGAGAGCTTCAGCGTGACGGCGCGCGGCTTCGTACGCCTCGGCGGACGCCGCGCACACCAGGTGGCGCAGTGCGAGGCTCGGCGCGCGGTAGTCGCCCTCGGTCGCAGCGACGACGAGCACGCCGTTCGGGTAGCCGCCTTCGTGCATGGTCCCGAGGCGAGCCGCGCGCATCACGACGCTGATGGCATCGCCCAACCCGCGTGCCTCCGCGATTGGGGCTGCCAGACTCTCGTCCGACGACATATGCCGAATCATGCGCTCGGCGATCGCAAGCACGTCGAGACTCGGCTTCGCGAGGCCGGCGATCGTGAAGTTGCCGAGCAGCTCGTGCGCCGCGGCCCGCGCAGGCGCGCGCTCGGGGTCTTGTGCGGAGCGAAGGCCCGCCGCGAAGATCTCCGCGTGCGTCTTGTCCCAATGCGCGTGCGGCTTCTCGCGGTACGCCTTCTGAACCCAGCGCTCGACCTTCGCCGCCACCGGTGGCCGTGCGCTGCCAGCGAGCGCGCGCCGCGGCAAGAGGTGCTTCCGCAGAGCTTCCGGCACGAGTGCGCCACGCATCGTGACGACTCTAGCTCAGTGTGTAGAATCTTCGCCGTGAGAGACGTGGCCGCGGTGGTGAGCATCGACGACGCTGGGTTACCGAAGGCCGCCAAGGCCGAAGGCCGCATCGAGCGCTCGGTTGCCGATGTGTGGAGGGTGATCGACGACGTCAGTCGGTACGCCGACCGCATTCCGATGATGAGCAAGGTGCGCCTCGACGGCGATCGCGCGACCGTCGATCTGAAGCTGAAGGTCGCGCTCTTCTCGGTTGGCTTTCAGTTCGTCGTCGACGTCACGCGCGAGCGCGAGAAATTTCTCTCGCTCGTCTGGGTGTCGGGCGAGCCGCGCGCCATCGCCATTCGCTTCGAGCTCGAACCGCTCGACGACGGGGCCGCCTGCCTGCTGCGCACGAGCGGCGCGTTCGACCCCAATTCGCTCGGCTGGCTGACGCAGTACTTTCTGAAGCACCACCCCGAGATCCAGTACGGCGTCATGCCCGGCGTCGCGGTCGGCCTGTTCGCCGCGATGCGTGAAGCTGCCGAGAAGCTACCGCGGTAGTGCGCACCAGTGGACCGTGCTCGCGAGCGCGGAGCCGACCACGTAGCAAAGGACGTCGTGCCACGCGAACGCCGTCCCGAGCGCGAAGCGCACGAGGTGAGGCAGCTGCATCGCGATTCCCGTCAGCTGGAGCAGCTCGATTCCAAAGCACACGAGGAACGCGACGGGGCCGAGCGCGCGCGGGTGCGACTCTGGTCGTACGCACACGAGCACGCCGTACACCATCACGGCGTACATCACGTCGCCGAGGCTCTTGTCCCAGATGCCGATGCCGATCGGTAGCGCGCGCGAGCCGAGGCCCACCATGACCGTCAGTGCGGTACCGGCGATCGCCCACGCACGGGTGCGACTCTCGCCCGACCTGGTGACGTGGCCCACGCGTCGAGGCTAGCGGCTTTTGGAAGCAGGACCGTCGCCGCCGCTCAGCTCGACCGCGGCTGGGACCGAATGGGCAGACTCACGCGCGATGCTAGCTACGATGAGCGCACATGAAGCTCTACGGACTTTCCTTCGTCGTGGTCGCGAGCATCGGGGTGATCGTCCCCAACGCCGCCAAGAAGCGCGACGCGCTGCGCAACAACGTGCGAGGGGAACCTGGAGGCATTTCGCTTTCCGCACGGCGGTGACGGGTCCACCGATCCCTTCGGCGCGAAGGCCGCAGGCCAAGCGCGTGCGGGACGCATCCGCGACACATCGCAGATCGTTCAGCCCGAGGACGCGCGCAACAAGGTCCGTGTCGGCGACTTCGTGCTCGCGAACGATCGCATCGCGATCTACGTCGAGGCCGAGGGCGAGAGCGACGGTTACAACCCGCTTGGCGGCGAGATCCTCGCGCTCGAGCCGGTCGGCGAGGACGGTCGCCCGACCGCGGTCTCCTACTACAACGAGACGCTGGTGATGTTCGCGCGGCAGACGGTGAAGCCGGAGAAGGTCACAGTCCTTGCCGACGGATCGGACGGCAAGGCCGCGATCGTGCGCGTCTCGGGCAAGCTCGAGAACGTCCCCTTCCTCGACACCTTCAAGGCCATCTTCCCTGACGAGTACGGCTTCCCCGCGGCGATCGACTACGTGCTCGAGCCGGGCGCCTCGCGCGTGCAGCTGCGTCTGAGCCTCGTGAACACGACGATCGACGCGGTCGACTTCAAGAACAAGCAGTACCTCGGCTTCTTCCACTCGGCGCGCAACGACATCTTCACGGAGTCGCAGGGCTACGCCGAGGCCAAGGGCGAATCGCCGTGGGTTGCGTTCGACTCGGGCAAGGCGGGCTTCCTCGTGCGCGCCGTGGCCTCGCCTCTCCGCGCCGAGCTCGAGGTCAGCGGGTTTCAGCTCTTCAGCTTCAAGGGGCTCACCCTCGACGCGTGCGCGACCAAGACAGTCGACTACGCCGAGATGATCGCGAGCGCACCGGGGCTCGACGGCGTGCTCGAAGCCAAGCGCGCTGCTCTCGGCGAAGCACCGTGGCGTGAGGTTCGTGGCGTCGTGAAGGAGGAGGGCGGCGCCGCGATCCCCGGCGCGCTCGTGCACGCGACCGCCGCTGATGGCCGTTACCTCGTGCGCACGCGGGCCGACGAAAATGGCGCGTTCGCGTTGAACGTGCCGACAGGCGACGCGCACCTCACGCCGACGGCGCAAGGCTGGGCGATCCCCGCTGCGACAGCCGTGCCTGCGGCAGCGAGCACAGTCGAGCTCTCGTTGCCGCGCCCTGGTTTGCTCGAGGTGCTCGTGAAGGACGCGACGACGAACGAGCCGATCCCCGCGCGCGTGCAGGTGATCCCTTCAACGGCGATCGCGGCAGCGCCTCCTGCTTATGGTCTGACCGACCACGAGGAGGTCGAAGGTCGGCTCTGGCAGGAATTTGCGATCGACGGGCGCGCGCTGCTGAAGGTGCCCGTCGGCGCGCACCGGGTCATCGTGACGCGTGGCTACGAGTACGAGCTATTCGATGCGTCCATCGCCGCGGAGGCCGACACGACCGCGAAGCTCGACGTCGCGCTCGCGCACAGCGTCGAGTCATCCGGCGTCATGTGCGCCGACTTCCATATTCACTCGCACTTCTCGGCCGACTCGAACGACGTGCCCGAGCTCAAGGTCAAGGGCGCGATCGCCGACGGGCTCGAGATCCCGGTATCGAGCGAGCACGAGTGGATTCTCGATTTCGAACCGATCATTCAGAAGCTGAATCTGACGAAGTGGGCATTCGGGTTTCCCGCCGAAGAGCTCACGACATTCTCGTTCGGCCACTTTGGCGTCGTGCCGCTCTTTCCGCGACCCGACGCCGTCAACAACGGCGCCGTCGCCTGGATTGGCAAGAAGCCAGGCGAGATCTTCCGCGCGGTGAACGCTCTGCCCGAAAAGCCCGTGCTCATCGTCAACCACCCGCGCAGCAGCGGCTTTGCCGGCTATTTCAACGCGTCTTCGTTCGACCGCACGAAAGCATCCGGCAACCCCGATCTCTGGAGTGACGAGTTCGGCGCGATCGAGGTCTTCAACGACAGCGACTTCGAAAAGAACCGCGATGGCTCGGTGGCCGACTGGTTTGCGCTCCTCAACACTGGCAAGACCTACTGGGCGACAGGCAGCTCGGACAGCCACCACGAACGCTCGAGCCCCGTCGGCTACCCACGCACGTGCCTTCGTTTCGGACACGATGATCCGACGAAGGTCACCGCCGAAACGGTGCGCGACGTTCTACGGAGTGGGAGCGCCGTGATCAGCGGCGGCCTCACGATGACCGTCGAAGGACCAGGCGGAGTCGGACCCGGCGGTGTCGCCACGAAGGGCACCTACAAGGTGACGGTCCAGACCCCGAGCTGGCTTTCCGCAACGGAGCTCGAGGTGATCGTCGACGGCATCACGACGGACACGCGGCCCCTCACGTCGACCGGTGCCGGTCCGGGCAAGCGCTACGAGGTCGCGATCGATGTTGCTCCCACGCAGAGCAAAGCGCGCCACTGGGTC
>CAXSGV010000108.1:4261-13039 GCA_964236615.1 uncultured Polyangiaceae bacterium
TGTTCCATGCAAAGGGCGCCGGCAATGGACCGAACGGAGATCTCGCGCCGCTGCACCCCGGGCGAAAGCCGTTCGCGGTTTCGAACCCGATCTTCTTCGGGGACTGACGATGCCGCGCGGCGACGTGCCGTGCCCGCTGGCGAGCAGGCAGGTGGACAGCACGCTGGCGAACGAGCTCCGCGGGGCCAGCGTCGTGCCGTTGCCCCTCGGTGATCTCGAACGTTCCGCAACCAGCACCGCCTCGATCTTCCCCACTGCCGCTCTGGCTCTCCAACGTGCCCGTGCCCGTGCCCGATCTCACTCTTAGCGTGACCGATATAGGGACCGGCCCTAGTTGGCAGTGCCCTCACGACCCTCGACCTGCTTCAGCGCTTGCGACCAGCGGGTCTCGCACTGCGTATGTACTTCCTGAAGTGAGGCTTCGCGCTCGCGATCGGCGTGTGCGATCTCGCCTCCGAGGGTCGAGGCCGACTCCTTGGGCACGCTCATCGCCTCGGCCTTTGCGCGGCAGACGATCAGCGCGCGCGCGACCTCTTCTTTCAGGTGGTACGCGTCGACGGTGTCGCCGAGCTTCGCGCACTCGCAGGGTGCGTTCGACCGCGAGGTGAGGGCGGTCCAGTAGGCCTCCGAGTGGTGCTTCTCGCATGCCACCAGCAAGGTGCACGCAGCAGCGACCGACACCATGCGGTGGAGCGGCGCGCGTGCTCGGTCGGTCACGCCGACAGTGTTAGCCTACGTCGCGCTTGGTAGCTGCATCTCGACGTGAGGAATGCCGTCTTCGTCGTAGGTGGGGCCGGCGGTGAGGAAGCCGAGCTCCTCGTAGAACCGGCGCAGGTACACTTGTGCGCCGATCCGGATCGCCTGCGGGCCGAACGCGGCGCGCGTGCGTGCGATCGCCTCGCGCATCAGCTCGCGACCGAGGCCGGTGCGACGCCTGTCGGGGTGGCTCACGACGCGCCCGATCGCAGGCTCGACGAAGCTGACGCCCGGCGGGAGCAGCCGTGCATACGCGACGAGACGACCCGCGGCGTCGCGCCCCAGAAGGTGCAGCGCCGCGGGATCCTTACCGTCGCAGTCGAGGTACACGCAGCTCTGCTCGACGCAGAAGACAAGCTGGCGCAGCGTGAGCAGCTCGTAGAGCTCTTCGACGCGGAGCTCGGCGAAGGGCGTGACGTTCCAGGTGAGCACTGTCTCGTCCTACTACCACGGTGCGGTCAATCGCTCGCTGCTGGCTCCTTCACACGCGCGGGCGCGCGGCCAAGAAACCACCACGAGCCGATGAGACTCGGTAGCCCGATCGCGAGCGCGAGCACCCCCTCGAGGTGTGACTTGTCACTCAGTGAGCTGACGCCGGCGACAATCGCGCCGACGCTGACGAGCATGAAAAAATAACCCAACGCATCTCTCTTGTTCATGTGCTGCTCCTTGAAAAGGGCGAACACGTGCGCTCGCTCGAGCGCGCGCGTCGAACCCGGCGACCCGCGGGCCGCGTTCACGATTGAAGTGTGATTTTCAGGAACAGAGAGACGGTGGGCCGCGCGCGCCGAGCTGCGCAGTGAGCGACCGCGTGTGTGGATCGCGACGGGCATTCGAGGTGGAGGCGTCACGGACGGAGGCCGAAGGAAAGCGCGCTGCGCCAGTAGACAGGATCGCGAGTGTGGAGAGCGCGTTCGGTCCGTGCCCGCCGTCCGTGCGCACTGCCGTCGCGCCGCGATCGAGAGACGGCGAGCGACGCAGGGCGACGTGATGCCGCGTGGACTGGCTGGTCTCGATCGACGGGCCGCGCGCGAGGCCCGAGGACACCGTCGCCGCGTGGCCGATCGCACACGCCAGCACTGCCGCCACCACATGCAGCAGCAGCGCGGTGACGGTCCGAGGGCGGGCGACCATGCACACTCTCTCTAGCATGCGGGCACAGGCAACGGCACCGCGCTACGCTCGCATGCCCTATGGATCGCCTCGTTCTCGGCCTCGTTCCTTCCGACCGGCTGCGCGCCCGTGACCCGAGGACTCGCGCGTTCACGCGCGCGCTCGGCGATCGCGCGGGCGTACTGATCGTCGAGCGGAACGTGTCGACCTACGACGAGCTCGAGCACGAGATGACGCTCGGACGCATCGACGTGGCCTGGCTCCCGCCGATCGTGTTTGCGCGTCTCGAGCGCGCCGCGGTCGCAGTCGCTCTCGTGACGCCCGCGCGGCTCTCTCAGACGTACTGGTCGGCGCTCGTGGCGGCGAGGGGCTCGCGTGTCGTCGGCCTCGCCGACCTCGACCACCGGAGAGTGGCCTGGGTCGACCCGCTCAGCGCGTCGGGCTACGTGGTGGCGCGGCTCGGCCTCGGCGCGGCCGGCGTCGATCTGCGCATGGCGTTCGCGCACGAGATCTTCGCGGGCTCGCACGCCGAGGCGGTACGCGCTGTGCTCGAAGAGCGTGCCGACGTAGCCGCGACGTTCGCGCACCTGGATGGTGCGGGAAAGCTCGTCCGCGGCGCGTGGTCGGAGCTCGGTGCGTCGAACGATGACGTGCAAATCGTGGCCCTCCTCGGCGAGATTCCGCCCGATCTCGTCGCGACGCACATGGCTCTGCCCGCCCCGCTGAGCGATGCGCTCGCTCGTGCCCTGTTCGCCATGGCCGACGACCCGGTGGAAGGGCCGATGCTCGACGGCATCTTCGGCAGCATGCGGTTCGAGCGCGGCGCATCGGCGAGCTACTACGCGCTCCGCGATCTGATCGAGCGCGCGTCGAACGCCGGCCTCGGCGGCGCGAGCGACGCCTACCTATCGACGGCCCCGCCGGGCGCCGGGTGACGCCGGCCGACAGCCGTCCGTCACGCGGCACGTTCTTTCGCGTTCGCGTCGGGGTGCTGCTGACGATTCTCGTCGGCGTCGTGCTCTGGGCTTGGCGTGACGTACGCAGCCGGCGCGCGCGCACCGATTGGAACCACACTCTCGGCGTCGCCGTCGTCCTCGTGCGAACGAGCGCGCTCGACGCGCAAGCGGTCGCGCTCTTTCGCAAGCGCGCCTCGGCGCTCGAAGATCGGCTCGCCGACGAAATGCGAAGGCATAGCCCGGGAGCACCACGCCCGTTCGCGTTCACTGTGCTCGGACCCGTCGACGGGGTGGACCCGCCGGTGATCGAGGGCGAAGGGATTGCCGCAGCGGCGCACCACAGCATGGATCTGTGGAAGTACACGGGCGACATCGACACGCGTGCGTCGTGCGTCGCGTCTGCGTACGACTCGCGGATCTATGTCGCAATGCGCGCTCCCGCGAGCAACGCGCGGCAGATGGTCGAAGGGGACAGCGAAGACGGGGGCCGTGTCGGAACGGTGCGCGTCGAGCTCGATTCGTCGATGGTCGACTTCGCGTGGTTCGTCGTCGCGCACGAGCTGCTTCATACGCTTGGCGCATCCGACAAATACGACGCTGCAGGTCGGGTCGTCATTCCCGACGGCCTCGCCGAACCGGACGCTATCCCCAGCGTTTTGCCGACGTGATGACGCGTGGGCGCATGGTTACGGCCACCGAAGAGAGCTTGCCGGTCGTGCTCGACGAGCTCGCGGTAGGTCCCGCGACGGCGCGTGAAATCGGATGGCTCGCTCCGCCCTGACTTCGGACGATGCCGTGCCAGGTCGCCCCGAAGCCGTTCGATTCGTTTCGCGACCGTTCGCCGCTTCGCCGGTCGACGACGCGCGGGCGCCGAGCAAGACTGCGTCGCATGGACATCGGCGCGCGTGACGACCTCCCTGGCGCCTTCTTCTCGCCGCGCGCGCTCCGGCGCGTGAACCTCGTGGCGGTCGCTTCGACGCTCGCTGCGTGCACCGGCGTTGTCACCACCGCGTTCGACAATCTGGTGGGGTCCGGCCCCGTCTCGACCGCGACGATCTGCAGCGCCTCGACGCTGGCGTACGCGCTGGTCTGGGCGGCCTTGCTGCGCACTCGATTCGGCAGCTTTCCGACGGGATGGTTCCTCGCCGTGCCGCTGGCGGCGCTGAACGCTGGCACGGCCCTCGGGTTCGTGCTCTGGTCGAACCCGTCCGAGGGCCCTTCCTCAACGGTCTCTTTTTGGGCGCGACGTGCGGCGCGTTCGTGTGGGTTCCCGCGCTCGTGACCACGTTGCTCGTGTTCGGTGTGCCCCTGGCGCTCGGCCAGCGCGCCGCCCGTAACGGGCTCGGTAGCGAGGAGCGCGGCGAGCGCATCGTCGCGTTGGTGGCGATGGCGCTCGCAGCGATGGCGCTGCTCGGCGCGACCTTGGTGGCGCGTGAAGGGCTCGAAGTGCGCTCGCTGCTCGTCTTGGGCGTGACTGGTTTGCTTTCGGGTCTCTACGCCGCGATGGACGCGACGGGTCGCGAGCGTAGCCGCCGCGCGTTCTTGCGCACTGTGGAGAGCGGTGACGCGCGAGGCTTCCGCATCGAGACGCTTCCGCACGAACGGCGCCATCTCGTGCGTGTGGTCGAGCGCGGCGAGGGGTACCGCGCACCGAAGTTCGCCGAGCACGTCGCAGAGCTCGACGAGCAGGGTGAGGTGAAGCGCGTGCACGAAGGGATCTCGGGCTGACTTTGACTCACCCCTACCGCGAGGGTTCGCTCCCGAAAGCGAAGCGTGCACCACGCGTCGCTCGCGGCGTGTCTTCGGTGTCGGGCGCGGTGCTCGCTATCACCTTCTTTTTGCCGGCGGTCCGCGACTGCAACGGGCCGCTCGTGCCTGCGGCCCAGCTTGCGGCTCACCCTCCGTCGAGCGCCGTTGACGTCCTTGGTTGGTTTGCGGTGTACGTCGCTGCCTACTTGGTTGGGCTACTTCTCTCGGCCGCCGCGCTCGGCCGCGTGGTCGGCGCCGATTGGGGGCGCAAGCTCCTCACGGGCGTCGTGCTCCTGGCTTCCGCCACGGTGGGTTGCATTGCCCTATTCAACCTCGTCGAGCTCGCGCGCGGTTTTGGGCTGGAGCACGCCGTCGTCGCCGTCGGTGCCCTCGTGGTCTTGCTCTACCTCGCGTCTTCGCAGCGCCTCGGTGCGTGGGGGATGTTGCGCGGTACGATGACCCTCGCGCTTGCCATGTGCGGGTGGTTTGGGTTCTTCGCGCTCGGTGACGGCGGTCTCTACGGCGTTCGCATCTCGTTTGCCGCCGCGCTCGGGTTGCTCGTTGCCACCATCGTCGAGGGTGTCTCCCTCCTCGGGCGGCGCCTCTTCTGGTGAGGCGCCGCTGTTCTCCGTGCTGCTCTCGGGCGCTGGCGCCATGCGCGTCTCGGTATAGGCTCATGCCGTGGTGAAGAGCGCAGACGAGGTGCCCGCCGCGAACCGGCTTTGGGAGTTGCTCGAGCGGCGACGCCGACCCGACGCCGACGTCGCGGCAATCGACGCCCGCATCTGGGAGACGTTCGGCGAAACCCGCGCCGTGATGTTCACTGATCTCGCCGGTTTCTCGCGCATGGTGGCCGAGTTCGGGATCATCCACTTCCTGCAGGAGATCCACGAGCAGCGCTCCATCCTGTTGCCGGTGGTTCGCGAGCACGAGGGTATCCTCGTGAAAGAGGAGGCCGACAGCATGCTCCTTCTCTTCGATCAGTTTGTTTGGGTTGTTGGTTGTGTGGTTGGGGTGTAGTGTTGTTGCCAAGCGCTCAACGTCGGACGCGCACCGGAGAACGCGGTGCTCCTGTGCATCGGCCTCGGCTACGGGCGCGTGCTCCACATCGGCGATCAAGACGTCTTCGGCCAGGAGGTCAACGCGGCGAGCAAGCTCGGCGAGGACACGGCCAAGGCAAACGAGATCTTGGTCACGGACGCCGTGCGCGCCGCGGCGGGCGAGATCGCCGACGTGCGCTTCGAGCAGATCGAAACCTCGGTCGCGGGCTCGACCACCAATTTCCGGGTCGTGTACACGAGGACGGATTCGGCCTGAGCTCGTGCGGCGTGGCAACGGACGTGACCACCGAGACCATGGCTCACTGACCAGGGACCACGTTAGCTCGCCAGTGTCGGGTCACTCCGTGTCGGCCGCGTGAATAGGTAGGAAGCGCCGGGATCGCGGCGAGGCCCACGGCTTGCTACGTGAACGGCTATGAAGCTCCCTCTCGCAATCGCGGCGTCCCTCGCCATTCCGTTCTTGATGGCATGTTCCGATGACGACTCTGCGCCGGCGGTCGTCGTCGCCGACGCGACGGCGGAGACGAGCAGCGTCGACAGCGACGCGGGTGCGGCCGAGGACGCGGGGGGCGGCGACGCCACGGTGAGCGACACGGGACCTGCGATCGATGGTGCGCTCCCGCCCGAGATTGACGCCGCGGGGGTCGATGCGGCCGCGGGCACGAACGCCTTCACCGGCGCGGGTCCGTACGTCGCGACGCTCGGACCGACGTCGCAACGGAAGCAGCACACGCCCACCGACAACCCGGCGGGCCAAGCTTGCATGACGTGCCACAACGGATCGAAGGGCAATGTCGTCGAATTCCTCGTCGGCGGCACTGTCTACACGACCCCGGCAGCGACGGCACCGGCCCCGTCGGCCGAGATCCGCGTGCGCGAAGCGAACGGCAACATCCTCACGACGTTCAGCGACGCCGACGGCAACTTCTTCGTGCCTCGCAACGCGCGTGGCCCGCTCGTTTCGCCCGCGCGCGGTGGCGCACGCGACGGCAAGAGCGTGCATCTCATGGTGAACCTCATCAACAACGGCGATTGCAACTCGTGCCACAAGCCCGGCGGCCAGGCGCGACTCAACGTGCAGTGAGCCAAAAGCGCCGAATCAAAGGCGCGCTAGGTATTCTTCCGGAAAGAGAACGTCGCGCGTCGTCTCGGGCGGGCGCGCGTAGGCGCGGTCGAGGGCCTCTGTCCCGCCGCGCGTGTAGAGGCGCCACGCGAAGACCAGGCCGCGGAGGTAGGGGAAGAGCAGGCGATCGCGCTGCGTATCCTGCGCGTTCAGGACGGCGCTCGGCGCGCCCAGGCGGCGCGCGACCTCG
Organism: uncultured Polyangiaceae bacterium; assembly: GCA_964236615.1. Classification (GTDB taxonomy): domain Bacteria; phylum Myxococcota_A; class Polyangia; order Polyangiales; family Polyangiaceae; genus CAXSGV01. The sequence continues at coordinate 11,210 of CAXSGV010000108.1, forward strand.
AGCGCTGGGAGCTGCTCCACCGCTGAAATCGAGCGGCCCAGGTAAGCGGCCTCGTCCGCGCCTGCGTCCTTCGCCGCGAGCCGCTCGCGGAGCAACATGGCGTCCCCCTCGTAAAGCGCCTTCAGCGCGATCGCGCGCTCGCCTTTCGTGTCCTCGCCAATGAGACCAAAACGCTGGTCCTGCAGCGCGTGGACGATCTCGTGCGCGAGCACGCCGCGCGCCGTGCGGGCGTCGAGCCGACTGCGCAACAGCAGCTCGTGCGTCGTGAAGTCGTAGAGGCCGAGGTACGGGCCCGGCGCCCCGCGCGTTGCGAACGCGACCCGAAGATCGAAGGGCTGATCTTCCAAGCGCAGGAGCTGAATGCGGCGGAGGGGACGGAGCCCTCGCAGCTCCGCGACCTCGCGCACGATCGGCTCCGCGTCGTCGAGCCATGGCGCCTCGCGGCTGGGGACGGGCGCAGCCAAGCTCGGCGCAGCAACGCTCGGCGTAACCACGCTCGGCGAGGCCGCAAACGGCGCAATCGGCGCGGCGTTCGGCGGAGCGACAGGACCACGCGTGCATGCCGTCAGAAGCGCGAGGAAGACAAGAAGGCGCCGCGGCACGACGGCTTCGACGTCGTGCGCGCGGCGATCCTTGGGTGCGAGGAGGGACTGCGTTCGAACGGCGCGCCGGACGTCAGCCGCGACGCAGCCCCGAGTTGCGGACCGCTTGCTCGAGGTTGCGAAAGCGTCCAGCGAGCGCCCGGACGAGCGCGCCCGTCCACCCGGCGAGGCCGAGGCCTTCGGTCATCGTCGCCTTGTCGAGCACGAGCACGGTGACGGGTCCGACGGCAGCCACGCTCGCGGCGCGCTTCTCGTCGAGAAGGAGCGCCATCTCGCCGAAGACCTCGCCCGGCTCCATCATGCCAAGTGTCTCTTCGACGCCGTCGACCATCCGGTACGCGCGGCAGCGGCCGGCGACGATCATGTACGCCTCGTCACCCGCGTCCCCTTCGCGCATGATCACGGTGTTGGCCGCGAAGCCGCGACGTGGAAGGTGAAGCCCGCCGAGCAAGAAGTCGCGAACCTCTTTCTGGAACGCGGCCACGCTCGGGTGCCGATCCTCGGCCCGCGGCGATGTGGCCTGCGCGACGATCGTGCGAATGCGACGCGATACGCCGATGCCCGCCGCTGCTCGCTCGATCGGGATGACCGCGCCGCGCCGCGCGCTCGCCATGATGACGTTGGGATCGGGCTCGCGACCGTAGGGCCCATGGCCGCACAGGATCTCGTAGAGGATCGCGCCAAGGCCGAAGACGTCGGAGCGCTCGTCCATGTTCGCGGGGTTTCCGAGCGCTTGCTCCGGCGACATGTAATCGGGCGTGCCGACCGGTCCACGCGCGTTCATCTGCGCGTTGTCGCCCGACGCCGGTACCGTGCGTGTGAGGCGCGCCAGTCCCCAGTCCATCAAGTAGACCTGGCCGAAGCCGGCCACCATGATGTTCGGTGGCTTGAGGTCGCGGTGAATGACGCCACGGTGGTGCGCGTACGCGACGGCGTCGCACACCTTGAGGAGGATCTCGAGCGCGCCTTCGAGGCGATCGTCCGAACCCACGGGGTACTTCTCGAGCCAGCGATCGAAGCCCACGCCCTGCACCAGCTTCATCGTGAAATACGGAACGCCGGACGCATCGACGGCGAGCTCGTGCACAGGCACGATGTTCGGGTGCTCGAGCTGCCCCGTCATCTGCGCTTCGGCAATGAAGCCGTCGCGGTAGAACGGCTCGATCGCGAGCTCCTTGTCGAGGCGCTTGAGCGCGACGTGACGGAGGAGGCTGCGGTCCGTCGCTGG
>CAXSGV010000108.1:13049-15505 GCA_964236615.1 uncultured Polyangiaceae bacterium
GCTGGGTGCACGTGACCCATGCCGCCACGACCGAGCTCGGGGTACATGAGCAGGTTCGGCGGCGTCGGGATCTTCTCACGCGCAATCTCGTCGGCCGCGATCTGGTTCTCGCCAGCGAGCGGGATGGCCTCGTTGACATGGACGGGGTCGGGCGGCGGAGACGAGACGGACGAGACTCGGCTTTGGGACTGGCTCACCCGGCTCACCGTAACGGGCGCCGCTAGTTCCGACCAGACGGCCGACGCTCTTGCCCTCACATCCCGTTCGTCGGCTTGACGGTAGCGGCGTCTCTCGGAAAGAGTACGGTCACCGCATGCGACTCCGTGCTCGATCGACGTGGCTCGCCCCCTTGCTCGTCGCGTTCGTGGCGCTCGTGGGGGTCGCGTGCCAGAAGACGCCGAGCGAGGTTCGCGTCGACCCGCCGCCCGTCGCATCCACCCCGACAGTCGCGCCGCCCTCGTCCACGCCGCCCTCGGCGACACCGCCGCGCGTCGCAGCGACACTCTCGGACCGCATTCAGCGTCCGGCGCCCGAGCGCGTCGTGGCCATCGGCGATCTCCACGGCGACCTCGACGTGACCCGCCGCGCGCTTCGTCTCGCCGGCGCCATCGACGCGAAGGACGCCTGGATTGGCGGCAAGCTCGTCGTCGTTCAAACGGGGGACGAGATCGATCGCGGTGACGACGACCGCGCCATCCTCGATCTGTTCGAGCGCTTGAAGGCCGACTCCAAAAAGGCTGGTGGCGAGATGATCGCGCTGGCCGGTAATCACGAGCTGATGAACGCCTCGCAGGACTTTCGCTACGTCACGCCGGGCGCCATGGGCGCGTTCGCCGACGTTCAAGGTCGTGGCGGCGCGTTCGCGCCGGGCGGGAGCTACGCGAGGATGATCGCGGAGCGCCCGATCGTGATGAAGGTGGGCGACACCGTGTTCGTGCACGGGGGCGTTCTGCCGAAGCACGTGCGCTACGGCCTCGACAAGATGAACGACGAGACGCGCGACTGGCTGCTCAAGAAGAGCCCGATGATGCCGCCGATCGTGAGCGGCGAGGACGGTCCCGTGTGGACGCGGATGTACTCCGCCGCGCCCGGTCCCGAGGAGTGCGCGACACTCGACGAAACGCTCGCTGCGCTTGGCGCCACGCGCATGGTGATGGGGCACACGCCGCAGCGAAATGGCATCAGCGCAGCATGCGGCAGCCGCGCCTGGCGCATCGACACCGGCATGTCGAAATTCTACCAGGGCAAGCTCGAGGTTCTCGAGATCCGGGGGAGCACGGTCACCGTGCGCAAGCTGCCGGAGTGATGCTCAGCTGCGGCGACGCCCGAACATGCGCAGCATGAAGAGAAACATGTTGATGAAGTCGAGGTAGAGCGTGAGCGCGCCGAGGAGCGGCATGTTCGCGTGCACGTCGCCGCTCGAATAGAGGTTCTTGAGCTTCTGCGTGTCGTAGGCCGTGAGCGCGCCGAAGACGAGGACGCCGGCGACGCTGATCATCCAGTCGAGGCCGGAGCTCGCGAGGAAAACGTTCACGAGCGACGCCAGGATGAGGCCGATGACCGCGAAGATCGCAAACCGCCCGATGGGGCCGAGGTCCGTCTTCGTGAAAATTCCGACCGCCGACAGCCCGCCGAACGCGCCGGCCGTGATCAAAAACACGCTTCCAATCGATGTGCTCGTGTAGACGAGAAAGAGGACCGAGAACGTGACGCCCGTGAGGGCCGCGTAGGCGAAGAACATCGCGGCGACGATGGCGGTGCTCGCGCGCTGCGCGACGGAGTTGAAAGAGAACACGACCGCAAGCTGCGCGAGCATCAGTCCGAAGAAGATCATCCGGTTGCCGAGGATGACGTTCATCGCGTCCGGCGAGCTGGCCACACCGACGGCGACCAGCCCCGTGGTGGCGAGGCCCAGCGTCATCCAGCGGTAGGTCTTCCAGAGCGCGTCGCTGACGACGGACTCACGTTGCTCAGGGATGTAGCGCGCTTGGGCTCGATTCATGCCCCGAAGGTAAGTCGTCCTTCCGCGTGATGCACGTAGGACGTCGGGACGTCGGGACCTCAGCGCTGCTGAACGAATTTCACCGGTATCTGCAGCGTCGCCCCGCTGCCAGGGACGGCGTCGAAAGAGGCGTTGCGCACCACCTTCGCGAGGCACGCCTGCACGTCCTGCGAGAGGCCACCACCGCCGCTGGGATCGGCCGAGGTCACCTCGCCGTTCGGGCCAATCTTCGCCACGATGGTGACGCTGCCTGCCATGCTCGAATCGATCGCAAGACCCTTGTTGTAACATGCACGAAACTTCGGCTTGAGCGACGCCACGACGCGCTCGGCGCCGCTCACGTGAGCCGTCGCGATGGGCGCGCCCATCTCGACGTCGTACGAAGGACCGGCGTTGCCGCTTCCGGGCCCCAGCGCGCGATGCCGTCGGCGCGAGTTACACTTACGAGACGCTC
>CAXSGV010000108.1:15515-15789 GCA_964236615.1 uncultured Polyangiaceae bacterium
GTTGCCGCTTCCGGGCCCGGCGGTGCCGTGCTCGCCACCGTGCGTGACGGCAATGCTCGCGAGATCGCGACGCCCGCCCGGATGCACGACGCCACCCGAGCGGGCGATCTCGAGATCGCTGGCCGAGCGCACGCCGCCGCTCGACTTCGCGGCTGACGCGAGATCGGCGACCGGCAGCTCGCTCGCCCTGAGAACGTTGTCGACCGCGGTGCGTCCGCCGAGCCCGGCCAGCACGTCGAGGCGCATGGCGTCGGCTTCGGAGGCGAGGGCGACC
>CAXSGV010000109.1:0-1133 GCA_964236615.1 uncultured Polyangiaceae bacterium
CCGGAAGCTCGAGCTGCTCGCCACGCTTCGGGCGGCGTGCTCGTGGTCGCGCGTGGGGCTGCTTTGTCGCCATCTTGACTAGGGCATAATTTACTCGAGAGGTTCGTTCGCGCAACCCGCGTCACGTTGTTTCACGTTAAAACGCTCCACGCGTCCGCCCGATGGTCTTCCTCTCGCGATCGCTCGATGCAGGCCTCGCCGGGCTGGCGGCAGTCGCCGGGCTGGCGGCAGTCGCCACGCTAGCGGCACGGCTCCGAGAAAATCAGAGAGACGTCGCCTTCGTTTCCATCCGTTTGTGAAGCGAGGACGTCACTGACGTTTCGCGCTGGAGGCGGAAAACAGCCCAAGCGCCGAAAGGCTGAGAGATCCCCACGAATCTTAGGGCGGCCAGCCGTAGCGGGCTCCATTCCAGCCGCAATCTACGCAGAAGAGATCGTGCGCGAGAGGCAGCGAAACGTTTCGGTTCTCGGATCGCGGGAGTTTGAACTTCGGGAATAGCGCCGCGTTTATTCGTCGAAGCTGCTTGAGATGTTTCCAGACGCTGCCGAGCCGAATGCGCGCGAGCTCGAGGCTTCGCACAATGAGATTCCCCAACGTGAGACGGAGAGCGCACGGGCCTTTTGCGTGCTTGCGCGAAAGCGGCGCTCGAGTCCGTCAGTTCAGCGGCGGCGCCGATCAGAACGACAGCAGCGAACGCCAGCGCGGCGAGCAGCAGCAGCAGCAGCAGAACATCGAACCGACGTGTCGATGATGATCGCGCGTGATCGAGCGACCATCCGAAGCGCGGGCTCTTTGCATCGCGGAAGTACTCCTCGAGCTGCATCCGCTTCGCGTAGATCGCGACGATCGTCTCGGCGGCGTTTCTCCACATTCGTCGCGAGCAGCCACGGCTCACAGGCGCGCTTGCGCTCGTAATCGTCCGCGTAGGTTGTGCGCTTTGCAGCGAGCTTTGGACGTGCGCTCAGCACGAGCCGCCACCCTCCCGCACTGCTTGAAGTCGCATACGGGCGGCCTTCGCCAAGACATCGAGCAGACTCGTCAGCCGAGTCGAAGATCTGCGCGAACGTCATTCGGCTTTCAACCGGGCGGCATGCACCCGTTGAAGACACGGCGCACACAGCCGCCGTACGATG
>CAXSGV010000109.1:1143-6623 GCA_964236615.1 uncultured Polyangiaceae bacterium
GTAGCACGGATCGCCTACTTCCGAGCGCGCGTTCGACGCCGGGCGCAGCCGCCGTACGATGTCGATCGCGCGCACGATTGGCTCCTTTGCTGTCTAGACGACTCAGAGATCGAACGTCGTGCGCGCGTTCATCACATGTATTCGGCAAGTGATTGAGATTGCTCCATGATTCGTGGGGAGCGCTCAGGCCGAAAGGCCGAGGGAGCGGCCGCTTGAAGTGGTCGGCCGGGAGACACCGGGAGACAGCGAGCTCGGCGTTCACGCGCTCTCGGCGCTATCCGCGACCACTCGTGAAGCTCGAGCTCCAGATCGACCCAGGGGTCGAGGGCTTGCGCGCCGATACGACGGAGACCGGGACCATTGGGTCTTCGCTCTCGGCCCAATACGCGTTGGGATGTTGGGGAACGGGATCTCACTGAACGGGGCATCCGCGCCTATGGCGACAAGCGCCAGGAGGCGATCGCATGCATATCGGCGGATTCAAGTTTTGGCGCTCGTGCGAGCGGGGTGCGGTGCGGCGCGCTTCTCTGCTCGCTGCCATCGCGATCAGGCCCTATATGCGAGGGCTGCCGCCTGAGGCTCGACGCAGGACGATCGGATGGCAATCGCTTCCAATGCGCACTCGTGCTTCCCGGAAGCTTTCCGGCCGGCGCCGAGAGAAGACGCGCCTACGGGACCGCGAGATCGATCACGCCGTTGATGTGAAGCGCGCGGCGCGTGGGGTCGATCATCGGCACCCCGTTCGCCCCGCGGGTGACGACCGCGCCGTGGCAGCTCGAGCGATCGCACGAGGTCGACGACGTATGTTGCTCCGTGGGCGGGATTCCGTGGCACGCGCCGCAGGCCTTCGCGGCGCCCGACGTGTCTGTCCACACGGGCGTCGCGACCACGTCGAGCTTACCGCCGTGGCACGCAGTGTCGCTGCAGCTCGTGCCGTTCCACGCGGGTCGCGATCCGCGCGCGCGCGCGGCGCCGGAGAACGCGACGGTCACCTGACCATCGAGGTGGCCTGGCGCGAAGATCGAGGACGGAACCGCGTGGCAGCTGCCGCAGGCGACGTCGGCGCCGAGCTGCTGCGTCGCGTGCGCGGTGTGACCGCCGGTCTTCGGCCACGCGCTGTCGCCGTCTCCGTGGCACGCGCCGCACTTGCCGCTGCCGTCGCCGAGATCGACGCGCCCGTTGAAGTGGAGCCCCTGAGGCGAAGACTTGGTGAGCGCGGTTCCGTCCGCGTTCGCTTCGCGATGGCACGACGTGCACGGGCCCGCGAAGTGTGCGGGCGGTGGCGAGGCGTGGCAGTCGTTGCAACCGAGCGGACCCTTGTCGCTCCACGCGAGGAGCGGGCGCTTGCCCTTTCGGTCGTGGCACGCGACCGCGCATGCGCCCGTGCGCGGATCGAAGCTCGCTTCGTTCGGCACCACGGCCGGATCGAACGCGATCTCGACCGCGCCGTTTCCGTGCAAGCCGCCGATCACGTTCGCGTCGTCGGCAGCCACCGTCGGGTGGCAGGTGCTGCATGCGATCCCGACGGCGTGCGATGCCGATGGCGTGACGTGCGCCGCGTGCGCGCCGGCGCGAAGCGTCTCGGCGTGGCAGGTCGAGCACGCGAGGATTCCTTTGGGCTCCGCGTGGCAGGTCGTGCATGCCGTGGCGTTGGGCGCCGCAAAGGTCACCTTGTCGGGGCGCGACAACGTCCCATCGTGGCAGCGGCCACACGCCTCGGGATCGTTCTTGTCGAGCATCTGCGACCAGCGTCGTGCGCGGAGAGCCTTTCCGTGAAAATCCGGCGACCCGACGACGGCGATCCCCGTCGGGTGCACGGAGAGATGCGTCACCGGCTCGACGGCCCGATCCTCCGAGCACGAAACCGAGGCGAGCGCCGTGAGCACAGTCACCCCCACCGCGAGCGCGAACGCCTTGCCGGCCCGCGCAAACGGTTCGCGCTTCCCAGAGGAGATGACGCTCACGCGCTCAGAGCGGACGGACCAGGGTGGCAGGCAGCGCAGGCGTCGTGATCGCGAAGATCGAGTCGTAGGTCAGCTGGCGCACGTACTTCGGATTGTGCACGCCCTTCGCGCCGCCGCGGGCGATCAGGAGGTAGTTGTAGAGTGCACCGGCCCGGTCGGCGGTCAACGGTGGCGCTCCGACGCGCGTCTTGTCGAGCGCGAACTGCTTGTCGGCCAGCTCCGCGGCGCTGAGCGCCGGGCTGCCGACCGCGCCACGTGTGAGGTACCCCGCCGCGTTGAGGGCCCCTTGGAGCTCCTGGAGGCTGAGGACGGCCTCGCCTTGCGCTCCGCCGATGTCGAAGGAGGTCGCGCCCGCGTGGCAGCTCGTGCACGCAGCCAGCTGCGGATAGAACGAGTGGTCGGCGCGGTTGTCGTTCCCCGCGTTACCCGGCATGTGGCAGTCGATGCACGAGAGCTTCTGCTCGTGCGTCGAGGTGCCGTAGGTCTTGCCCGTGTAGTGGTAGCCGCCCTTGCCCGTGAAAATGTCGGCCTGCGGGCCTTCGTGGGGGCCCCAGTTCGCGCTCGTGAGCGTGTTGCTCGCGGTGATGTAGTTCGTCACGTCCTTGCGTGATTTGTGGCAAAACATGCAGGTATTCGCGCTTCCGCGCGCGCCGACGGCCATGCCGGTGACAGCGGTCGTGTCGGGGCTCTTCTCGAGGAAGGCCTGGTCGTTCGGCCCCGAGGCAACGCGCAACGGAAACGCGCCTTCGGTGTAAGCGGCGCCCGTCTTGTGGGGATCGTTCTCGTTTGTCACCGCGTGGCAGGTGATGCAGTTCACTGACGCGACCTTCGCGCTGCCCTTGTACGTGGCCTCGCCAAGCGCGCTCGTCGCGTTGTTGCGGTAGCTGAGCTCGCCGCTCGTTCGGTTTGCGACGACGCCGCCGCCCGACGTGACCACGCCAGCGAGGCGCTCCTTGATGGCGTCGATCGCGTGGCAATTGCCGCACGCCGTCGCCCCGGTCCATGAGCTGACCTCGTCACCACCGAGGTTCGAGATGAAGGTCGAGTAGTGCGTGCTCGTCTTCCACTGCTCGACGATCCCGTTGAATCCGTGGCAGGGCGAGAGGCACGACGTCGGTAGACCGCCGTCGACGCCGATGGTGCCGTCACCCTTGGGTCCGTTCGGACCTGCGGGCCCCGGCGTCCCTTGTGCGCCCGCTGCACCTGCGGCGCCCACGGTGCCGTCCGCGCCATCCGGACCGGTGCACCCAGCGTTGAAGACAACGGAAAGAGAGAGGAGCGCGACGACTCGAACGCTGGTCATGGGTGCCCCCTCTCCACGATGCGTGCCATCGACGATCGCCGCCGCTGCGGTGGCGCTTGCCTTGCAGTGACCATTCGCGAGACTTCGACCCTAGGAACGAGAGGGAGGACCACGATGCGCTGCGACGAGATCATGCATTCCCCCGTTTCCACGCTCGGCGAGATGGATACGGCGGTCGACGCCGCGCGCCGCCTTCGCGACGACAACATCGGTTTTCTCGCGGTGTGCGATCGCGATGGACGCGTCGTCGGTGCGCTCACGGACCGCGATTTGACGACGCGCGTGCTCGCCGAAGGCGCGCCACCCGAGACCCTGCTGTCGGTGATCATGACGCGGGAGATCGTCTGCTGCGCCCCCGACGACGACGTCGTCGAGGCGGAGAGGCTCATGGCATCGAAGAAAAAGTCGCGCATCTTGTGCGTGAACGAAGCCGGCCAGCCTGTCGGCGTCATCAGCGTGACCGATCTCCTCGTTCACGAGGATGGCTGGCGCGTCGCGCGCACGATGAAGAAGATCGCGCGGCGCATGACGCGCTAGATCGCCGCGATCCGCGCTGAGCTAGACCACCGACTTCTTGCGCGCCTGATCGGCGTCGTGAAAGAAGCGACGAGCGACGGCGGCAATCTCGCCCTCGGTCGGGTGATCGCTGCTTTCGACGCCGAAGATGTTCTGCTCGAGCAACGGATCGTGCTTGCGGACGTGCTTCATGAATTCGAGCTTCGCGTTGGCCGGGCCGAGCACCAAGATCTCGGCCGCGCCTTTCAAGCCGACGACGATCTCGTGGTAATAGTGCTGCTCGTCGGCAGGGTGCTGCGTCTCGCGCGTGTGCGTCGGGTGCCGGTGCACGTGGTGATGAGGAGCATGGACGTTCGTGATCTCGAACGTCTCCGGCTCGACCTTGAAGATCTTGGCTTCGGCGTGATCGAGCCATACGGCGGCGTGTGCATAGTTGGTCATGGCGCTTCGCGAGTGCACGGCGTGTGCCGCGCATGGCGCGTCAACGAGCGGAGCGAAAAAGAAGAGTCGCCGCGAGCCCGAGCCCGCCCGCCGCCAGCGTGATCAAGAACGCCGCGCCGACACGTAGGCCGAGCTCACGCCCGCCAGCGACCAAGGCAATCCCCGCCTTGAAGATCGTGTTCGCGATCGCCGCGAGAGCAATCCCTGCGGTCGCGGTAGCGAGACCGATGCCGCCGGCGGGTCGGTGGAGCTCCGCCAACGACAGTGTGATGGCGTCGACGTCGGTCAGCCCCGCGAGGGCGCTCGAAAGGAGAAGGCCACCGCGACCAAAGTAGACTTGAGCTGCTTTCGCGATGAAGAGCGTGAGGCCGAAGGCGAGCCCAAACTGCACGGCCTTCTTGAGCTCGAAGGGATTTCGAAGGGAGAGTTCAGCGCCGCTTTTGAGCCGGGTCGACTCGCGGCGGTAGAGAAGCGCGGCGACCACGTAACCGGTGATGGTCATGGCACCGAGCGGTGCCGCGAGCCCTGCGAGCAGCGCGGGATCCACGAGCGAGATCACGACGAGGATGCGTGGGAACATCGTCGTCGATCCGGCAACGATCGCGACGGCGCACAGGGGCGTGAGCGTGGGCGCTTCTTTGGCGCGAGCCGAGAACGTGAGCGCCACGGCGGTGGACGAAACGAGCCCTCCGAGGATGCCGGTGAGAAGCAGGCCGCGCTCCGCTCCGACCAGTCGCGCGACCACGTAGCCCGCGAAGCTGACGCCCGCGACGAGCGCGATCATCACCCCAATCTTCCACGGGTTGATCACGTCCAGAGGGCCGTAAGTCCGATTCGGAAGCAGGGGCAGCAGCACGAGGGCGAGCACGACGAACTTGGCCGTCGCGTAGATGTCGTCCGTCGAAACTCTCGTGATGAACCCGTGCAGAGGGGCTTTCATCGCGAGCAACGCCATCGTGATGGCTGCGACGGCGGCGACGAGAAGATGGCGTTGCGCGTCCGGAAGGATCTCCGGCGTGGCCGCGAGCGCACCGAGCCCGAACGTGACGAGCGCGGCCAGCTCCGAGGTGAGCCCTGGCTCTTTGGGGTTCGTTCCGACGTACGAGATTGCCAAAAAGGACACGACTCCCAGCAAGAGGCCGCCGAGCATGACGAGACCCAATGCGGGACGTAGAACGGCGCCGATCACGCCGAGGACCGCGAGGAGCGGAAACGTCCGAATTCCACCAAAGTCGTGGCCGTGCCCCGCGTGCGCT
>CAXSGV010000109.1:6633-10688 GCA_964236615.1 uncultured Polyangiaceae bacterium
GATCAAGCCGCCTGCTGCGACCGCCACTCCAAGCGCGACGAGGATCCGGTGAAGCTCCATCGACGTTCGCGTCGTGCAATCGATGTACCCGCAGGTGACTCGAGCCGCGCCAAGCGCGCTCGGTGGTACGCATCGTGCTGAGAGGCGACTCGTGAAACCCGAGGCCCTCGTGACGTCCGCGCCGATCTCAGAGAAGTTCCTCGGCGACCACGCGCGTCTCGAGGCTCTCTTCGAGCGCGTGCTTGCGGCCGTCGAGGCGAACGACCGCGACGACATGGCGTGTCTTTGGACCGAGTTCGAATCCGATCTCCTCGCGCACATGGAAACCGAGGAGGCGCATCTCATTCCCGACCTTCATCGAGCTTCGGAGACCAGCGCTCGCGTGCTGACACAAGAGCATCGGCACATTCGCTCGCGATTGACGGAGCTCGGCCTCGCCCTCGACCTTCACGCACTTCGGCTCGACACGGCCCGGGCGTTCATCGACGAGCTCCGCGCTCACGCGCGAAGCGAGGACCGCCTTCTGTACCAGTGGGCAGAGGAGCGCCTCGATGAGCCAGCGAAAGCGTCCCTCTTCGAGAGCTTCGCGACGCGCCTTCGGACGCGAGCGAAACGCTCCGTCCCTCAGACGCCTGCTCCTTAGGCCGAGCCCTCGAGAAGACCTTCGAGCGCTGCAAGGAGCTCGTCCACTTTGACCGGCTTCGTGAGGTAGCGGTAGAAGCCCGCTTGCATCCCTCGCTGCCGATCGCGGTCGGACGCTGCTGCGGTGAGCGCGATGATGGGGATGTCCTTCGTGTGCTCGTCTGCGCGGAGAACGCGGAGCGCGTCGAGACCGCTCATGCCTGGAAGGTTGATATCCATGATGACGATCTCCGGGCGTCGACTTCGCACGATTTCGATTCCCATCTCCGCGGTGGGCGCGATCAAGAGATGGATGTTCTCGAACGAGCTGAGAAGGTCCTTCATGAACGTCACGTTGGCGGGATTGTCTTCGACATACAGAACGACGCGATGGCCCGAGGCCAAAAGTCGCGTGTCGCTACTGGGCTCTTTAGCCGGTGGGATCGTCGACTGCGTACCGGATTCGTGAGCAGGCAGAGAGACCCAAAATATCGAGCCCTCGCCGGGAGTGCTTTCGAAGCCGACATCGCCGCGCATGAGCCCGGCGAGCTTTCTGGTAATGACCAATCCGATTCCGGTGCCCTCGATCGGCCCCGTCTCCTGACCGGCACGCTGGAAGGGCTGAAACAGCTTGTCCTGCTTCTCGAAAGGTATGCCCATCCCCGTGTCCCGAACGGTGACGCGAACGGTGCCCTTGGAAGGTGTCGAGACGGTGAACGTGACCTTTCCGTCAGGACGGTTGTACTTGATCGCGTTCGACCCGAGGTTCATGAGGATCTGAACGAGACGCGTGCGATCGGCTGAAACCATGGGGAGCTCGGGCGCAAGCGGCTCGACCGCGACCGTGATCTGGAGCCGGACTGCGAGCTGTTCGAGGCTTCGACACGCTTCATCGAGGACATCGGCAAGACTGACGGGCTCGGTGGAAATCGAAACGCCTCCAGCCTCGATCCGCGACAAGTCGAGGATGTCGTCGATGAGACGAAGCAGATGCTCGCCCCCGCTCAGTATCTGGTCGACGCGCTCGAGGTGACGCGGCGAGAGGCGCTCCTTCTTGTCGCGTTGGAGTAGTTGCGCGAATCCGAGAACGGCGTTGAGAGGTGTTCGCAGCTCGTGGCTCATCGAAGCAAGGAATTCGCTCTTCGCTGCGCTTCCTGCCTCCGCGGCTGTACGTGCAAGGCGAAGCTCCTCCGCCCTCTGCTCGTCTTCCGTGAGGTCCCAAACCGTCTTGACCGTCCCGCCCTCGGCGGTCTGACGGTCGATGACGCGAAGGCTACGACCATCGGTCATCCGAACGTCGAAGGTGGATGTCTGATCACGACGTCGGACGAGCCGTTCGCTGCGGAACTTTTCGCGGCTCGCTTCGTCCGGGAAGTGGATGGTCTCCACCCACGCTTCGAGCACCTCGGCGTAGCGCCTTCCCACCAAGGGTCCAGATAGCGAGTCGCCGATCAGGCGCCGGTAAACGCTATTGCAGAGAACCAGTTGGTCCTGCTCGTCGAAGAGCGCAAACGCGTCTTGAATGCTTTCGACGGCGCTCGCGAGGCGCTCCGCGGCGACATTGGCAGCGGTCTCGAGACGCTTGCGATCCGTGATGTCGCGAATCGCGGCCGATACCAGAAAACCGTCGTCGCTCCCGACCGGGCTCAGGCTGACCTCGATCGCGAGCTCGGTCCCGTCGGAGCGTCGCCCGAAGAGCTCGATTCCCGATCCCATCAATCGCGTGCCGGGCTGTGCGAAGAAGCCGTCGACGTGCCCACCATGCGTACTTCGAAAGCGCTCGGGGATGAGGGCGTCGAGGGGTTGACCGAGGAGCTCGTGGCGCGGGTACCCGAACATCTTCTCGGTTTGGGCATTCACGAAGACGATCTTGCGGTGCTGGCTCACGACGACCATGGCGTCAGGCGCCGTGTCGAGGATCTGCCGGTACTTGTCGGATGACAGCTCGTCCGCTTCGGACTCACGCGGCACTTGGCAACCTCACGCAGAAAACGGCACCTGGTGCAGCGTCCTCGACCCAGATCCGGCCGCCGTGCGCCTCGACGGCGAGCTTGCAGAAGGTGAGGCCGAGCCCGCGCCCACTCCGGGCGACGACGCGTTCGCTCGTCGCGTCGACCTGAACGAAGGGGTCGAAGATCTTGTCCTGCATTTCGGTGGGTACCCCAACGCCGGCATCGGCGACACGTATCTCCGTGCCGCCAGTCACGCCTGCGATGCCGAGCGTCACTGCGCTGCCGGTGGGGGCATATCGAATGGCGTTCTCGACGAGGTTGGTGAGAACGCGGCGCATCAGGTCTTCGTCTGCGCCGAACCGGTCGACCCCAAGGGAGACCTTCAACGTGACCTTCTGGGAGCTCGCGTTCACATCGAGCTCGGAGACGATCTCGTCCACGAGACCACGGACATTCAGATCGACCACCTTCGGTGTGAGCTTTCCCTCGTCTGCTTTGCTCACATCGAGAAGATTCAGAATCATTCGATTGAGCTTTCGCGCCTCGATCCGGATGCGCGCCGCCGAGTCGCGCGCGGCGTCGGGCAGGCCTTTCGCGCGGAGCAGCATCTGCGCGTGCAGGTCCATCGAATTGACGGGGTTCTTGAGATCGTGAACGACGAAGGCCGTCAGTCGCTCCTTCTGCAGCTGCACGCGCATGAGATCGTCGCGTTGCTGCTTCAGAAGATCGTAGTGCTCGCGCAGCTCCACGTTCATGCGGCGAAGCTTGAGCGCAGACTGAATGCGCACGACGAGCTCGGTGGGCCGAACCGGCTTGGTGAGAAAATCGTCGCCGCCTGCGCGGAGAGCGCGATCGAACGTGTCGACATCGCGGAGCGCGGTCAAGAACACGATCGGCGTCTCGGGCCCGCCCGGCAACGCGCGAATCCGCTCGCAGGCCACGAAGCCATCGACTTCGGGCATCCGCACGTCGAGGAGCACGCAGTCCGGCTGCTCCCTCGCGAAGGAAGCAATCGCCTCGGCCCCGCCGTTGGCCAAGACGACGCGGTAGCCCTCGTCCTCCAGCGTGTTCCGCGCGAGCGAGCGGTTCGCCTCGTTGTCATCGACGACGAGGATGGTCGCGGGCCGGTTGGATTGTTCTGCCATGGAATGCGCCGTCGCAGCGGTATGCAGACTTGTACTTACTCCCGACGCCTCCGGATGGGAAGCGACGCTCTAGGAGGGGAACCTCATGTGAGCTGCCGAGACGACGATGGCGACTGCGATGAACGCATTCGCGATGGAGCCGAGCTTGGCATCGGGCCACGCCATGATCACGAGCCCTTGCGACAGCACGATCCCCACGAGGCCCACGACCCACCATCGATCGACTCCGGCGAGGACGAGCCCTGCCGCCGCGAGCAGCACGACGAGCGCCGCCAGCCAAAGACCGCCGAACACGAGCGCAGTTGCAGGTGTCAGCGTGAGCAGCGTTCGCCCGCCG
>CAXSGV010000109.1:10698-15767 GCA_964236615.1 uncultured Polyangiaceae bacterium
AGTCGGCGGACGAGGTGGTTGTCATCGACATCTCGCCCGCCGAGCTGCGGGATCTCGGTCAGCTTGGACCACTTCAAAAAGCCGAGGAGGTGAAGAGCGCCATGGGCCGCGAGGAGGACGACCAGAAGTCTTGCCATGACGCCGTCCCCTGCAAGAGGCGATTCAGCGCGCGACACGAGAACCGGCGCTCTGCAGCTCCTGCGAGTAGACTCCGGGCGACATGGCGGAAATAAAGAAGGTGCGTGTGTTGGTCGTCGACGACGACGAGGGGGCGCGCGACGCGCTCGCCACGCTCCTCGCTGGGGAAGGTTACCGAGCCGAAGTGGCGATGGACGGCGCGGCCGCCCTGGAGCTCGTGACCGAGCGTGCACCGAATATCGTCATCACGGATCTGCAGATGCCGGGCATGGACGGAATGGAGCTTCTTGGGCGATTGCGCGCCGAAAACCCGCACATCCCGGTGATCGTCGTCACGGCCTCGACCGACGTCACGGCGGCGGTCCGCGCGATGCGCAGCGGTGCCGAAGACTATCTGACGAAGCCGATCGACTTCGACGCGCTGCTCCTCGTGGTGGAGCGCGCTCTCGAACGTCGTGCGCTCCAGGCCGAGACGGAGAACCTTCGCCGGCAGCTTCGTGATCGTGACGGCGATGGTCTGCGTGGCCTCGTTGGCGCTAGCCCCGCGATGCAGACCGTTTACCGCACCGCACGGCAAGTGGCCGCGTCGCGCGCGACCGTTCTGCTCACGGGCGAGAGCGGCACGGGCAAGGGCGAGCTCGCGCGCGCGATCCACGAGCTCTCGCCGCGCGCAAAGGAGCCTTTCGTTGCGCTGCATTGCGCGGCCCTCGCCGAGTCACTTCTCGAGAGCGAGCTCTTTGGGCACGAGCGCGGCTCCTTTACCGGGGCCGACAAGCGTCGCGTGGGTCGCTTCGAGCAAGCCGATCGCGGCACGCTCTTCCTCGACGAGGTCGGTGAGATCCCCATGCTCACGCAGGTGAAGCTCCTGCGCGTGCTGCAGGAACGCACCTTCGAGCGCGTTGGCGGCAACGAATCGATCAAGGTCGACGTCCGCGTCATCGCCGCGACGAACAAGGATCTTGCCAATGAGGTGCGCGAGGGACGCTTTCGCGAGGACCTCTATTACCGCCTGAATGTCGTTCACATCGAGATGCCGCCGCTGCGCATGCGGGCGAACGACGTCGTCGTTCTCGCAGATCACTTTCTGCAGAAGTTCGCGCGCGAGAACAACAAGATCATCGACAAGCTGAGCACGGCGGCACGAGCGAAGATTGGTCAGCATCGCTGGCCTGGCAACGTCCGCGAGCTCGAGAACGCGATCGAGCGCGCCGTCGTTCTCTCGGAGGGCGATGTCATCGAGGCGGACGCACTGCCCTTCGACTCCATGCCCGTCACGCAAGGCGCGGTGCGTATCCCCGGTGCCACGATGGCCGAGATCGAGCGCTACGCCATTCTGACCACGCTCGACGCGGTCAACGGCTCGACGACGAAGGCCGCGAACGTCCTCGACATCAGCGCGCGAACCATCCAGTACCGGCTGCACGAGTACGGCGCCGCGCCGCCATCGCGCAAATAGCTGCGTCGTAAGCCACGAACGAAGTGCGGCGGCGCGCAGAAGGTGCGCTCGCACGCGCGGTTTCGAGCCGACCTCTAGCGGGCGCATCGATTGCAGACGGGCGCTGGATGACCATCGAACCGTCGGCGACGCAGACGCTGCCCATCCACCGCACCACCGTGCTCGGGACGGGAAAGCCTCACGTGCTTCTGACCGTCCACTGCCCGATCGACGATCGCGCCGTTCCGGCGAGGCGGTGCGAGGGGTGTGCGCGGTGCGTGACGTTTCCACGAAACCCTGCGGCGTCGGGCTCCACGATCGCGTGCAGCGTGGACGCCCCCGTGCGCAAGCCGCGAGGTGATCTCACCGAACAGGCCGCGCGCACGCGCGTGCACGAGATCATGGAGTCGGTCGTCGCTGTCACGGCGGGCGCGTCCCTCAGCCAGATCACCGCTCTGTTCGAGTCGCATGGAACCTCGGTCGTGCCGGTCACCGCAGAAGACGGGATCCCGATCGGGGTGATCTCGCGCGCCGACCTCGTGCGCGAGCGGTGGGAGCTCACGCGGCCCGACCTCCAAGCGCGCAATGTCATGACGCCGCTCGCGTATACGCTTCCCGACGCCGCGAGCCTCACCCACGCCATTGCGTTGATGGCCCTCGAAGGCATCCATGCGGTGCCGATCGTCGATGCCGAGGGCGTCGTCGTCGGCGTCGTGACCGCGGTCTGCGCGATGCGGTGGATGGCTAGCCGCATGGGTTACCTGCTGCCCAGTCCGTAGCGAAGCGTTTGCGGCCGAGCGCGGGAGTTTCGCGCGTGAGGAGCCGCGAGCTCGCTCTTTGGGCCTGGGCGAAGCGGCACGAGGCTCGCAACGGAGGATGAACATGGACCTCGAAACCTCCGCGCGCTCCGTTTACCTCCTGGCCGTCGACGATTCGCCGGCTTCTCTTCGCGCCGCGGCCATCGCGGCGCGTTTCATGACGCTTCCCGGGGCGGAGGTGCACATGGTGCACGTCGTACCCCCAGCTACGGGGATGGCGGCCGCCATTGCGATCGACGCGGCTCGTGCGTTTCTCGAACGCACGTGCGAAGCGTCCGGCCTCGGGAAGAAACCGACGCTCCACATCAACGCGGGCGTGCCGTGGCGTGAGATTGTCCAGTTGGCGGCGAACCTCCAGGCCGATGCGATCATTCTGGGAACGCACGACCGTGGAGCCGTCTCTCGCATGCTTCTCGGGTCGGTGACCGAGGAGGTCATGAGGAAGGCCGGCTGTCCGGTCTACGTCGCGCGCGCGAAGGATCACGCGGCGGCGGCGCCGGAGATCGAGCCGCCGTGCGCGGCGTGCGTCGTAACCCAACGGCAAACGAATGGACGCACGCTCTGGTGCGAGCGCCACGGGACGCGTCACGCGCACGGACGTCTCCATTACGACAATGCGTCAGGCTTCGAGGTCGGCTCGAACCTGATTCGGGTTTGACCATGAACGAGCTCCCGACGCTGCAGCACGTCCCAGCGCGAAGGTGCACCGTCCTTCACGCCAACGGCGAGACGACGATCGATCTCACCGCCTATTGCCCGGCGCGGCAGCACAGCGTCGACATGGGCACATGTGCAGATTGCAACCATGTCGAGACTTTGCCGCGACCGCTTGCGCTTAGCCCCACGGTCGCCTGCCGGCCGCCTGAGGCTTCGCGGGCGGAGACCGACGCGCCCGACAGTAGTCTCGCGGCCGCGCGCCGGGTCGAGGTTCAGGCGGTGATGGGCATGGCCGTGATCTGCGTTCGCGCGGACACGCGAGCGGAGACCGTCGGGGCGCTGCTGCTCGCGCATCGCATTCGTTCGGTGCCTGTCGTCGACGACGAGCGGAGGCTGCTCGGCATCGTTTCGAAGACCGACATCCTGCGTGTCGGCGCGATGCGGCTCGCGACGGAGACGGCGGGCGACATCATGACGCCCGTCGTGCACTCGCTTCCGAGCGACGCGCCCCTCGCTTACGCCATCGCGTTGATGGCGATCGACTCCCTTCTCGAGGTGCCCATCGTCTCGCCGCAAGCGCAGGTCGTCGGCGTCGTGACGGCGAACGACGTGATGCGGTGGGTGGCGTCCGAGCTCGGTTATGTCGTGCCGGACGCGGGGAGCTGAGGGTGAGCGCCTCGGAAACACAGTACTTCCAGATTCTCGATACCGCGCCCGACGCGACGCTCGTCGTGGGGCGCGACGCGAAGATCACGTTCGTGAACCGTCAGACCGAGAGGCTCTTCGGCCATCCGCGCGCCGCGCTGCTGGGCCAGACCTTCGACATGCTGCTGCCAGCGCGGTTTCGAGGCACACATGCAGCGCACTTCGCGCGTTACTTCCGTCAGCCCACGGTGCGCACGATGGGCTCGGGCATGGCCCTGTTCGGCCTCCGCGCAGATGGCACCGAGCTCGACGTCGAGATTAGCCTGAGCCCCGTGGAGACACCGGAGGGCTTGCTCGTGTCAGCCACGATCCGCGACACGACGGAGCGCAGGCGCGAGGAGAAAGAGCTGCGTCACGCACGCGTCGCGGCCGAGGCCGGGAGCGCCGCGAAGAGCGAGTTTCTTTCGTCGATGAGCCACGAGCTCCGGACGCCGCTCAACGCCATTCTCGGGTTCGCTCAGCTCTTACAGCGCGACAAGAACGAGCCTCTGTCGAGCCGACACCAAGAGCGCCTCGCGCAGATCCTCAAAGGCGGCGAGCACCTTCTCCACCTCATCGACGACATGCTGGATCTGTCGCGTATCGAAGCCGGGGGGGTGTCGATCTCGACCGAGCCCGACAGCGTCGCCGAGGTCCTTCACGAGGTGAGGAGCACGCTCGAGCCGATGGCCGAGCGCAACGGCATCACGATCCTGATCGACGGCCCAGCGCTGACCGTGCGCGCCGATCGCACGCGCTTCGCTCAAATGCTGCTGAACCTCGGGTCGAATGCGATCAAGTACAACCGCACGAACGGCCGGGTCTCCTTCACCGCCTCGCGCATGATCGGCGGTCGCGTTCGGGTGGTCGTGTCCGATACGGGCGTAGGAATCCCCGGCGACCAACAAGATCGGATCTTCCAGCCGTTCCAGCGCGCCGGCCAAGAGATGGGCCCCATCGAGGGCACGGGGATCGGGCTCGTCATCACGAAGCGCCTCGCCGCGTTGATGGGCGGCGACGTCGGGTTTCGCAGCGCCGCGGGAAAGGGCTCCGACTTCTGGGTCGAGCTCCCTGCCGAGGCCTCGAGGTCGAGCTCGCCGCCCGCGCCGAGTGCAGTCGAAAGCGTCTCGGTCGCGGGTCGTCACCTCGTTCTCTACGTCGAGGACAACCCCGCGAATGTCACGCTCATGAAGGACGTCGTCAGCCTGTTCGACTTCATCGATCTCGTGTCGGCACCAACGGCCGAGAAGGGCATCGAGATCGCGCGCACGCAGCATCCCGAGGTCATCATCATGGACATCAACCTGCCTGGGATGAGCTGGCTCGTTGCGCTCGGG
>CAXSGV010000110.1:0-5404 GCA_964236615.1 uncultured Polyangiaceae bacterium
GCGACTCCCCCCCGCGATCGGTGAGCGCCGTCAGCGCCGCGACGAAGCCGGCACGCTCGCCGCCGGTCGCGCGTACGACGAGCGCGTTGGTCTCCCCTGGTGCGGCGCCGATCGCGCGCGGCTGCCCTTTGGGCTCGCCGCCGTCGCCGAGGGCAACGGTGACGAGGCGACGGTTTCCTTGCTCGCCACCCGCAACGTAGGCCGCGAGCGAGGCAGACCCACGCCGCGCGACGAAGGGGCCGAGCGTCCGCTCGGGCACGACCGCGACCACGTGACTCGGCGGCGGTTTGGGGATCGAGCCATCGACCGCGGGCTTGGGCACCTTCTTCACCAGCGCGGTGGTGTTGTCGGACAAGCCAACCGCTTTGGGCGTCGACGACCCGCAGCCCACCGCCGCAGCGCCGAGGAGCAGGGCGAAAGCGAGCGTGCGCGGAGGCGCAAGCGTCACGGGTAGAAGACCTGGTCGGTGAAGTTCTTTTTCACGGTGATGACGCCGGCCTTGCTGCGCGGGAACGGCGCGTCCTTGAGAGCGGTGAGCAGGCATTGCTGAAGGGCGGGATCGGGTGGAGCGCCCTTCGCGTTCTTGACGCCGATCAGCTGGCCTTCTTGATCGATGCCGATCTCGAGAACCACCTCCGCATGAAGGTTGTTCCGCCGCGTGCGTGCCTCGAGGACACAACGTCCGATCTCCTTCTGGCGTGCGGTCAGCGCGTCGTCGATGAGGCTCGTGGCCTCCTGCGACGTGGCCGCGACGGGGCGCTCGGCCTTCGCCGCGCCACCCTGCGGAGAGGCGACGGTGCTGGGCGTGCTGGCCGTCGGGGCCGCGGCCGACGACGATGTCGACGGCGCATCCGCGGGTGCCTTCGAGCCACCACACGCCGCGAGAGCCGCGCCGCCACCCACCCAAACGCCGAGCCAGATGCCGAACGAGACCCGAGGGACGACGCGCATGCCCCCTGTTTACACCGGTTCTACGCTCTGAGGAGCCGCCCGATGTGCTGCTTCTCCCAACGGAGAGAGCGCTCGTGGTGACGGAACTCGTGCTCGCGCTCGCGAAACTCTTCGGGGTGGAGGTCGCGCCGACCGCTCGTCTCGTTGCCGCGACGGGCCGGAACCACGTGGTGGAGCATCTCGTGGAAGACGACGAAGGCGACGAAGTAGCGCGGAACCCAGCTGCGATCGAGCGCGGGGTGGATGCGGATCAAGCGCTCGTTCTGCGCGTAGCTTCCGAGCTTGATGCTGGTGCGCTTCGCTCCCACCCGGCGCGGCATGCGCTTGCCCCACGTGATGAGCGCGGTCACGGCGTTGTCGAAGTAGCGGTCGTTCAGATCCTGGAAGATGCCATAGAGGTCGTGGTGCTTGCCGCTCGTGACGAGCTGGAGGCTGCGCGACCGGCGCGCCAGCCGCGACCCGTTGGCCTCGATGTAGTTGCCGATGCGGACGCTGGCGTCGCGCTCGCCGTGCGCGACGTAGCGAACGAGCGCGTGCACGATGCTCGGCGGAGCGTCGAGGAACATGTGGTGGATGCGCGCACGCAGCATGCCCTGCCGCCACGAGTGCGAAATCATCGAGTGCCGGTTGTCCGTGATCGACAAGCTCACCGGTCCGGGGAACGCGGCCATGAGCCGGCGCTCGAGCGCTTGCCGGGCACCCTCGTGGACGAAGATGCGCGGCGAGTCGACAGGGAAGACATGGGTGAGGTGCGCCCCGATCTTCTCGGGGAGACGCAACGCGGTCGCGCCCATGGGCCGGACGGCGAGGGCCTTCCCCCGCGGTGGCGGCGAACGCCAGGAGGTCGGCTGCAAAGTCAGAACGCTCCGGGCTCCCATAGTGGTCTCTTGGCGGTAGGAGATGGGGTACGGCTTGTCAAGGAATGGCATTTTCACCATTCTTATCGAGGACTTGACCGTGGGGTCCGCCGCCCCCTAAAGGGGGCTTTTGCGGTAGGGAAAGGTGCGAGCCGCCCGCCGACACGCGAAGGTGCCGGATCGGGGGAAATTCCTTGACTGTCAGGTCGGCTGACCGCCGGAATTCGGGTCGGGCTCTGGCTCCCGCTCTAGGTCGCCCTCGAGCTCGCGCTTCGCGTCGTCGCTCTTCGCGGTTCGGTTCGCGATGCTCGCGTTGGTGTCGTGCGTGCTTTGCAAGACACGCGGACGCCACTCGATCAGGTCGGGTTGTGGAGCGCGCGACACGTGGCGCGCCGACGGAGGCGACTCCTCATTGGGGGTTGAGCTGTCCGCCATGGGGGTGCGAGGCGCGGTTTTCTGTGCGCGGATGGGCCGACGCTCGGCGCGCAAACGGTCGGCCTTCTTCCGTTTCTTCTCTTCGACGTCCTCGACCTCGGGGACCCGCACGACGATGTCGCCCTCGATGACGACCTTCGATTGGCAGGCGAGCCGAAGCCCGATGACCTTCGCGACGTTGCCGAGGTGACCCAGCTCGGCGGGCTTGATCGGCGTGAGGTGGTCTTTGCCTTCGAGCACCGTGATTCTGCAAAGCCCGCACGAGGCGATGCCGCCGCACGACGTGGAGATCGGGTAACCGTTTCGCTGGAGGACCTCGAGGAGGTCGTCGTCGAGCTCTGCATCGAAGGCTTGCCCGCTTCCGGCAATGACGACGCGGGCGGCCATTTGTCGAGCGTTCCCTCAGCGGGCTCGGTAGTCGAGGGTTTTCGGATCGAGCACGAAGCGGAGCTCGTAGGTGGGCGCGCCGGACGTGTAAGCGACGTCGATCGCGACGACCATCGCCTTGTCGAAGGCGACAGCGCGTTCGGTGAGCTCGATCACGAGCTCGGAGAGATCGGGCTGGTGGCCGACGAGCATGACGCTCGGATCGGAGCGGCGTGTGGGGCCGTGAACGAGCTCGGTGACGAGCGCCACCTCTTTGGCGACGCCGTTGCCAGCAAGCTCGTCGCGCAGCTCGAGCGGTGCTTCGAGCCTGCACGCCTCGCGGACGATGCGGGCCGTTTCGTTGGCGCGAACGAGCGGGCTCGTGATGATGAGGCTCGGCACTTCGCCGTCGGCGAGGAGCTTGGCGGCGACGGCGCGGACCCGATCGCGGCCCTTCGGAGTGAGCGCGCGATCGGCGTCACGCCCGGTGGCGGAGTCGTCCTCCGCCGGACCATGGCGCATGATGTAGAGCTTCAACGAGAGAACTAATTAGCAGGCTTTGCGGCCTGCGCTGCGCGCTTCGGCTTCTCTTCTGCTGGCCCGCCGCCGTCGGGGCCTGCTGCAGCCGCAGCTGCTGCGCCGTTGTTCAGACCGAGCGCGGGGCCCCGCTTGATGCCGTGCTTGGAGAGGATCATCTGCTCGAGCTTCTCCATGAGATCGGGGTGGGCCTCGAGGTAGGTCTTCGCGTTCTCACGCCCCTGCCCGATGCGCTCGCCCTGGAAGGAGTACCAAGCGCCGCTCTTCTCGACGAGGTTCATGTCGGCGGCGAGATCGATGAGATCGCCCGATCGCGAGATGCCCTGCCCGTAGAGGATGTCGAACTCGACCTCGCGGAACGGCGGCGCCATCTTGTTCTTCACGACCTTCACGCGCGTGCGGTTGCCGACGACGACGGGATCCTTCTTGTCGGAGACGGCGCTCGCCTCTTTGATCGCGCCGATGCGGCGGATGTCGAGACGAACCGAGGCGTAGAACTTGAGCGCGTTGCCGCCGGTCGTCGTTTCGGGCGAGCCGAACATGACGCCGATCTTCATGCGGATCTGGTTGATGAAGACGAGGAGGCACTGCGAGCGCGCGACCGTGGACGTGAGCTTGCGAAGCGCTTGCGACATGAGGCGCGCCTGGGTGCCGACGTGGCTGTCACCCATGTCGCCTTCGATCTCGGCCTTGGGCACGAGCGCGGCGACGGAGTCGACGACGATGATGTCGACGGCGCCGGACCGAACCAGCATGTCGGCGATCTCGAGCGCTTGCTCGCCGAAGTCGGGCTGCGAGACGAGGAGCTCGTCCGTCTTCACACCGAGCTTGCGGGCCCAAGTGGGGTCGAGGGCGTGCTCGGCGTCGATGAACGCGGCCACGCCGCCTTGGCGCTGCATGCTGGCAATCGCGTGCAGGGTGAGCGTCGTCTTGCCGCTCGACTCCGGACCGTAGATCTCGATGATGCGACCGCGGGGGTAACCGCCGATGCCGAGCGCGAGGTCGAGCCCGATGCTGCCGGTCGGAATGACCGGGACCTCGGGGTGGAAGGACTGGCCGTCCTTGAGACGCATGATGGCGCCTTTTCCGTATTCCTTCTCGATGCTTGCGACAGCGAGCTCAATAGCCTTCGACTTGTTGTTCTTCTCATCCATGAGGAAACCCCATTCTGGCTCTCCAAAAGAGTGACCTCTTAGAAGAAGAGCGGGAGACGTTGCGGGCAGTGCTAACGACGAAGGCTCAGAGTACTGGCACCATGTTCAGTCATCAAGTCCATCCTTCCGTCAGCGCTGTCGATTGGGTGACGCGGTTGGAGGGGGGTCTCCGCGTACGCACATTCACGCCCTGGTGCGTCGTTTCACCCACCGCGTTGCGTCATCGAAATCGCTCTCGCGAATCCGTCGAGAATGCCCCCTAACGCTCTCCGAAAATGTGACTTCGATTTTGACGCGTGCACATATGGCGGGAGGGCACGCCAATTGCTGAAGGAGACATCATGCGAGCGATTACGGAGAGCAAACCGGAGCTGAGCGACGATGACGAGATCCCGCCGTTCGAGGCGAAGGATCAGGGCGCGGAAGACGAGCGCTACGACAACATCCCCTGCACCGACTGATTCACCGCAGCGTTCCCCTTGCCTGTCCGCCCGCTTGGCGATCCCAAGGATCGCCTCACCCTGCGTACGAAAGGTGATGTCTCGGAGGTGCTGCTCGGCAACGTGGTGCTCCTCTCGAGCGCCGCGCTCGAGACCGAGCGAACCTTCGGACGGCTCGCGAAGGACGTGACGAAGCGCCCGCTGCAGACGGTGATCGTCGGCGGGCTTGGCTTCGGCGCGACGGCCCGCGGAGTCCTGGATGTCGCCCTCGCAACGACGCGCGTGGTGGTCGTCGAGAAGCTCGACGCCATCGAAGCGCTCGTGCGCGGCGAGCTCGCGCATATCTCCGAGGGCGTCCTCGACGATACGCGGATCGAGCTCGTGGTCGGTGACGTCTCCGACGTGATTGCGCGCGAGCGCGACGTCGACGCGATCCTGCTCGACGTCGACAACGGCCCTGGCTGGGCTTCTTTCCGCACGAACGCGCGGCTCTACGCCGAAGCGGGGCTCGCGGCAGCGCACAGTGCGCTCACCGAGGGCGGCTCGCTCGCGGTGTGGAGTGGGTACCCCGCCGACAAGTTCGTCGGGACGCTGCGCAAGGCGGGGTTCGTCCCGCGGATTGTTCCGTTGACCGAGCGCGGCGTCGTTCGCGCCCGGGCCTATG
>CAXSGV010000110.1:5414-15719 GCA_964236615.1 uncultured Polyangiaceae bacterium
GGAACGCGCGCCTCGTAAGCCTCGCGCGGTGTATGAAAAGCGCGTGAGCGCAAAGAAGGACGTCGTCATCGTCGGCGGTGGGCTCGCCGGCCTCACCACAGCAGTCGGTTTGCGCGAGCTGGGGCTCTCGGTGGTCGTGCTCGAGCGAGCGCGTCTCCTCGGCGGTCGCGCGCGGAGCTGGATCGACGCCAAGACGGGCGACCCTGTGCACATCGGGCCGCACATCTTCTTGAACCACTACCCGAACATGATGCGGCTGCTCGATCTGTGCGGGACGCGTGACAAGATCGTCTGGGAGAAGAACGGCCGCTTCCTCACCATGGTCGACGGCCAGCGCGAGGTTCCGATCCGCGCATCCGTGTTGCCGCCGCCGTACCACTATGTGCCGAGCCTCCTCGGCGATCCGGAGACGAGCATGCTCGATCTCGTTTCGAATTGGCCGCTCGTCGAGCTCGCCGCAACCATCGACGAGGCTGGCATCCTCCGCCTCGACGCGATGAATGCGCTCGATCTGCTTCGCGAGGTGAAGGTGAGCGAGCGCTTCATCCAGCGCTTCTGGGCCTTCACCGCGATGGCGATCATGAATGTGCCGCTCGAGAAGTGCTCGGCCGGCGCGCTCATTCGCTTTTACCGTCATCTCATCGGCCACGCCGACATCCAGGTCGGCTTCCCCGACGGCGGGCTCGGCGATCTTTACGCACCGCAGTGCCGCGCGCTGATCGAAGCCGCAGGAGGCGAGGTACGCACCAGCACGCGCGCCACGTCGCTCATGGGCGCGGGCGACCGCGTGACCGGCGTCGAGATCGTGAACGCCGACGGCAGCACCGAGACCATCGAGGCGCGCTTCGTCGTTGCGGCGCTTCCTCCGCAGGCGCTTGCCAGGCTCGCGCGTCCCAGTTGGGCGGCGGACCACGCGCCCTTCGGCGATCTCGACGCGTTCGCTCCCGTTCCGTACGTGAGCACGTTCCTCTGGTTCGATCGCAAGCTCGGCCCTCTGCAGTTCTGGGCGCGCGCGTTCCGCGAGCAGGATCTCAACTGCGACTTCTACGATCTCTCGAACATCCATCGCGGTTGGCGGCAGCGTCCGTCGGTCATCGCGAGCAACATCATCTACTCCGATCGCATCGGAAAAATGACCGACGCCGAGGTCGTCCTCCGCACGCGTGACGAGATCGCCGAATTTCTTCCCGACGCGCACCGGGCCACCGTGCGCCACGCGGTCGTGAACCGCATCCCGATGGCGATTCATGCGCCAGCGCCCGGCACCGAAAGTTTGCGGCCGAGCACGCGCACCGGCATCGAAGGGCTCTTGCTCGCTGGCGACTGGATCAAGACCGACTTTCCCGCGTCGATGGAGAGCGCCGTGCGCTCGGGATGGATGGCCGCGGAGGCCATTGCGACCGACCTCGGGCAGCACCTCGATCTCACGCGCGGCGCCCTTCCGCCGGTGGGGCTCGTGCCCTGGCTCAAGGATCACGCGCGCCACATTCCCTTCAAGAAGACACCGGCTCGTATTCGCGATCTCGCTCGTGGCTGATCGCAGCGCGGTCAGCGACGCTCTCGCGATCGCGCGCTACCACATCGTGCTCGTCGCGATGGTCGCGGCCGTCACCTTCGGCTGGCTGATGACGGGGAAGTACTACTGGTTCATCGCGCCGGTGGTCGGCCTCGACTGGTTCTTCATCAACCTGCTCAACCGCGTCACCGACATCGAAGAGGATCTGAAGAACAAGATCCCCGGCACCGAGCGTGTCGCACGAAAGAAGCGCGTGCTCACCATCGCGTGCTTCACCGCGATGCTCGTTTCGTTCGTGGTTGGGCACGTGCTTTGTCCGGGGCTCACGCCGTGGCGCCTCGCCGTGCAAGCGATTGGGCTCGGTTATAACTACGACGTCGTTCCGACACCGAAAGGCCTGAGCCGATTCAAGGAGATCTACTTCTTCAAGAACTTCGGCTCGTCGGTGCTCTTCGTCCTGACGTGCTTCGTGTACCCGCTCGCAGTCGATCCCCAGGCGCGCCTGATGGGCTGGCCGGGCATCGTCACACTCGCGCTCTTCTTCGTGCCCTACGAGCTCACCTTCGAGATCCTCTACGACCTCCGCGACATCGAGGGCGACCGCGCCGAGAACGTCCCGACCTACCCCGTCGTCCACGGCGCCGAGCGCGCGCGGCAAATCATCGATGCGCTCCTCGCCTTCTCGGCCGGCGTCATCGTCTTCGGGTTCGCGATGAAATGGATTGGCGCGCGCGAGCTCTTGATGCTCGCTGCGCCGCCCATTCAGCTCGTGTTCTACCGACCGCGTTACAAGCGCGGGCTCACACCGCACGACTGCATCTTGCTCACGCACATGGCGAGCGCGCTCGTCGTCTTTTACATGATTGGCAACGCCGTCTGGTTGCGCGCGGGGCTCCCGGCGAACGTCTACTGGTGACGGCGTCCTGCGTGTGCCGCGGGAGTGGCACACCACGCGCGGGCTTTTGCCCGGTTTCGCGCGAAACCGACACGGCATGCACGCTGCAGTTGCGTGGAGCATGCAAACGCGACGACTCGCCTTGTCCTTCTTTGGTCTCCTCGCAGCGGCGGCGCTCGCCACGGCTTGCTCGTCCTCGGCGGTGAACGCCGGCGGAGACGGTGGAACGACCCCCACCCCCACGAAGGACGGTGCGAAAGGCGGGTGCTGCGAGCCGAGCACCGGCGGCTGCGCGAACATCGGCGGCTACCAGGAGGACGGCGACTGCAGCAAGGGCGCGCTCTGCGACAACATGTGCGAGCAGCAGATCGTGGACGACATCCACGGCTGCAAGAAGATGGTCTACAAAAGCCCGCCGGTTCAGACGACCTACGCCGGCACGGGCTCGTGCAGCGACCCGGTCTACAACGGTCAAGGTCCCTACGGTAAAGACGCAGGCAAAGACGGCAGTGATGGAAGCGCAGACGCCGCTGACGCCCAGAAGGACGCGAGCGGCGACTGAGCTCGATTGAGGCGGACTAGTTACTTCTTGGCAGCGACGAGCTTCACGTCGCTGGTCGCGC
The DNA here is from genome assembly GCA_964236615.1 of uncultured Polyangiaceae bacterium. Taxonomy (GTDB): domain Bacteria; phylum Myxococcota_A; class Polyangia; order Polyangiales; family Polyangiaceae; genus CAXSGV01. The sequence goes on from CAXSGV010000110.1 coordinate 8,449, forward strand.
CGTAGCCGCGGACCATCGCCGAGAGCTTGCCCGGTGCGGTGAGCGACACCGAGCAGAGCTCGCTCGAGCCGTTCTTGTAGGGGCGGCAGTCGTACGACGTCGTCGAGGGCTCGGTGCCGGCCTTGACGTAGAGGTCGCCGTCGCCGGTGCCCGTGAGCGTGAACGTGTAGGTGCCTTCGGGGAGCGTCTCGGTCGTGAAGCGCTTCTCTTCCGCCTTCTTCACGGTGAACGACTCGTCGATACCGGCCCACGCGTCGGGCGTGGGGGGCGTGACGCCGCCGGGCGTGTACGTGTTGTCCTCTTCGCCGGTGACGAGGATGATCTGCGAGTCGTCGACCGAGTCGAACATCTGCTCGTAGGTCTTCGGGTTCTTGTGATCCATGAGCCCCTTGAAGAGCGACATCGACGCGTTCGGCATCGACGAGAAGAACGAGGGCATCGTGTTGGTCACGAACTCCATGTACTTCGTGCCCGTCGGGTCGTCGGTGTTGATGCGGGCGCGCGTCTGCGCGAGCGACCCGTCGACGTAGGCGAAGGTGTCGCAGCCGTTCATGAAGAGAACGAGGTACTGACCCTTGACCCACTTGCCGCGCTGCGCGAGCGCGCGGACGTTCTGCCCGAGGCCCGCGTGGCCGTTGTACGAGATCATGTCGGCCGAGCCGGACACCGACTCGTAGCGAGCCCAGAACGCGGGGGTGGCGCTCGTGATCTCGTCGACGAGAAGCGCGGTGACGGTGACCGTCTTGCCATCGGCGAGCGTGGCCGAGAGCGTCACGTCGGGGTTCTTGCTGCCGGGCGCGTCGCCGACGTTGGCTGGCGTCGTCGTGAGCTTGTAGTTGCGGAGCTCAGCCGACGCGGCGCGGACGAAGTTGTTGAAGCCGTCGATGCCGACGTCGCTCGTCGAGCCCTTCTCGTACTTGCCGAAGATCGCGACGACGTTGAGCGCGTTGTCTTCCCAGACCTTGTTGTACTCGGGGTACTTGCCCGTCGTGTTCTCGGGCGACTTCGAGACCTTCGCCGTCATCTTCACGACGTCGCCGGCGGCGAGCGTGCAGCCCGACTTTCCGGGGCGGTAGTAGTACCACATCGATCCGGCATCGACGTCGTGCGCGCCGAACTCGACGCACGAGTGCATGTACGTGCTCGTGAACTTCTGCTGCCCCTCGTAGCTCGCGTCACGGGGGAGCGTGAAGTCGTACTTCGTCGGGAGGTTCTCTTTGCTGCCCCACGAGACGGGGAGCTTCGCGTGGTACGTGATCTTCGAGAGCCCGTTCGCGTCCGGCGTGGTCTTCACGTCGGTGAGCTCGAGCTTGTCGAGGCGACCGACGGACTTGTGCTCATTCAAGTGGCCGATCGTGTAGAGCATCTGGTCGTTGATGAGGCTCTTCGCATCGCCGAAGGCGCCACCGGACCCGACGAGCTCGCCGTCGAACTCGAACATGAGCAGCGTCGACTGATTCGACGAGTAGTGGTCGTCGGTGTGGTCGTCGTCCGCGGTGCTCGCTCCACTGCAGCCTGCGAGCGCGGTGACGGCAGCGAGGCAGAAGGTCGCGGAGAGGGACGAAAGACGGTTCATGGGAAGGCTCCTGGGGAGGGGGACGATGCGGGGAGATGTACGCGTCGTTTTGTTGGGACCTTCCTAGCACACAGAATCGCCGATGTCGGCTCGTGTCCTACCTTTTCCTAAAATGTCCAATTTCGAGCACGGATTTGGCGCTCGGAACGCTCTCGCCGCAAAAATTGCCCTCGGGAGCTCCCGACGAAGCGCATCACGAGGGTGTGCTACGCCTGGGCCATGACGCACGGAATGAGGTCTGCGCTCGGTGTGCTCGTCCTTGCTGCGGCGTGCGTAGGGTGCGCGCACCCGATGGCACCGGCGATGGCCCCGCGCGCGAATGGGAAGCTCGGCCCCGTTACCCCTGGGATGGCGCGCGTCGTGTTCGTCCGCCCGGCCAGTGCCTGTGACACCTCCGATCATGCCGTCGTGGTCGACGAAAATGGAAAGTTCATCGCAAACCTGTCCGGGGGAACGGCGTTCGCCGCCGACGTTGCGCCGGGTCGACACGCGTTTTTCCTCTGGCCCGGCATGGATTTGCGCAGCGAAAAAGTCGCCGGCTTCAGGCCGGTCTCCGTGTTCGATCTGCAGCTCCAATCCGAAGCGTCATCGGTCGTCAAGATCGACGTGGCCGCGCCGACCGAGGGCCGAGGCCGCTGCTATTCACAGAGCGTCTTCGTCTGGGAAAGGGAGCAAGCCACCTTGGACGAGGGCGCGCTTTCAGAGCTGCGCTTCATGGATGCCGACCCACGAGCCGGCGACGCCTACCTGCACGAACGAAAGGAGCTGAGCGCTGCGTACTTCGAGATGGCGCATGACGTCCTCGTCGCCCACCGCAACCGCGAAGCGCAAATGGCGGACCGCAACGATCGACTGAAGAAGGCCGGCCTGAACTGAGCGCATCACGCACGTCGACCAGAGGCGTGGACTCCAAGCTACGCTCGGCGAACATGGCGCCTCTCCGTCCGCCGCTGCGCGCCATCGTGGTGGAGCTCCTCGCTGCCAGCGTCGACGCGCGTCACGTTTCCCTCGACGCGCTCGGCGAAGCGATCGGAACCCGCGCCGTGTCGACCGACGAGATCGACGCCATCGTCGCTGCGCTCGAAGCCGAAGGTCGCACCGTCGGCGAGCCTGAAGCCGCACTCGGCACCGCACGGCTCAGGACCGTGCTCGAGACCGCGCGCGCCCTCGCCAAAGAGCTCGGCCGCGCCCCGACGCGTACCGAGATTGCAGCGCGCGCCCACATGACCGACGAAGCGGTCCGCCACGCGCTCGAGCTGGCGAAAGTGATGCAGCGCTGATCTCGCCTTTTCATCCCGTCAGGAGGATGTCAGGTTTAGTAGATGCGTCGCACCGAACGCCTCTTCGCCCTCGCCGAGGCACTCCGCGCACGTCGCACCGGCATCACCGCGGAGCAGCTCGCCGAGCGATTCGATGTGACGGTGCGGACGATGTACCGCGACCTCGACGCGCTCCGTGACGCGTCCCTCCCCATTCAAGCGGAGCGCGGTCGCGGCGGCGGGTACGCGCTCGACCGGGCGTACTCACTCCCGCCCGTGAATTTCACGACGCGCGAGGCGGCGCTGCTCGTCACCCTCGGGCGGTGGGCAACGGACATGAAGATCCTTCCCTTCGACCGCACGCTTGCCAGCGCGCTCGACAAGGTGCGTGGCGCCCTTCCGACCCAGGGCCAGCGTGAGCTCGCGCGGCTCACGCGCATGCTCGATTTCATCGGCGTGCCCGCTCGCGGCGGAAAGGCCGAGGTGCGGCAAGTGCTCGAGGAAGCGCTCTTCGAGTCGCGTGAGATGGAGCTCGTCTACCGCGGCGCAAACGAGGTGATCACGACACGACGCGTGCGGCTGAAGTCGATCGTCATGGAGCGCAGCGAAACGCTGCTGAACTGCCACGACCTCGCGAAGGACGACGCGCGCCAGTTCAAGCTCGATCGCATCGAGAAGGCCACGCTCGTTCCACGCGCGCTGGATCGCGCGCCCTGACAACGCGACCTGCCGGCGCCCGGTAACGACCGGCACCACCGCACACGATGGCTACTTTTTTCGGGCGCTCGTTCACTGCTGAACGCGGTCGAGGACCGTCGGCGATGGACCGCTCCATGCTTTGGAGGTCGTCGTGCACGAGTCGTTCGCCAGCACCACGACCGAGGTCGACGTCGATCCGACGCTCTTGATGCTCGGCGTGGCGGAGCCGAAGGCTTTCGTTCTCGAGCTGTTGCCGCTGCAGCCATCCCCGCTCGCACGGGCCGCGCGGGTGGTGCTTCGCTGGGCCCCCTTCGCTGCGCTCGGCGCGACGGGCGGGCTCCTGCTCTGCATCGGCACGAGCGCGCTCGCGAGCGCGATCTCCACCCCCACGGCCTCGAACGACGATCTTCGGGTGGCCAGTCACTTCGTCGATCCGGCCGAGCGCGCGCCCGCTGCATACGAGCTTGCGGCGACCCCTCCACAACCCGAGGCCGTCATCGAGCTCGACGAAGCGCGCGCGCCCGACACGCTCGCGTGCCGAACGCATCCCGCGGCGGTGCGACCGATCGCGCGTGCCGTCGCCGCCTCGCCCCCCGCTCGGCCGCGGCTCGCGGCGATGCCAGCGACGTACAAGAGTCACTGAACCGCCTGGAGACGGGCGCCGCTGCTCGCGGCGGCGCGCGATGAACGGCGCGGGCGCCGGGATGCGGACCCCACAGGGTGACCGCGCGGAGGTCCACCCGCAGTGCGCACAACGGCTTATTTAGAAGCGAATCGGTGGCGTGCTCGGCGGGGCCACATCTTGCACCCGCGTGAGCCATGTCGTTTCGTCTTCACGCGCGCTTCGCGAGCCGTCGCGCGGCAGAGTCGATCATCGTTCTTCTGCTTCCCCTCGTGACCGCTTGCAGCAGTGAGGACAACGCGCCCGCTGAGGCGGACGCTGCCACGGATGGCGGACTAGCCGACGCGGCGACGGCGGATGTCCCTTCGATCCCCGTCGACGGCGCGACGTGCCCAACCCCACCCATGGCCGATCCCAAGGTGGCCGATCGCGCAGCCTGCAAGTTCGCGGCGGGCGCCAAGGTGGCCGACACGCTCGGCATCGACGCCACGGCGCGCGCGCAGATCCCGATCACGCACGTCATCGTCGTGATGCAGGAAAACCGCTCCTTCGATCACTACTTCGGCAAGCTCACCGTGCCGGGGCAGACGGTCGAAGGTTGGCCGGCCACTTTCAAGAACCTCGACGCGACGAACAAGCCCGTCGCTCCGTTTCATGCGCCGTCGAGCTGCTACGTCGGCAGCCCGCCGCACCAGGAGACGGCGATGCTCGCCGGGTGGAACAACGGCGCCATGGATGGCTTCGTGAAGTCGGCCGCCGTTAAGGGTGACGACGGTCACTCGGTCATGAGCTATTTCGACGACACCGACATCCCGTTCTACTGGTGGCTCGCGCGCAATTGGTCGCTCTCCGATCACCACCACGGCTCGGCGCTCGGCGGCACGTGGGCGAACCGCGACTACCTCTATGCGGCAACGTCCGACGGCGTCACCGACACGGGCGAGCGCGCGATTACGGTCCCGACCATCTACGATGCGCTCGACACCGCCAAGGTGAAGTACGGCGTCTACAGCGACGGTGGTCCGCGCCAAGACTCGATCGGCTGGACGAGCACGCACGCTGGCTTCGCGCGCTTCCCCGCTTTCCTCGCCGCGCTCAAGGCCGGCACGTTGCCGGAGGTCACCTTCGTCGATCCGGGCAAGGGGCAGGACGAGCACCCGCCCGCTGACGTGCAAGGCGGCGAAGCGTGGAACCGCATCATCTACGAGGCCGCCCAAGCCAGCCCGCTGTGGTCGAAGCTCGCCGTGATCTTCACCTACGACGAGTCCGGTGGGCTTGCCGATCACGTGCCGCCACCGAAGGCGTGCCTCGCGGCGCCGAGCCAGGCGAAGTTCAATCGCCTCGGCGTTCGCGTCCCGCTCGTCGTCGTCTCGCCTTATGCGCGGCGCGGGCACGTTTCACACGTCGTCAGCGACCAGACCTCGATCACGCGCTTCATCGAGCTGCTCCACGACCTCCCCGCGCTCACCGCACGCGACGCGAACGCGAGCGCGCTGCTCGACATGTTCGACTTCGGTTGTGTGGCCCCCCCGATGCCCTCGCCGGCCGCCGGCAAGGGCGGGTGCCCCTGAAGATCCGGATCGGCGCAACTGCCGATTGCCTACTGATTCAGGTGCTCGGTCAGCGCGCGCAACCGACGGACGACCACGAGCAGGATCTCTTCGAGTATCTGCGGGCGACGCGCCATGAGCTCGGCGAGATCGGCGGCGCGTAGGCGCAAAAGCTCGGTGGGCTCGGACGTGATCGTGTCGGCGCTGCGGGGCTTTCGATCGAGCACCGCGAGCTCGCCGAAGAACTCACGTTCGCCCAACGCGGCAAGCTCCTTGTTGCCGTCCTTGACCAAGACCCTGCCGCGCACGACGAGGAAGAAGTCGTCGCCCGGATCGCCTTTGCGGAAGATCACGTGGTCCGACTCGAGCTCGACCTCCTCGACCATCTCGGCGACCGACCGCAGATCCTCCCCCGACAGCTCGCCGAAGAGGGGCACGCTGCGGAGAAACGTCATGCGCTCGAAGAGGGGGAGCAAGGCGGCCTCGGCATCGTACAGCGCGGGGAAGCGTTCTTTGAAGCGCTCACCATAGGTGTAGATTGCAGCACCGCGAACGTGGGCGTCACCTAGCGCGAGGATGGCGGAGAGCGGATCCTTCAGTGCGTCCTCGGCGAGGACGCCAAGTGACTTGGCTACGCCGGCGCGCTCGCGGAGCGACAGACGATCGAACAGCGGGACGACCTTCGCTGCGATCGCGGCGGGCAGCGCCATCTCGAGCAGCTCGGCGACCTTCACGTCGACGTTCGGACCGCTTCTGCGCAGCCCGAACTCGACCGCACGAACCACGCGCTCGTTCCCCATCAGACCAAGGAGACGAAGCATGCGCTGCCGCACGCCGCGAATCTTTCGCTCGATCTCGCCGGCGAGAAACGAAAACGCGGGATCGATCTCCCAGTCGCCGGGCGTGCCGTCGTCGTTCGCGAGGCCGCCGAGGACGGCGTAGAGGCGGTAGGCGGAGGCAATCTCGCGATCGAGGATGGGCTCGACGAACGCGCGCGCCAACGGAGGACGTGCGCCACCGCCGACGAGGTATGCCACCGCGCGCGACGCACGATCGCGCACCGTCGCGTCGGCGTGCGAGAGAAGACGCACGACGAGGTGCTGCCCTCCACCTGGCGGCGACAAGAAGATGGCGGAGGCCACGTGACGCGCGCTCTCCGGCGGCGCATGCTCGATCGCCTCTGCGACCGCGCCGACGCGATCCTCTTTCCACGCAGAGAGCCGCGCCGCGGCGTCGTTTGCGAGCTGCGGGTCGTCGAGCAGACCGACGACCAAGGGCAAGAGTGCGGTCGCGTGGACGCGTGCAATCGCAGCGAGCGCCTCGCGCCGCAACACGAGCGGACGATCCGCGGCCACGAGCGCGGCGAGGCGCTCGATCACCGCCGGGTCGACGGTGCGGCGATCGTCGAGCGCGCTGAGCGCTTCGATCGTAGCGTCGAGGTCGCCCCCTTCGAGCATCGAGAGGAGCCCGCCGGGGTTGATCTCGAAGGCGTTGATCGTGTGGTGGGTGTCCTGGGTCGCCCAGCCGTCGATCAGGTGGACTACCTCGTCGGCCTTGTCGTCCCC